>NZ_JBHMCF010000012.1:0-330150 GCF_042428605.1 Nonomuraea salmonea
CGACTTTCCAAGAATTAAGCCGCGCCCCCTTTCGGAGACAACCCCTCTAACTTACCAGCCGATCCGAAGTGGTGCGAAACCAGCGACGGACGACCGCGAAGGTAGTGGGATTTGCCGGGCATCTCCGAGGCTCTGAGGAACCTCTCGATCGCCCTGCGGGAAGTAACTCTAGCAGCCTGCACCGCGTACTCGGGCCGACTCAGGTAATCAGGAGGTTCTTCCCTTCCCACCAGACACTCAAACCTCGGCAACGAGCTCCCCAGCCGGCACCGTGGGGCAAGCCGACCGCAAGTCATCCGCAATCACCCCCAGGTACGAAGTAGGTCACGAGCAGACTGCGCTCACGGAGAGGTGACCGCTATGACCCGGTCGGAGTTCGACGACATCCGCGCATTCCTCGCCGACGAGGCGACCCACGCTGATGACCTGCTGCGGATCGCCAGGACTCTGATCGACGACCTGGAGCACTCCCGGCTGCGCGAGGCCGTGCTGCGTACCCACTATCTGCGGCTGCTGACGGCGGCGCGGGCGACGGTGGCGGCCGACATCGTGGGCTCGCCCGATCCCCTCGGCTTCATCCGGCACGAGTTGGCCCAGCGGGGGCAGCTGCCGGAGGACGGTGAGGCCGTTTACCGCATCCTCGCCGACGCCCGCGCGGCGGCCGCCCTGCTCGCCTGCCTGGAGAGCCGCGACTGCGAGGGGCAGCCCCGCGAAGGACGGTCTCCCGAGGGACGGCCTCTCGAAGGGCAAGCACTCCCAGAGGAGTTCCTCCCTGACCGAACTGAGGAGCTTCCGGGCCAGCCGGCGCTCGAAGCGCAGACGGTGGAAGGCCAGGCGGTGGAAGGCCAGGCCCAGGAGGGGGACGGACTGGACACGCGGGCGCCGGAGGGCAAGGGGCTCGTGGAGGGGCCGACGTTCACCGGGCAGGGCTTCGAGAGCCAGGACGTCCAGCTCGCGCAGGATACGCAGCTCCCCCTGGAGGGCGATGTGACGAACCAGAGCCCGCCGCGCTCCCGCGCCCCGCGAATGCGGAGCTGCATCGGCACCGCGCGCATCCTCCCCCGCTGAAGCGCCCGGTTCGCCTCGCCGCGGCGACGGTCCTGTTCCGTAGGAGGGGCCATCCAGCCCCTCTGAGGCGACCATCCGACCTCGGTTGAGATGGTCAGCCCGACTTTCTGCGGCGACCACCCCACCACGGGGGCGACCGTCCCATTCCGGGGGGACCGTCCCACGTCGGGGTGACCGTCCCACCTCCGGGGCGGCCATCCCACCTCCGGGGCGACCGTCCTGTTTCGGAGAGAGGGGCCATCCACCTCCCCGAAGCGACCATCCGACCTCGGCTGAGGTCGCCATCGTTTTTGGCTGCGACGGCCGGCCTGCGTCGCCCCGAGGGGGGCAGGTCAGGCGCTGACATGATGACGACTTCGGGCATACCCGCCCTTGGTCGACCGCCTGTAAGACTGCGCATATGTGGCAGCGGGGGCTGAATTGGGTGGCAGTCGGCTTGGTTGGGCTATTCGGCCTGATGTGGGTCGGCATCGTGATTTATGCGGATCAGGGGTCGCCCGGCTGGATGCGCGTCGTCCAGATCGTCTTCGGGGTGTTCCTGCTCGGCTGGGCCGTACGCAAGACGTACCTCATGATCAGCCACGCGACCCAGGAAACGAAGAAGTCCCCGGCCTCCGGATGATCCGGTGACCGAGGACTTCAATCTTGGTAGCGGGGACAGGATTTGAACCTGCGACCTCTGGGTTATGAGCCCAGCGAGCTACCGAACTGCTCCACCCCGCGTCGGTGTGTCTGCACTTACTCTACAGGCCCCGGAGGAGTGCTTTGACCACCGAGGTGGTCCGTTCACACGAAAGCCCGGTTTCCGTTTCCGGATCCCGGGCCTTCGGCCTGGTAGCGGGGGCAGGATTTGAACCTGCGACCTCTGGGTTATGAGCCCAGCGAGCTACCGAACTGCTCCACCCCGCGTCGTCGTGCTTATGAAGGCTACCGGGCGACGCGGGGCGGACGCAAACTGAATGACGCTAACCGGTCGGCGTGGCCGACGGTGACGCGCTGGGCGCGGCCGGCGGCGAGCCTGTCGGTGTGGCGGACGGTGCCGCCGACGGTGCCGCCGGCGGGGAGCCTGACGGCGTCGGTGACGGCGAGGACTGCGGCTGGGCGTTCGCGCCCTTCAGCGCCTCCAGCGCATCCTCCAGCCGCTTCTGGGCGTCGCCGTAGGCGTCCCAGTCGGGCGGGCTGGCCTGCAGCGCCTTCTGGGCGTCGGAGTAGGCCTTCTGGGCGTTGGAGATCGCGGTGTTCAGCGCCGTGCTCGCCTGGTCGGGCTGAGCCTGCTGCTGCTCGTCCGTCTGTTCCTGCTCTTGCTGCTGCTGTTGCTGCTCGCCGCCGAAGACCTCTTGCAGGGCCTCCTCGAGCGTGCGGGCCACACCGATCTTGCTGCCGAACGACACCAGGATGCGCTGCAGGATCGGGTACGGCTCCTGCCCGCCGCCCGCGGCCACCTGGATGTAGACCGGCTCGATGTAGACCAGCCCGCCCGCGTACGGCAGCGTCAGCAGGTTGCCGTAACGGACCGACGAGGCGCCGACGCCCAGCAGGTTGAGCTCACCCGCGAAGCGGCTCTGGAAGGCGTTCTGTGCCTGTCCTGGGCCGGGGATCGGGGTGCTGGACGGCATGCGCAGGATGCGCATCCGGCCGTATTCGCCGCTCGCCGACGAGTCGACCGCCATGAACGCCGCCAGGTTCGGACCCTGACGCGGCACGAACGTGGTGGTCAGCGAGAACGTCGGCTGGCCGCCCGGCATCGTGGTGGTCAGGTAGTAGGGCGGCTGCTTGATGTTCTTCTCGCCCTGGGTCGGGTCGTTGGGGACGTTCCAGAAGTCCTGGCCGCTGTAGAAGGCGGCCGGGTCGGTGATGTGGTAGCGCGACAGCGTGTAGCGCTGCACCTTGAACAGGTCTTCCGGGTAGCGCACGTGCTGCTTCAGCTCGGCGCTCATCTCCGAGGCCGGACGGATCGTGCCGGGGAAGGCGTTGCTCCAGGTCTTGAGCAGCGGGTCGTTGCTGTCCCACGCGTACAGCCGCACGGTGCCGTCGTAGGCGTCGACCGTGGCCTTGACGGAGTTGCGGATGTAGTTGATGCGGTCGCTCGGCTGCTGGGCGATGACGCGGCGGTCGGTCGAGGTGTCGCGCGTCATCTCGCCGAGGCTCTCGCTCTGCGAGTACGGGTAGTCGTTGCTCGTCGTGTAGCCGTCGACGATCCACTGCACCCGCCCCCCGATGATCGCCGGGTAGGCGTTGCCGTCGAGCGTGAGGTACGGAGCGACCTTCTGGACCCTCTCCCGCGGGTTGCGGACGTACAGGATCTTGGAGTTGTCGTTGACGTCGCCGGACAGGACGATGTTCGCCTCGCCGTACTTGGCGGCGTAGAGGAGCCGGTTGAGGAACGAGCCGACGGGGACGCCGCCCCGGCCGGTGTAGGTCGTGTTCTTCTGGCCGGTGCCGCCGGTCTCCGGGTAGTCGAGCTCCTGCGGCGCGTTGGGGTTGCCGCCGGCGATGACGTATTCGGCCGAGGCCGGGTCTTCGCCGTAGTAGATGCGCGACTCCTTGAGCTGGGTGCTGTTGACCAGCGGACCCGTGACCGGCATGTCCTTGGCGTCGTAGTCGGGCAGGCCGCTGGTGTCGACCTTGTTGCCCGGCGCGGCGACGAAGCCGTAGCCGTGGGTGTAGACGAGGTGCCGGTTGATCCAGTTGTTCTGGCCCTCGGGCGGCCCGTCGAGCTCGCGGACGCCGATGATGTGGTCGATCAGCTTGCCCGAGCTGTCGGGGTAGCGGTCGACGTCGAGCGGGTCGGCGAAGCTGTAGAAGCCTCTGATGCGCTGGGTCTGCTCGTAGGTCGAGGAGACCAGGGACGGGTCGAGCAGGCGCACGCCGGAGACGGAGGTGTCGCCGTTGGCCTGGACCTTGGTCGGGTCGGCCTGCGCGTTGTACGTCTCGACCTCTGTCTTGTCGACGTTGTACGCCTCGCGTGTCGCCTCGATGTTGCGCCCGATGTAGGGCGACTCCTTGCCCTGCTGGTTGGGCTTGACCTGGAACTGCTCGACCAGCGCCGGGTAGACGCCGCCGATGAGGATGGCCGAGAGCACGAGCAGGCCGAAGGAGACGCCGGGCAGCATGCCGCCCGGACGGACCACGCCGGCGAAGAAGAGCACGGCGCAGATCAGCGCGATGATCGCGAGGATGGTCTTGGCCGGCAGGACCGCGTTGACGTCGGTGTAGGAGGCGCCGTGGACGAAGCCCCGGTCGGAGAAGACGAGTCCGTACCGGTCGAGCCAGTAGGCCACGGCCTTGAGCAGCACGAAGACGCCCAGCAGCACCGACAGGTGGACGCGGGCCGCGCGGGAGGCGTGGACGCCGGGCGACTGCAGGCGGAAGCCGCCGTACAGGTAGTGCGTGATCGTCGCCAGCACGATCGAGATGATCACGGCGGTGAACAGGAAGTTCAGCACCATCCGGATGAACGGATAGTCGAACATGAAGAACGAGATGTCCATCCCGAACAACTTGTCCGTCTTGCCGAACGACTCCCCGTTGATGAACTGCAGCCACGTCTGCCACTGGCCCGAGAAGGACGAGCCGGAGAAGAGGGCGAGCAGCGCCATGCCGACGATGAAGATCAGCTTGCGGTGGGGGTCGAGCGCCATGCGGTAGCGGTCGGCTCCGCTGGCGCCGCCGAACATCGCCGGGCCGAACATAGGCCGGGTGCGGAAGGCGAGCAACATGTTGCCGCCCGCGATGGCGACCATGAGCACCGCTCCGACCAGGAACAGCACGATCTGGGTCAGCACCACACCGCTGAAGACCGTCGTGAATCCGGTCGCGTCGAACCACAGATAGTCGGTATAGATGCCGGAGAACAGGAAGAAGAATGCCACGATCGCCACGAGGGCGATCGCCACAGGCAGAAGCAGTCGCGGTCGGCGGGGCAAGCGCATCGCCCTGCCGGCTCCTGGGGTCCGGAAGCTCAAGGCCAACCCCTCGTCGTAATGAAGAAACGGTCCGTGTCTGGCAACCTACACCGCAGGGCCAGCCGTACGGCTAACGCACGGCGAGCGCCAGAAGTTTCATCCGGCCTCGCACGCGGGCACGTCGCCCTTGCTGGTGCGCAGCGCGTCGAGCGCCGCCACCGCGCTGTGCAACGTGTCGGCCCTGACCAGCCGTAGCCCGTCAGGAACGCTTTTGAGCGCCTCTGCGCAGTTGTCGGCCGGGGTCAGGAAGATCGTGGCGCCTGAGTCCTTGGCGCCGACCATCTTCTGCGCGATGCCGCCGATCGCGCCGACCTCGCCGGCCGGGGTGATGGTGCCGGTGCCGGCGATCTGCTTGCCGCCGGTCAGCTCTCCTGGGGTGAGCTTGTCGAGGATGCCGAGCGAGAACATCAGCCCGGCGCTCGGCCCGCCCACGTCGCCCACGTTGATGTCGACGTCGAAGGGGAACTTGTACTTCGCCTGCATCATGACGCCGACCACGGTCTGCGCCTGGGGGCCCGCGACCGTCTGCACGGTGACGTCGATCTTCTGTGTGCCTCTGGTGACGTTGAAGGTGACGCTCTCGCCCGGCTTGTGTGCCTTGACCGCGTCGGCGACGGCGGTGACGTCTTTCGTCTCCTTGCCGTCGACGGAGTTGATCTCATCGCCCTTCATCAGCTTGCCGTCGGCGGGCCTGCCCTTCTCGGTGGAGACCACGCCCACGACCATCGCGTAGGGGATCTTCAGCTCGTTGAGCGCGGCGGCGGTGGCGGAGTCTTGGGAGTTGGTCATCTCGACGGTGTTCTCCTCCTCGACCTCCTGCGCGGTGCGGTCGGGAGCGAAGATCGTCTCCTGCGGGACCACCGCGACGGTCGGGTCGAGCCAGCCGCGCAGCGCCGTCAGCAGGTCGATCTTGGCGGCGGGGCCGCCCTGGTAGGCGACCGTGACCAGTTGCAGCGAGCCGCTGGTGGGGTAGGTCTGCCTGCCCTTGATCGCGATGACGGGCTTTTTGTTCACCTCGCCGATCGTGTTCTCCGTCGGGCCGGGGCTCAGCACGACGTACGGGACCGGCTGGAACGCGCCCGCCACGCCGAGCGCGAGCACGAGGAATCCCGCGAGCAGGAGCGTCAGGGCGCGTCGAGACATGTCTTCGAGCTTATTCGCCGGCGCCGACCCACTCGGTCTCGCCGTCGGCGAACGCCTGATGTTTCCAGATGGGGACGCGGGCCTTGAGGTCGTCGATGAGCCGCCGCGCGGCCTTGAACGCCTCGTCTCGGTGGGGCGCGGCGACCGCGACGATCACCGCGGTGTCGCCGAGCGCGAGGTCGCCCACCCGGTGGACGGCGGCCACGGCGGTCACCGGGAAGTCGGCGGCGACCTTCTCGGCCACCTGGCGCAGCTCGGCCTCCGCCGAGGGGTGGGCGGAGTAGGCGAGCCCGGTCACCGGCTTGCCGTGGTCCTGTTCACGCACGGTGCCGAGGAACAAGGCGGTGCCGCCCGCGGCGTGGTCGCGCACGGCGGCCAGCACCTCGTCGACCGAGAGCGGGGTCTCACGTATGCCGAGCAAGCGGATGACGTCCACAGAAAGAGCCTAACCGTTACGAGCGACGCTTCTTACGTACCTGACGGACGATCGCGGCGGTGCCGATGACGGCGACGGTGGCGCCGGCGGCGGTGAGCGTGGCCTCCTTGACGGGCAGGCGGCGCCCGACCACGGTCGTACGGTTCTCGCGCAGCTCCAGGAGCTGCTCGAACGAGGCCTCGTTCGTCCATTGGGGCTTCCAGCCCGCCTCGCGCAGCGCGGCGCAGTCGACGACCCACGGATAGACGACGTAGTGCAGGTCGGTGGCGGGCGCCGGGGTGACGCCGAGGCGGTGGAGGCGCTGCGCGGTGCCGAACGTCAGGCCGGCGGGCAGCTCAAGGCTCCTGATGCCCGAGAGCTCCTCGATCTGCTCGTGCTCGAGCCAGCCGTCGCTGCCGACCGCGACCACGCCGCTGACCAGGCCGCGGGCGGCCAGTTCGAGGGCGGAGACGAGGTCGTCGATGTGGCAGAACTGCCAACGGGGGTGGCAGCCCTTGACCGTGAGCAGCCTGGGCGACTCGAAGTGGCGGGTGATCACGGTGTCGACGCCCGGGCCGACGACGGCCGCCGGGCGCAGCACGGTGATCTCCAGGCCGGGGTGGCTGCGCAGCGACCTGCGTACGAGGGACTCGATCTCCAGGAAGTCGCCCACCACGCCGGTGTCGGGCTCGGCGGCCACGGGGGCGTCTTCGGGCAGCGGCACCTCGTTGTCGGGTGCGGCGCCGTACACCATCGCGCTGGTGACCAGCACGACCTTGCGCACGCGTGCGGCGGCGCAGGCGGTGAGCACGGTCTGCGCGGCACGCAGGTTGTACGCCCGCCGCTCCCCCGGGTCGGAGTCGACGGCGTAGTCACCGGCGAGATGGACCAGGACGTCGATGTCGGAGATCCGGTTCGCCAAGAGCGGATCTCGTACGTCGATCACTCTCCACGTGGCCTCCTGGATGTCGCCGCGCTGCTCGTCGATGGCCACCACTCTGCGGAAATCCGCGGCGGATACGAGCCTCGCGAGCAGCTCGCGGCCCAGGCCGGAGGCCGCGCCTGTGACGGCGACGACGGGTTGGCGCGAGCGTTTCGAGGTTGGCACCAGGTCCTCACTTTGCACTGATCCGCCGTAGGACGACTAACGTGGCGGATGTGGACTCCTCCATCCTGCACGAGGTAGAGCGGTGACTGACCTGCCAGGTCGCGAAAACGACCCCAACGAGAACCCGTTCGCCATGTTCGGCAACCCTGAGCAGATGGCTCAGGCGATGCGCCAGTTCGCCGACATGTTGTCGGCGCCCCAGGGTTCAGGCCCTGTCAACTGGGACATGGCCAAGAACATCGCCAGGCACTCCGTGGTCGCCCAGGGCGACCCGAGTGTCATGGAAGGCGAGCGCCGCCAGATCGTCGAGGCGCTCAGCCTGGCCGACTTGTGGCTCAACGAGGCGACGACGCTGCCGAGCGGCGTGACGACGCCGCAGGCCTGGAGCCGGTCCGAATGGATCGAGAACACGATCCCGATCTGGCGCAAGCTGTGCGAGCCGATCGCCGAACGCATGGTCGAGACCATGGGCGGCGCGCTCGGCGGCTCCGGCCTGCCCCCTGAGGCCCAGCAGATGGCGGGGCCGCTGATGGGCATGCTGAAGCAGATGGGCGGCATGATGGTCGGCCAGCAGATCGGGCAGGCCATCGGGTCGCTGGCGCGCGAGGTGATCGGCACCACCGACATCGGTCTTCCCCTGTCCGACACGGCGGCGCTGCTGCCCGGCGGCATCGCGTCCTTCAGCGAGGGCCTCGAGATCCCGTCCGACGAGATCCGGCTCTATCTGGCGCTGCGCGAGGCCGCGCACCACCGGCTGTTCCAGCACGTCCCGTGGCTGCGCTCGCATCTGCTCGGCGCGGTCGAGGAATACGCCAGGGGCATCACGGTCGACACCTCCGCGCTCGAAGAGCAGATCCGCGGGCTCGACATCAACAACCCGCAGGCCATCCAGGAGGCGCTGAGCGGGGGCAACCTGCTCAAGCCCGAGGAGACCGAGCGGCAGAAGGCCGCGCTCGCGCGCCTTGAGACGATGCTCGCGCTGGTCGAGGGGTGGGTGGCCACCGTGGTCGACCGCGCTGCGCAGGGCAAGCTGCCCTCCGCGGTGGCGCTGGCCGAGACCGTGCGCAGGCGCCGGGCCACCGGCGGGCCCGCCGAGCTGACGTTCGGCACGCTGGTGGGTCTTGAGCTGCGGCCGCGGCGGCTGCGCGAGGCCGCGGCGCTGTGGCAGGCGCTGGAGAACGCGCGCGGCGTCGACGGGCGCGACGCGCTGTGGAGCCACCCCGACCTGATGCCGACGGCCGAGGACCTCGACGATCCCGACGCGTTCGTACGCGGTGAGGCCACCTGGGACATCTCCCAGCTCGAGGCCAAGCCCGGCGACGACGAGGGCGAGGAAGGCAAGAGTTGACCCTGCACGCCGACGCGGTGGCGGTGCTGTCCTCCTGGGCCGCGCCGACGCCAGAGGAAGAGGCGCTGCGCCTGGAGTTCCTCGATCACCTGCGCGCTCACGACGACGCGATGCTGCGCGAATGCGTGCCGGGGCATCTGACGGCGACGACGGCGGTGCTGTCGCACGACGGGTCCCAGGTGCTGCTCACGCTGCACCCGAAGGCCAAGATGTGGCTGCCGATGGGCGGCCACTGTGAGACATCCGACACGTCACTGGCGGAGGTGGCGTTGCGGGAGGCGTGGGAGGAGTCCGGCATCACCGGCCTGCGCCTGCTGCCCGGGCCGCTCGCGGTCGACCGGCACCTGGTGTGGTGCCATCCGCCGCACAGCTGGCATCTCGACGTCGAATACGCCGCGGTGGCGCCTCCCGACGCCACGACCGTGATCAGTGACGAGTCGCTCGACCTGCGGTGGTTCCCGGTCGACGAGATCCCCGAGCCGTCCGACGAGGCCACCAGGCGGCTGGCCGCACGCGGACGTGAGGCGCTTAGCTCAAGCTCACGCGCACTTGGCTAAAGTCCTTTTGCGTCGTTCCAAAGGGGGGCTCGTGTGGAGGGTTCGGCCGTCGGCGGCACGATCGTGACGCCGGTTCGCAAACGTCGCAAGATGCCTCGCACGGCGCTGACCTGGGTGGCCGTGACCCCGTTCGCCGCGTGGGCGGTGGCCAGGGTGGCCGGTCTCGAACGCGGGTCGCTGCCGACCCAGCTCATGACGGCGACGCCGTACGCGGCGGCCGGTTCGCTGCTCCCCCTCCTCATCGCGGCGCTCGGACGCAGGCGCGCCGCGACCGTCGTCGCGCTGCTCGCGACGACGGCGCTCGGCTTCAGCGTGCTGCCCAGGGCGCTCGGCACCGCCGACGCGGCCAAGGGCAGGCCGCTGCAGGTGATGACGGTCAACATGTTGTTCGGCAAGGCCGACGTCGGGACGATTCTGCAGCTCGTACGCGAGTTCAGGCCCGACGTGCTGAGCACTCAGGAGCTGACGCCGGGGGCGGTCGCCGACCTCGACACGGCCGGTTTGAAGGAGCTCATGCCGTACCGCGTGCTGGAGGACGAGTGGAACGCCAGCGGCAGCGGGCTGTTCTCCCGGCATCCGATGGAGCCGCTCACGAGTTGGAGCGCGCCGGCCGGGCACCACATGCCGGCGGCGACGATCGAGTTGCCCGGGGGCGAGCCGATCGAGTTCATCGACGCGCATCCGTTCCCGCCGCTCGGGCCGCAGGTCACCGACTGGAAGCGGGCCCTTGAGTCCTTCCCGTCCGCCTCGCCCGACCGGATCAGGATCATCGCGGGCGACTTCAACGCCTCGCTCGACCACTCCTCCATGCGCCGGCTGCTCGCGCGCGGCTACAAGGACGCCGCCGACGAGGTCGGGGCCGGGCTGATCCCCACGTGGCCGGCCAACAAGAAGGTGCCGCCGCTCATCACCATCGACCACGTGCTGGTCGATCGGCGGGTGGGAGTGCAGGAGGTGAGTGTGCGGGACGTGCCGCGCACCGATCACCGCGCCGTGCTGGCCCGGCTCACCGTGCCGTGATCAGCGCTCTGGTGCTCTCCCAGCCCTCCAGGCCGGGGTCGAGGCGGGCGAGATCGTGCGGGGTGCGCAGGCGGTGCCAGCCAGGGGTGGTCGCCACCCTGCGGGGGCCGGGGGCCTGCGCGCGCAGGTCTTTGACGACGTCGTACGCGTCGAGGTCGGGCTCGGCCCACTCCGGCGCGGGCAGGGCGCAGGCCATGGCCACGGCTCCGCCGTTCTCCGCGGGGCAGATCGTGATCTCGGCCCGGCCCAGCTCCCTGAACAGCTTGCCCACCAGCAGGGGCGGCAGGTCGGGCGCGTCGGCGCAGATGACCGCCGCCTGATCGGCCTTGAGGCGGGCGAGGGTGGTTCTCAGCGGTTCGCCCTCGGCGATCGTGATCACCTCGGTGCCCGGCCAGACGATGTCGTCGAGACCGGGGACGCTGGTGGCGAGCACGGGGGTGACGAGGTCGAGGCCGGCGACCATCTCGTACGTGTCCTCCGCCACCGCCTCAAGGAACCGCGCGGGATCGACGCCCTCGGGCGCCGCGTCCGCCATGTGCCGATGAACCAGGACCGCGACGATGCGCGTCAACACTCCTCCGGTGCGGTGTGGGCCGCGGCGGAGAATCCCTCAAGGAACCCGCGGGCCCGCTCCGCCTTCGGATACTGTTCTACCAGTGCCCAGAACTTGGGCCCGTGGCTGGGCACCAGCAGGTGCACCAGCTCGTGGATGATCACATAGTTGATGACCCACTCGGGCAGGCCCTTGAGCCTGGTGGAGATCCGGATCGTCCCGGTCTCTGGGGTGCACGAGCCCCAGCGGTGCTGCTGGTTGTCCACCCAGCGCACGCTCACCGGGTCGGGCTCGCCGTCCAGATATCTGGCCGACAGCTCCTTGGCCCGCTCGAGCAGAGCCTCGTCGGTCGGCCTTCGACGTCGTTCTTTCGCGGCCAGCCGATCCAGCATGCGGCTCACCCATTCATCCGCGTCTTCACCGCTCAGCCAGGCGGGCAGGAGCACGATCGTCTTGTCGCCGTCGCGGTAGGCGGAAACCGTACGCCGGCGACGAGAACTGCGACGAACCTCGACTGTCTCGGGGGGCACATATGCACGTTAGCCGAGACTGACGAAATTCCACAGAGGGTGGACCATGTTTCTGCTGGTCAGATGATTAAGAGCCGGTGAATTTGGGCATGCGCCTTTCCCGATGGGCGGTCAGGCCC
Organism: Nonomuraea salmonea; assembly: GCF_042428605.1. NCBI lineage: Bacteria > Bacillati > Actinomycetota > Actinomycetes > Streptosporangiales > Streptosporangiaceae > Nonomuraea > Nonomuraea salmonea. Next base: position 11,827 of record NZ_JBHMCF010000012.1, read on the forward strand.
TCGATCATGTCGGCGGAGGCCATGGTCACGGGCTGAGCCAGGGATTCCCACATCAGCGCGGCTTCCAGGTCTTGATGGTCTTGGTTGAGGGCTACTTTGGTGAGGCGCGTGGCAATGGGGGCGTTCTGGGCGATCTTCCGGGCGATGGCCTCCGTTTCCGACATTAGATGATTTTTCGGGAAAGATTGATTTACTAGTCCTTTGTCGGACGCTTCCCGCCCAGAGACGGTGCGACCGGTCAGCAGCATCTCCGCCGCCAGCCGCGCGCCCGCCCTCTTCGGCAGCAGGTACGTGGCGGCCATGCCCGGGTGCAGGCCCAGCGACGTGAACGGGGCCAGCAGCTTGGCGTCGTCGGCGGCGTACACGAGGTCGCAGGCCAGCGCCACGCACAACCCCGCACCCACCGCGGGGCCGTTGACGGCGGCGATCGTGGGGATCTCGAGCTCGGTGATCGCCAGCCAGGTGCGGTAGAAGGCGAGCATGCGGTCGCGGAGTCGCGGGACGGCCTCCGTACCGCGCTCGCCGATCCACGACAGGTCACCACCGGACGAGAACGCCGACCCCGCCCCGGTCACGACCAGGCACCGCGCCTGCCTGTCATCGCGCAGCTCCGCCATGACCGCCCGCCACTCGGCCGTCATGGTGTCGGTCATGGCGTTGCGCATGTCGGTGCGGTTGAGGGTGATGAGCACTACTCCGTCGTCTTTGCGATCAACCAAGAGCTCGTTCATGCGGGGAAGCGTAACCCCGCCCCTCTCCCCCATCTCCGCCCCACCGCCCAGCACCTCAACGCTCCACCTCCCGCCACCCGTGTTCTCTGGCCTTCCTTTCCTTGACCGCTTCGCTCTCGCGCCGGTGCGCCGGAGCGTCCTGGTGGTCGTTTATCCACAGGTCAGTCGCCATGTGCCTGGTTATCCACAGTCGGCGCCGAAGTCCCTCCTGATCTTGCTTGGCCGTGAAAATCTTCCGGCCATGAGGCCACGTGTGAAGCCCGCCCTCCGGCACCTCCTGCGCGACGAGAGCACCCTCCAGCTCGGCACGCATCCGCTCAGAGCGGTGATGCTGAGCGGACTGACCGAGCGGGTGCTCAAGTGGATCGAGAGTCTCGACGGCACGCGGGAGCTGGAGACCGTGCTGGAGGAAGCCGCGCTCGCGGGGCTCGACGAGCCGCGTGCCCGGTGCCTGATCGACCATCTCGCCGCCCAGGGCGCGCTCCACGACGCCTCACTCGAACCCGGTTGCCTCAGCGACCTGCCGCTGGCCCAACGCGACCGGCTCAGACCCGAACTCGACGCCCTCGACCTCGCCTCGACCACTCTCGACGGCATGATGACGACGTTCGAACGCCGCCGCCAGGCCCGCGTACGCGTCTACGGCGCGGGCCGGGTCGGCGCCCAGATCGTCGCCCTCCTCGCGGCCGCCGGCGTGGGCAACATCCGCGTGCTCGACCCGGCGCTCGCCCGGCCGGCCGACCTCACACCAGGCGGGTTGACCTGGGCGGAAGTGGGCCTCCCCCGGGAGGTGGGCGCGGTCGCCATCGCCCGCCGCCTCACCGCCGGCGACCCGCCACCTCCGTCGCACATCCAGTCCGAGGACCTGGCCCAGCGCATCCCACCCCCGGCCGGACCTGCCCCTACGACACGCTTCCCGCAGGACTCGGCGGTGCGCTGGGGCGGCATCACCCCGTCCATCACCGGACACCCAGCCCGGGCCGTGGTCACCCATTCACCCACCCCACCGGCCGCCCGCCCTTCCCCTCAGCGCACCACTCCACCCTCCCCACGAACAGGCGGCACGTCTCCGGCGCAGGCGGCGAAACCGGCGCAGGGACCAAGGCCGGCGCAGGCGACAGGACGGGAGGAGACCCCAGGTCCTGGATCCAGGTCTGAGCCTGGGACCGGGCCGAAGCGGGGGTCTGCGTCTGGAGCTGAGGAGGGGGCGGCGGCCGGATCCCGAGGGAAGAAGCCGGCGCGGAGGCCGAAAGGGGTGCCGCGGGTCAGTGCGTACGAGAGCGAGTTGGGTGAGGAGGCGTGCCGGCCGACGGTCAATGTGCTCGCCGGAGGGCCGTATCTTGGGGACAAGACCGATCGACCTGACCTCGTCATCCTGGCGCCGGTCACTCCCCTCGACGGGGTGCTGGTCAACGAGCTGATCGACCTCGACATCCCCCATCTTCTGGCATCCGCCTTCGAGGGACACGGCACGGTGGGCCCGCTGGTCCTGCCGGGCATCACGGCGTGCGTGCACTGCCTCGACCTGACCCGGCGCGACCGCGACCCGGAGTGGGGGATGGTCACGGCACAGCTGGGCGGCTATCCGCCGGGCGAGATCGCCTGCGACGTGGCGCTGGCGGGCGTCGTCGCGGCGGGGGCGGTGGGGCACGCGCTGGCGTTCCTCGACGGAAAAACCCCTGCTGTGACCAACGGCACAGTGGAGGTAACGCCTGATTGGCGGTGGATAGGGAGATCGTGGGTGATACACCCGCAATGTCGCTGTATGCGAAACAATCGATATTCGCTAAGAATGGTCATGGCACCCAACCGCGACTGACGTGCTCAAAGGATGATCACGAAGGGGGGGAGCGGTATCTCGCCGAGGTTCCGCGCATCAGTGTGAACGATCTCCCGCGCCGTGCCGTCACGCGCTCGGCCAAGTTGGCCACCCTTCCGCTCGGTTTCGCCGGCCGCGCCGCCCTCGGCCTGGGCAAGCGCATCGGCGGCAAGTCGGCGGAGATCGTGGCCCAGGAGGTGCAGCAGCGTACCGCGGAGCAGGTCTTCAAGGTGCTCGGCGAGCTCAAGGGCGGAGCGATGAAGCTCGGCCAGGCCCTGTCGATCTTCGAGGCGGCACTGCCGCAGGAGATCGCCGGCCCCTACCGCGCCACGCTCACCAAACTCCAGGAGGCCGCGCCGCCACTGCCGGTGTCGACCGTGCACAAGGTGCTGGCCGAGCAGTTGGGTGACGACTGGCGCAAGCACTTCCAGTCGTTCGACGACCAGCCGACCGCCGCCGCCTCCATCGGGCAGGTGCACAAGGCCGTGTGGCAGGACGGCCGGGTCGTCGCCGTCAAGATCCAGTACCCGGGGGCGGGCAAGGCGCTGCTCGGCGACTTCGCGCAGCTCTCGCGGCTGGGCAAGCTGTTCGGGGCACTGCTGCCGGGGCTCGACATGAAGTCGGTGCTGAGCGAGCTGCGCGAACGCATCGCCGAGGAGCTCGACTACCTGCGTGAGGCCGAGGCGCAGCACGCGTTCGCGCTGGAGTTCAACGGCGACCCCGACTTCTACGTGCCCGACGTGGTGGCCGCCAACGAGATGGTGCTGGTCACCGAGTGGATGGACGGCACGCCGCTGTCACGCATCATCGCCGAGGGCACCAAGGAGCAGCGCGACCAGGCGGGGCTGCTGTTCGTACGGTTCCTGTTCTGCTCCCCGGCGCGGGTCGGGATGCTGCACGCCGACCCGCACCCGGGCAACTTCCGCATGCTGGATGACGGGCGGCTCGGCGCGCTCGACTTCGGCGCCGTCAACCGGTTGCCCGAGGGGTACCCGAAGGCGTTCGGGCAGCTCACCCGGATCTTCAACCAGGGTGACATGGAGACCGTCATGACCGGGCTGCGGCAGGAGGGCTTCATCCGCGAGGACATCGACATCGACCCCGACGCGCTGCGCGCCTTCCTCGCGCCGTACGTGGAGCCGACGGCGGTGGAGGAGTTCACCTTCAGCCGGGAGTGGTTGCAGGCGCAGGCCGCCAGCGTGACCGACCTTCGGCCCACGAACGTGGTCCGCCAGCTCAACCTGCCGGCCTCGTACGTGCTGATCCACCGTGTCCACGCGGCCGGCATCGGCGTCCTCTGCCAGTTGGGCACCACGGCCCGCTTCCGCGACGAGGTCATCCGCTGGGTGCCAGGCTTCGCCGACGACGCCGACCCCAACCCGGACGACGAAGCCCTGGCCGTCGGCTGACCCGAGTTCATGTCTGGGCGCTGAGCTCGGCTGACTGAGACGGACGAGCGGCACCATCGACCTCGATGGCGCCGCTCGGTGCCTGCCCCAGTCAGCGCTACTCGCTGTCATCCGCCCCGCCAACGGGCACTCGGGCAGCCCTTACGCCGGTGACGCCTGCCCGGCCAGCGCCCCATATGCCGGTGACGCCTGCCCGGCCAGCGCCCTCTTGGTGGGGTGCTCCGAGGTCTGTTGGCAAAGACTCTGGGCTCGGGGCGGAGTCCGGAGGGGTTGATTGCGGGGACACATCCCGTCATGTGAGGCCGGGGTTGGTGCCGTGCGCGCGCGGGGTGAGGTGGGGTGGCTTGAGGAACCATTACTCTGTGCAATCATACGAGGGCTAAAAGTTACTCTCCGTTGGGAGGCATCTATGCACCGTTCCGTGCGCCTGTTCGGCGCCGCTGTCCTCGCCGGCATGGGGTTGCTCGCGGGCGCTCCTGCTGCGAACGCCGTCGTCGATCCTGTCGCTCTGCTCGAATGCGTGACGGCCGGGGTCGGCGAGGTCACCACCCTCGTGGATCCGGCGGCTCCGGGGCTTCCCGCTGAGCTTCCCCTGGTGGGTTGCACTGCTCCTTGAGCTCAGGTGGCCGGGCCGGGAGCTCGGTGAGCGGGCATGGCAGTGAGCGATTCGCGGTTGTGGATGGTCCGTCGTCGTGAGTGGTTGCGGTGCGCGACGAGGACTGTGATCGGCCGCGATCGCTCCTGGCCATGGATCTCGGGCTTGTGGTTCTGGTGCACGGGTGTCGTGCCTGCTGTCGGAGATGCGCACATGAACAGACGGGTGGTGCGCAGGGATCAGTCCGCCCTCAGCGGTGGCCCTGGGGTTTCGGTGGCTGTGGCAAGGAGTTCTGTGACCGGTGTGGAGGCGTGACCGGTGATGGTGGTGCTGTGAGAGTTGAGGAGCCCGGGCTCGGTGCGTTGAGGGGCCCGGGCTAGGTGGGGTGAGGGGCCCGGGCTCGGTGAGGTGAGGGGTCGGGCGGTGGGGTGAGGGGGTCGGGTGGTGGGGTGAGGGGGTCGGGTGGGTGGGGGTGTGGGTGAAAAGGGGAGAGCCGGGCGCTTGGCTGTGCGCCCGGCTCTCTTTATTCACAAGTTCCGGTGGGAGATCCTGCGCCGGCGGCAGGACCTGCCGGTCAGAACTCGCGGCTCAACACCCTGCGGAGGCGCTCGTTCGCGCGCGTGACGCCGCGTCGCGCGCGCTGCACGCGCTGGGCGCGCAGGATGACGCGCTGCTCAGCGGCCTCACGGTGGAGGGTTTGTATTCGGTCATTCACCAGGTCATGGATGAGATCCGGCACTAGCAGACTCCTCGTCGGCTGGGTCCTCATGATCGTTTCTTCTCTCTTTCGGTTGGTGCGGTGTTTCAGGCAGCGACCGGGTGCTTGCGGGGACGCCCACGCGGACGCTTGCGGGGAACGATCGTTCCCCTGAGGATGAGCTCCCCGCCCCAGACGCCCCAGGGCTCTTCGCGCTCGAGCGCGCGCTCCAGGCAGGCCTTCTGGATCGGGCAGCCGCCGCAGAGTGCCTTGGCGAACTCGACGTCCTCCGGCGACTCGGCGAACCACAGGTCAGGGTCGGTACGACAGGGGATCTTGGCTTCGTCGATCAGGTCCATGATCGTCTTCGCCCCCATCTGCTTCTCCTTTTGATCGATCTTTTTGATCTTGGTCGGGCACCTCGTAGGTGGTCGGAGATCACGGACAAACAAGAAGGCCGCGGATCCTGTCTGTGGATCCGCGGCCTGGGGGCTGCTGTAAGCCGGTCAGGTTATGACCGGAGCATCCCGCCAGGGTTGCGGACCGCACAGTCCACCCTTGGTGAGCTGGTTGGCCGGCAGTTCGATACGTCCCGCATAGACAGGGGCACCTTCCGCGGCCACACCGGAGTGAGCTCGCGCGATGAAGGCGGCGGCCTGACGACGGGCAGACTTCTCCTGCCGGAGCTTGGCGGCACCGGCAAGCAGCACCACCGAGTCACGGCACGCGGAGGCGAACCACGGCGTGGCAGACATCTCGATGCTGATCACTGGGATTCACCTCCACTCTCGGGATCGTCGGAACTAGACCGTCCGACTCGCTTGACCAAGACCCTAAACCGGATTGCCGGGAAGGGGCAACATATTTTCTACCTGCGATTTCGTCACTTCGTCCGGCGGATCATGGCCTCTTGTACGACCGAGACCACGAGCTCTCCAGACGCGGTGAACATCTCGCCCCGGGCCAGTCCCCTGGCCCCGGCGGACCAGGGAGATTCCTGAGCATAGAGCAGCCAGTCGTCGGCCCTGAACGGGGCGTGGAACCACATGGCGTGGTCGAGCGAGGCGCCCATGATGTCGGAGGCGCCCCACGCCATGCCGTGCGCGAGCAGGATGGTGTCGACGAGCGTGTAGTCGGAGGCGTACGCCGCCAGCACGACGTGCAGCAGCGGGTCGTCGGGCAGCTCGGCGTCGTAGCGGAACCACACGTTCGTCTGCGCGCTGCGCAGCGCCGGGTCGAGGTGCGCCTCCCAGGTGAGCGGCGAGGCGTAGCGGGCGTCGACGGGGCGCGGCCGGGCGGCCCAGTCGCGCAGCTCGGGGTGGTCGCCGACGAGCTCGAACATGCGGTCCTGGAACGTCGGCAGCGTCTCGGGGTCGGGCACCTGGGGCAGCACCGACGCCTGGTGCGCGACGCCCTCCTCGGCGACGTGGAACGACGCCGACATCGTGAAGATCGCCTTGCCGTGCTGGACGGCGACGATGCGGCGGGTGGTGAACGAGCGCCCGTCGCGCAGCCGCTCGACGTTGTAGACGATCGGGATCGAGGGGTCGCCAGGACGGATGAAGTAGGCGTGCAGGGAGTGCACGTTGCGGTCCTTGGGCACGGTACGTCCGGCCGCCACCAGTGCCTGGGCCGCCACCTGACCGCCGAAGACCCGCTGGATGCGCTCCTCCGGGCTCCTGCCGCGGAAGATGTCGAGCTCGATCTGCTCAAGGTCGAGCAGGTCCAGCAGCTCTTTCAGCGCCTCGTTCACGTGTCGTCCCCCTTGGATGTTCCGGTCCTGCGACAAGTGTGACGTGCCGCCCGTACCGGGGTGAAAGCCGGGCCCAGTTCAGCCGGAATGATGTCGTCTTTCCGTTGCGTCCCCGTTACGGCGGTGTCAGGAGGCGCGGCAGAGAGCGAGGACGGCCTCGCCGTACCGGTCGATCTTGACCTTGCCGACGCCCGCGATCGACAGCAGCTCCTGCTCGGTCGCCGGCGCCCGCTCCGCGATGGCCTGCAGCGTGACGTCGGTGAAGATGACGTACGGCGGGACCTTGGTCTCCTTGGCGGTGGCCGTGCGCCACGCCTTGAGGCGCTCGAGCAGCGCCTCGTCGTAGTCGGCGGGGCAGGTGGCGCAGCGGCCGAGCTTCTGCTCGGTCGCGGCGGTCAGCGTCTTGGCGCACACCCGGCAGTTGACCGGCGCGGCCACCTGACGGCGCTCGGCGCGGGCGGACTGCGCCACCCGCGGCGCGGCGGGGGCGCGGCCGGTGAGGCCGTCGAGGAAGCGGGACGGCCGGCGGCCCTTCCGGCCTCCTGGTGCCCTGGCCGCCGCCCACGAGATCGACAGGTGCTCCCTCGCGCGGGTGATGCCGACGTAGAGGAGACGGCGTTCTTCCTCGATCTGCTCGGGACTCTCGGCGTAGATGATCGGCAGCATGCCGTCGGTGACGCCGACGAGGAAGACGGCGTCCCACTCCAGGCCCTTGGCGGCGTGGAGTGAGGCGAGGGTGACGCCCTCGACGGGCGGCGCGTGCTGCTCGGAGGCGCGGCGTTCGAGCTCGGTGACGAACGCCGGCAGGTCGGCGCCCTCGGCCGCCATGTCCTCGGCGAGGTCGGCCAGCGCCTTGAGCGACTCCCACTTCTCCCTGGCCTTGCCGCCGCCGGGCGGCGAGGGGGTCAGGCCGACGCCGCCCAGGATGTGGTGGACCTCGGAGGCCAGCGGCTCGCCCGCGGCGGAGCGGGCCGCGCCGCGCAGCAGCACGACGGCCTGGCGGACCTCGGGGCGCTCGAAGAAGCGCTCGGCGCCGCGCAGCACGTAGGGGATCTCGGCCTTGGCCAGCGCCTCCTCGTACGCCTCCGACTGCGAGTTGACCCGGAACAGCACGGCGATCTCGCGCGACGGCACGCCCTTGTCGATGAGCTTCCTGATCGACCTGGCGACGTCGGCGGCCTCGGCCGGCTCGTCGTCGTATTCCTTGAAGGCCGGCTTGGGGCCGTCGGGGCGCTGCGCGACCAGCTCGAGGCGGTGGGGCGACTTGCCCTTGGCGATGACGAGGTTGGCGAGGTCGACGACCTGCGGGGTGGAGCGGTAGTCGCGGACGAGCTTGATGACGGCCGCGCCGGGGTGGTCGACGGAGAAGTTCGTGAGGTAGCGGGGGCTGGCGCCGGTGAAGGAGTAGATGGTCTGGTTGGGGTCGCCGACCACGCACAGGTCGTCGCGCCCGCCGAGCCAGGTGTCGAGCAGCAGCTTCTGCAGCGGGTTGACGTCTTGGTACTCGTCGACCACGAAGTAGCGGTATTGCTGGCGGATCTGCGCCGCGACCTCCTGGTGCTCGGTCATCACGGCGGCGGTGAGCTCGAGGATCGTCTCGAAGTCGACCAGGTGGCGCTCGCGCCTGATCTGCTCGTACGCGTCGTAGACGTCGGCCAGCTCGGCCGGCGTGATCGGCGGGGTGCGGTGGTATTTCGCGGCGGCCGCCACGTAGTCCTCGGGACCGATCTGGGTGACCTTGGCCCACTCGACCTCGGAGGCGATGTCGCGCAGCTCGGCGCGCTCGACGTTCCTGCGCAGCCGGCGGCACGCCTCGCCGAGCACCGGCAGCTTCGACTCGATGACCGACGGCGCCGCGCCGCCGATGACGCGCGGCCAGAAGTAGGTGAGCTGGCGCAGCGCCGCGGCGTGGAACGTGCGGGCCTGCACGCCGGGCGCGCCGAGCGCGCGCAGCCGCTGGCGCAGCTCGCCGGCCGCCCGAGTGGTGAATGTCACAGCCAGTACGCTCTGCGCGTCGATGACGCCGCTGCGGACCGCGTACGCGATGCGGTGGGTGATCGCCCTGGTCTTACCCGTCCCCGCACCTGCGAGCACGCACACCGGGCCGCGCACCGCCTCGGCGACGGCACGCTGCTCGGGGTCGAGCCCGATCAGTACGTCATCCGCGTTGTTCACCCCTGAATCCTCCCAGCCGCTGGCGGTGCCAGACTTTATTCTGGCAACATGCGCCCCGGCGTATGTTCATCGTCACCGAGATGCAAAAGGATGGTCTCTTCCCCCACAATGGGGCCCGACCATGTGCATGGGGGAAAGGAAGGCCGTGCGAACTGCGGTTTGCGTGAGCGCCCTCGCGCTCGCTGCCGTTGTGCTCACACCTGTCGCCGCGAGCGCCTCTGGCGATCCCACCCCGCTGCCGACGGTGCACAACCCCATCGACGCACAGGGCCTTGGCGGGTTATCGGTCGAGACCGTCCGCTACGGCTCGCACCAGCGCCAGAGCATGGACGTGTGGTGGACGCCCGACGGCCAGCAGCGGCCCGGCGTCTTCCTCATCCATGGCGGCTGGTGGTCCAGCGGCGACAAGAAGTACATGAAGGAGATCGTCCGGGGCTACGCCGAGCTGGGCTACACGGTCTTCAACCTCAACTACCGGCTGTCCAGTGACGCGGCGTGGCCGGCGCAGCGCAGTGACGCGCTGGCGGCCATCGCGCTGGCGCGCAAGCACGCCGACAAGTGGGCGTTTGACCCGAAGAACTACGTGCTGGTCGGGTTCTCCGCGGGCGGGCACATCGCGGCGGCGGTCGGCACGTACGGTGACGGCATCAACGGGCTCAAGGGCGTGGTCGGGCTGTCGCCGATCATCTCGCCGCTGCGCGCGTACTCCGACGGGGCCAAGTCGCCCGACCCGAACAAGCGCAGGCTGCGTACGGCGGCGATCAAGCTGGCCGGCGGCTGCGCGCCCAAGGGCAAGTGCTCGCGGGTCTGGGCCAGCATGGAGGTGGCCTGGCACGCCAGCCGCAAGGACGCGCCGATGCTGACCGTGCACTCGAAGGACGAGTTCGTGCCGCCGGTGCAGAGTCAGTTGCTCAAGCAGATGCTCGGCCAGGTGGGCGTGCCGGTGACGGTGCTGACGGCGCCGGGCACCAACCACAGCTCGCCGCTCTATCGGGAGCCGGGCGTGGCGGAGCGGGTGCAGGCATGGATCGCGGAGCGCATCGGGTAAGAATCTGGGATTAAGCGGACGTCGCAGGTTGTTGCACGGATCGCTTGATTTCCTGACCTTGGAGGGATTCCTCAGATGGCGCTCACGGTCTACAGCACTACGTGGTGCGGCCCCTGCAAGCGGCTGAAGGCCCAGCTCACCCGCGAGGGCATCGCTTTCAAGGACGTCGACATCGAACGCGACCAGGCGGCCGCCGAGTTCGTGGAGAGCGTCAACAACGGCAACCAGGTGGTGCCGACCGTGGTCATCGAGACCCCCAAGGGGCGCGTCGTGCGGACGAACCCCTCGGCCATGGAGGTCAAGGCCCTGCTCGGAGCGGCCTGACGGTCACCAGTCGCCGATCAGCTCGCCGCCGTACCAGGTCTCAATCAGGCGGCGGGCGATCGACACGGGCGGCGGCAGGCGCAGCTCGCCGGAGTCGAGGGCGCGGAGCAGCTCTGTCCTCGAATACCAGTGCGCCTCGGCGATCTCGTCGGCGTCGGGGGTGAGTGTGGTCGTGGTGGCCTCGGCGAAGAAGCCGAGCATGAGGCTGCGCGGGAACGGCCAGGGCTGGCTGCCGAGATAGCGCGGGTTGGCGACGGTGATGCCGACCTCTTCCGCCACTTCGCGGATGACCGCCGCCTCCAGCGACTCCCCCGGCTCGACGAACCCGGCGAGGATCGACAGCCGCCCCTCGGGCCATTGCGGGCCGCGGGCCAGCAGGCAGCGGTCGTCGGGGTCGCGGATCAGCATGATGACGGCGGGGTCGACGCGCGGGAAGTGCTGGCTGCCGTCGCTCGGGCAGACCCTGACGTGGCCGCCCGCCTGCATGGTCGTGCGGGTGCCGCAGCGCGGGCAGAACTCGTGGGTGGAGTGCCAGGCCTCCAGCGCCACGGCGTGCACGAGCAGGCCCGCGTCGCGGTCGCCGAGCAGCCCGCCGACCTGGCGCAGCCCGGCCGCGACGGGACGGCCCTCCGGCGTGTCGCGCAGCCCCATCGGGGTGGTGAGCCGGCCGTTGACGTCGCCGGCGGGCAGCCCCGGCAGGGGCGCGGCCACCGCGAAGTAGGCGGCGCCGTCGTCGACGCCCAGGAGGTAGCGCGGCCCAGGCGGCGCCTCGGCCGGCGTGAGCAGCACCGCGTGCACCTCGTCATCCGTGCGCCGCACCAGCGTGTGGCCGTTGTCGATGACCAGGACCCTCGTCGCAGGGTCGGACCACGCCTGCTCCAGCCACCCGTCGTCGGCGCGCAGCACCGATGATCTGTCGGTGGTCCCCCGTGCGAGGAGCAGTGGTCCGATGAGCTTGTCTTCCGCGGTCTGCACTGGCCGCCCCCTCCCGATTTCCCCTGTCATCCTATGACCTCGCAGTTAGCCGGCGATTACGGAATCAGCACCCCGCGGTGATCTCTCCCGGGCTAAGATCGACGAGTTAGGTTAGCCTTACCTGATTCTTCGGGGGTGCCTTCGCGTTGCGGCTCTACCTGACCGCGCTCAAACCGACCGACTCCGTGACGGACGGCTTCCTGCCCGCGGCGCGGGCGCTCGGCTGCTCGGTGACGATCCTCACCGACCGCCCCGAGCAGCATCCGGACGCGGTGCGCTGCGACGTACGCGACCCCCGGGCCCTCATCGACGCGATCGAGCACCTCGGCAGGCCCGACGCCGTCTTCTCCAACTCCGACCACCTGCAGACCGAGACCGCGCTCGCCGCCGCCTACTTCGGGCTGCCCGGCAAGGACTGGCGGGCGTGCGCGGCGGCCAAGAACAAGTTCCTGATGCGGCGGGCGCTCGCGGCGGCCGGGGTCGAGGAGGTCTTCTCGCTGCGGCTGGGGCCCGGTGACCCGGTGCCCGAGCGGGTGCCGTACCCGGTGGTGGTGAAGCCGCGCGAGGGGGTGGCCAGCGAGGACGTCATCCTCGTGACGGACGATCTCGCCGCCGCCGTGGCCGGCGTCAGGAGACGGCGGCCGGGCGAGGCGCTGGTGGTGGAGGAGTACCTCGAAGGGCCCGTGCGCACGCTGGAGACGCTCGGCGACGAGGGCGGGCCGCGGGTGCTCGGCGGGTTCGAGACGACGCTGGGGGCGCTGCCGTACTTCGTGGAAGAGCGGCTCGACTGGGCGGCGCCGGACGCGTCCCACGCGCACGTGCTGGCCGCGCTGCGGGCGCTGGGCGTGGGGTTCGGGGCGTGCCACACCGAGTACGTGCTCACCTCCTCGGGACCGCGGATCATCGAGGTGAACTACCGGGTGATCGGCGACCACTGCGACTTCCTGCTCGCCGACGCGCTCGGGGTGCCGCTGTTCGAGTGGATCCTGCGGGTGCACCTCGGCGAGCGCGTGCCCGGTGTCCCGGCCACCTCGGCGCACGCGAGCGCGGTCAGCGTCGTCGCCGACCGGCCTGGCGTGATCAAGCAGGCGCCCGGCCACGAGTCCGTGACCGACGGCGGCGTACGCCTCTGGCACCGGCCGCTGCGCTCGGTCGGCGACGTCGTCACCCTCACCCGCACCAACCGCGACTACCTGGGCGTCGTACGGGCCGTCGGGCCCTCCAGGCAGGCGGTGGACGCGGCCGTCGCCGGGTTCCGCGCGGCCCGGCCGTGGGTGGTGGAATGAGCTCCAGGGAGGCGTACCTGGCCGCCCGGGTGCTCAACGCCCTGCTGCGCGAGGACTACGGCGGGCTCGCCGCCCGCGTCACCAGGACCAGGGACGGCGTCGGGCTGACGCTGGCCGACGGGCGGTGGGTGCGGCTGCGGCCCGGGCTGCTGTTCCAGGACTTCGAGGTGGCGCGGGACGAGTCGCTGGGCCTTGAGCAGGTGCTGGAGACGCTGGCGGAGGTCGCCGACCCGGCCGACGCGGGTGGGGTGGCGGCGTTCTTCGAGGAGTGCCTGGCGGCGCTGGGCGCGCTGGAGCTGCACGACGAGGCCGCCCATGAGGTGCTGCGGTCGGGGCCGTCCTACGAGACGCTGGCCGCGTTCCTCGACCATCCGGTCTATCCGACGTCGCGGGCGCGGGTGGGGCTGTCGGAGGCGGAGCTGCGGGCGTACGCGCCGGAGTTCGGGCCCTCGTTCGAGCTGCGGTGGGCGGTGGTGCCGCGTGAGCTGCTCGCGCCCGGCTCGGCCGGGCTGCCCGCTGAGGTGGCGCCTTTCGCGGGCGAGGTGCTGTTTCCCGTGCATCCGCTGGCGGTGCCCAAGGTGCGGCGGATCGACGGGGTACGAGTGCTGGACGCGGCGGCCGTCACCGTACGTCCCACCTTGTCCATGCGGACGGTCGAGGTTTCCCCTCGCCTGCACCTCAAGCTGCCCATCCCCGTCAGCACCCTCGGCGTCAGGAACCGCCGCTCGCTCAAGCCAGGCACGCTCGCCGACGGCGCCAGGGCGGAGCTGCTGCTGCGCGAGCTGGCCGGGCCGGACGTCGTGCCGGCCGACGAGCAGACCTACGCCGAGACCGGGGACGAGCACCTGGCCTGGATGGTCAGGCGGCTGCCCGAGGGGAAGATCGTCCCGGTGGCGGCGCTCAACGCGCCCGGAGTGCTGGCCGAGCTGGGCGACGTGCTGCCCGCCTACCTGCGGCTGCTGCTGCGCTGGAACGTACGGCTGTTCGTACGGCACGGCGTCGCCCTGGAGGCGCACCAGCAGAACCTCGCCCTGCTCTTCGCCCCCGACGGCCGGATGCGGCTGCTGGTCAAGGACAACGACGGCCTGCTCGCCTCGCCGTCCCGGCTGCGGGCGAGCGGCGTCGAGGTGCCGGACTTCGCCGACGAGCGCCTGCTGAACGACGACCCCCACGCGCTCGCCGACGTGTTCGTCACGATCACGCTGCACCTGGCCGCCGCGTCGGTGGCCTTCGGCGCGCTGCCGCACGCGCAGGCGGCGGGGCTGCTGCGCGACACGCTGGCCGAGGCGCTCGACGAGTACGGCGACGACCCCATGGCCAGGCTGCTGCGCGCGCGGACGCTCGACGCGGCCAGGCTGACCGGCAAGTCCATGGTCACCGCGGGGACGCTCGTGGCCAAGGAGCGGTCGGGCGCGCGCGACATCAACAAGTTCTACGGCACCAGCGGGCCCAACTACCTGAGGAGAGCCTGAATGCACGGACCGGCCATCGAGGCGCCCTGCGGCCCGGCCGAGGAGGCGACGCTGGCGGCCCTGCTGCGCTGCTGCGTGCGGGAGGTGGCCGGGCCGCGCGGGCTGGTGTGGCCGGCGCCGCCGTACGTGCTGCTGCGGGTGGCCGGGGTGCTGCTGCGGGCCCGTACGCACGGGGGCGCGGCGCTGCGCTTCGACGGCCCGCCCGAGCGGCTGGAGTCCGGCGCGTGGCGGCCGCTGTCGAGCGACGAGCTGGTGACGTTGGTGGAGACCGAGCTCGGGGGCGGAAACGCCGAGTTCGCGGGGCAGGTGGCGGCCAGCAGGGCCGCGATGGAGGCGATCCTGCGGGCCAGGGTCGAGGCGGTGCCGCCGGCCGACCCGTGGCTGGCCTCGGAGCAGGACCTGGTGTACGGGCACCCGTTCCACCCCAGCCCCAAGGCGCGCGGCGGCGACGGCTGGCTGCGCTACGCGCCCGAGGCGCACGCCGAGTTCCCCGTCAGGCTCCTCGGGGTGCGCGACGACGTGCTGGACGAGGGCGGCGACCCCTCGATGCTGGACGCGCTGGGCGAGGCGCCGCCCGGCCACCGGGTGCTGCCCGCGCATCCGTGGCAGCTCGAATTGCTGCGTCCCGCGCTCGGCGGTGAGCTGATCGACCTCGGTCCCGGTCCCGTGGTGGCGCCCACGTCGTCGGTGCGGACCGTGTACGCCCCTTCGCACGAGGTCTGCCTGAAGTTCTCCCTGGATGTCAGGATCACCAACTGCGTGCGCAAGAACGCCTGGTACGAGCTGGCCGGCGCGGTCGAGCTGACCAGGCGGCTCGCACCGGTCTTCGACGCGGTGTCGGTGCGGCACCCGGGCACCCGCTGGCTGCCCGAGCCCGGCTACCGTTCCGCCGCGCTCGGCACCCGGCTGCGCGAAGGTCTCGGCGTGATCGTGCGGCACAGCCCCTGGGCGGTCTGCTCCCCCGGCGTGACCCCGGTACCGGCCGCCGCCCTGGCCCTCGGCAAGCAGCCACCCGATCCGCTGGGCTGGTGGCGGGCGTACGTGGGGGTGGTCGCGCCGCCCGTACTCGACCTGTACTTCACGCACGGCGTGGTGCTGGAGCCCCACCTGCAGAACGTGCTGGTCGGCCTGGACGCGGACGGACTGCCCGTCGAGGCCGTCTTCCGCGACCTGGAGGGCGCCAAGCTCGTCGAGGGCCGCCACGACCTGGTCGGGCCGCACCCCGAGGTGGCCCGCGCGCTCACCTACGACGCCGAGCGCGGCTGGGCGCGCGTGGTCTACTGCCTGCTCGTCAACCACCTGACCGAGATCGCCGCGACGGTCGCCGGGCCCGACGACGCCCTGCTGCGCGCCTTGTGGCGGGAGGCCCGCGACCTGTTCGACCGGCAGGCGGACGCGCTGGGCCGGCCGCTCGGGCTGTCGGACCTGCTCGCGGGCGCGCCGCTGCCGGCCAAGGCGAACCTGGGCGTGCGCTGGGCCAGGGCCGCCGACAGGACGGCCGGGTACGTGCCGATCGCGAACCCGCTCGCATGATCGCCCCGCGCGTCCAGGAGGCCGCCGTACGCCTCCCTCGGCTCCCCGCCTACGTCTATGACCTGCCGACCCTGGACGCGCACGTCGCGGCCGTACGGCGGGCTCTGGGGGCCACTGAGCTGTACTACGCGGTCAAGGCCAACCCCGACGCCGGGCTGCTGCGGGTGCTGGCCGGCCACGTGGACGGGTTCGAGGTGTCGTCGGCCGGTGAGCACGCGCACGTCACCGGGCTGTTCCCCGGCATGCCGGTGGCGCTGGGCGGGCCCGGCAAGACCGACGCCGAGCTGCGGCTGCCGCACCACCGGCTGCACGTCGAGTCGCCGTACGAGCTGCGCCGCCTGCTGGACACGGGGCTGGAGGCCGACGTGCTGCTCAGGCTCAACCCCGGGCTGCCGGTCGAGGGAGCGGCGCTGACGATGGGCGGGCCGTTCGGGATGGACGCGGCGGGCGTGGCCGAGTGCCTGCCGCTGTTCACCGACCGCGTACGGCTGCGCGGCCTGCACGCCCACCTGGCCAGCGGCCTCTCCGCGCCGCAGCTGCTCGGGCTGGCCGAGGCGCTGCTGGGCGACGGGGCGTACGAGGAGGTCAATCTCGGGGGCGGGATGGCGGTGTCGTACGCATCCCCCGGCGAGCGGTTCGACTGGGCGGCGTACGGGGCGGGGCTGGACGCGCTGCGCCGGGGGCGGCTGCTGCGGGTCGAGCCGGGGCGGGCGCTGACCGCGTACTGCGGCTCTTACGTGACCAGGGTGGTGGACGTGAAGCGGGTGCACGGGCAGGCGTACGCGGTGGTGCTGGGCGGCACCCACCACCTGCGGACGCCGGTCACGAAGGGGCACGACCAGCCGTTCGTGGTGCTGCCGACGGGCGCGGGGCCGGGGGTGACGGACGAGCCGGTGACGGTCGTCGGCCAGCTCTGCACCCCGAAAGACGTTTTCGCCCGAAATATCGGGACTTCAGTGCGGGTGGGAGACACCGTGGTCTTCGCCATGGCGGGCGCCTACGCCTGGAACATCTCCCACCACGACTTCCTCATGCACCCGAAGCCCGCCTTCCACCATCTGACGTCCTGACCTTCTCGATGAGCGCGGCCAGGCCGTCGGCGTCGAGCAGGTCGATCGGGCGTACGGTGCGGTTGTCGCGGACGTAGTGGAAGGCCGCGCCCACCTCATCCAGCGGCACCTGCGCGAGGTGCGCCCAGGCCAGTCGGTACGCCGCGAGCTGCACCGACGCCGCCCGCTGCGCCTTCTTGCCCCGGGGCGGCGCGCCGGTCTTCCAGTCGACGACCTCGTAGCCGCCGCCCGGCCGCTCGAAGACGGCGTCCATGCGCCCGCGCACCAGCCGGTCGGAGATCATCATCTCGAACGGGATCTCCAGGTCGATCGGCCGCCGGTCGGCCCACTCGCTCTCCTCGAAGCGCTCCTGCAGCTCCGCGAGGCGCACGTCGGCCTCCTCCGGCTCCTCGTCGAAGAGCTCGAAGTCGTCGATCAGCCGCTGCTGGTCCCACCGGGTCTCCAGCCACTTGTGGAACGAGGTGCCCCGCCTGGCCAGCGGCGCCGGCTTGACCGGCACGGGGCGGCGGATCCTGCGGGCCAGCTCGCGCGGGTCGGCGGCCAGCGTGACCAGCGACGACACGGTCAGCTTCGCCGGCAGCTCGACCGTGGTCGCCGGGCGGCGGCGGTGCAGCTCGCGCTCGCGCAGCAGCAGGTCGGTGTCGCGTTCCCAGGCGCGCAGCCGCTCCTCCTCGTACGGCTTGAGCGCCTCGCCCTCCTCGTCGGCGAGCGTGCCCGCCAGGGCGTCCTCCACCAGGTGGGCGCCGTCGAGCACCGACTCGTAGCGCAGCCCCTCGGGCGTGACCGGCCAGGTGGCCTCGGCCGGCTCGGCGAGCAGCGGGTTGCCCGCGCCCTCGGCCGGCGCGTCGGCCCAGACCGCGACCCGGTCGGCGGTGTCGCGGATCTCCAGCAGGAAGTCGGACGGCTCCAGCGGCTTGGTGGCGGTGCCCCAGCGGTAGCCGGAGGCGATGAGGTGGTAGTGGGCACGGGTCACCGCGACGTAGGCGAGCCTGCGCTCCTCCATCAGGTCGCGCTCGCGGCAGTGCTCGTCGAACGCGGCCAGCTCCTCCTTGCTCAGCCCGCCCAGCCTGGGCAGGTCGGCCGCGTCGCCGCGCAGCGGGTAGGGCAGCTTGCGCGGATTTTCCGTCCAGCGGCTGTTCATCACCGGGGTGGCCGGGAAGATGCTGCCGGTCGCGATCGTGCCCTTCGAGCTGACCAGCTGCGACAGGCCAGGCACCACCACGACCGGCCACTCCAGCCCCTTGGACGCGTGGACGGTCATCAGCTTGACGCTGTTGCTCTCACCGACCCGGCCCGCCTCAAGCCCGAACTCCTCGCTCTCCGCCGCCTGCAGATAGGCGAGGAACGCCCCCAGCGTCGGGTCCTCCGCGTCGCCCGCGAACCTGGAGGCCGCGTCGATGAACGCGTCGAGGTCGGCCCGCGCCGCGAACGCCCCGGCCGTGCCGCTGCGCGCCGCCACCTCGATGTCGAGCCCCAGCCTGCGCTCGACCTCCGTGATCAGGTCGGGCAGCGGCTGCGCGGTGTGCGCCCGCAGCTGGCGCAGCTCCTGCGCGAGCGCGACCAGCCTGGTGCGGGCCAGCGGGGAGAACGGCTCAAGCCACTCCTCGCGATCGGGCAGCTCGTCGAGCGCGTCGACCAGGCTGCCCCGCTCTTCCGCGAGGTCGGCCACCACCTGGTCGAGCGGGTCGTCGGCACGCCCGCTCTCGCTCAGCTCGCGGGCCAGCGTGCGCGCGTGCTCGCCGAGCACCCGCAGGTCGGCGGGGCCGATGCGCCAGCGGGGGCCGGCCAGCAGCCGGGCCAGCGCGTCGCCGGCGGTGGCGTCGTACAGGACGCGCAGGGTGGCGACGATGTCGCTCACCTCGGGCACGGTCAGCAGGCCGCCGAGACCCACCACCTCGACCGGGATGTCACGCTCCTCCAGCGCCCTGCGCAGCGCCGGGAACTGCGAGCGCTTGCGCGCGAGGATCGCGACGTCCTGAGGCTGGATCTGCAGCGTCTTCTTGCGCTCCTTCTCGCCCCACGGCAGGCCGTCGGGCGCCACCTCCTGGCCGAGCAGCTTCGCGATGCCGTCGGCGATCCACTTCGCCTCGTCCTCGGCCGTCTCGTGGAAGGCGCACGTGACCCGCCCGCGCTCGACCCGGTTGGGCCCCGGCACCAGCACCGGCACCTCGCGGGCCTCCATGCGCAGCGCCAGCTGCACGCGGGCGGCTACGTCGAGCACCCGGTCGCCGTTGCGGAAGCTCACGCTGAGCCGGCGCAGCTGCGCCTGGTCGCCCGTCGCGGTGCGGAAGTCGCGGGGGAAGCGGCGCAGGTTGCCCGACGACGCACCGCGCCAGCCGTAGATCGACTGGCACGGGTCGCCCACGGCCGTCACCGGATGGCCGCCGCCGTAGAGCGAGCGCAGCAGCACGAGCTGGGCGTGGCTGGTGTCCTGGTATTCGTCGAGCAGCACCACCGCGTAGCGGGAGCGCTCGATCTCGCCGACCTCCTTGTGCCGGGAGGCGATCCTGGCCGCCAGCGACATCTGGTCGCCGTAGTCGATCACCTCGCGGGCGCGTTTGAGCCGCTCGTACGCCTCCACCAGCGGCAGCAGCTGCTCCCTCGCCGCCTGGACGCCGACCGGCCTGCGCTGCGCCAGCGTCGTACGGCCGGGCAGCGCCGCCAGGCGCTCGTCCAGCCACCGCCCCATCTCGCGGACGTCGCCGGGCGTGCGCAGATGCTCCGACAGCTCGCCGGCCAGCTCGAGCAGGGCAGCGGTGACCGAGGGCGGGCCCAGCTCGATCTTGTCCATCGGCCCGTCGTACATCGCCACCACCCGCGACGCGAGCTGCCACGACACGGCCGGGGTGACCAGGCGCATCGTCGGCTCAAGACCTTCGCGCAGCGCGTGGTCGGTGACCAGGCGAGCGGCGTAGGCGTGGTAGGTGGAGACGGTCGGCTCGTTGTCGAGTGCGCCCGGCTCGACCAGCCCCGCCTCGGCCAGGCCGTTGAGCCGCTCTCTGACGCGGGTGGCCAGCTCGGCGGCCGCCTTGCGGGTGAACGTCAGGCCCAGCACGTGTTCGGGCTTGACCAGGCCGTTGGCGACCAGCCAGACCACCCGGCCGGCCATGGTCTCGCTCTTGCCCGAGCCCGCGCCCGCCATCACCACCATGGGCTCAAGGGGCGCCTCGATGACCTCCGCCTGCTCGGGCGTGGGCGGCAGGATGCCGAGCTTGCCGGCGAGTTCGGCCGGGGTCAGCACACCTGCCCCCCGCCGTCGTTGACCGGGCAGCTCGCCCTGGCCGCGCACGTGCGGCAGCCGTCGTTGACCTTCGCCTGGAAGAACGGGCCCGACATGCCGGTCGCGACCGTGTCGACGAGGTCTTTGGCCCAGCCGGGGTCCTTGTCGTCGGACAGCGGCTGCTGCTTCTGCTCGACCGCGTCGTGCTTGCCCGCCGCCTTGCCGAGCTGCACCAGCGCCGCGCCGCCCGGCTCGGTCATGCCGTGCCTGGCGAACGCGCCGAGCAGCGCCGCGAGCTGGTAGACGCCGAGCTGGGGATGGCGGTCGATGTCGCCGGCCTTGGGCTTGGAGCCGCCGGTCTTGAGGTCGATGATCACCGCGCGGTTGCCGGAGTCGCGCTCGACGCGGTCGACCCTGCCCTTGATCTGCACGCCCTCCGACACCATCGCCGTGAACGCCTCCTCCAGGGCCACCAGCTCGCGCGGGTTCTCCTTGTGCCAGCGCAGGAACTTGCCGATCATCTGCTCGGCGACCTGGCGCTGCTTGCGGTTGTACCAGACGCCGCCGAAGTCGAGCTCGTTCCAGATCTGGTCGAGCCGGTCGCCCAGCAGGTCCTCGCTCGGCAGGTCGGTCGCCGCGAGCACCGCGAGAGCGTGGATGACGTTGCCGAGGCCCTGGGCCGTGCTGGTGCCGGCCGCGCCCACCGCGGTCTCCAGCAGCCAGCGCAGGCCGCACTTGGTGAAGCTCTCGACCGCAGACGGCGAGATGCTGACGACGTCGCCCGGCCAGCTCAGGGGGCGGTCGTCGGAGATGGGGGTCAGCGCGTACCAGTCGTTGGGGTGGGCGCCCTGCACGCCCGCCGCGGCCAGCCTGGCGAGCTGCTGGGCGGCCTTGCGGCGCATCGTGCGGGGCTTGGTCGGGTCGGTGACCGCGCTGCGCAGGTCGGCCACCAGGGCCTGCATGTTGAGCCAGCGTGCGCGGTCGTCCATCGTGGCCGGCTCGACCCCGCCCGGCCTCAGCTCCGTCAGGAACCTGGACGGCCGCTCGTCGGTGTCCTCGCCGCCCACCGCCGTGACCACCAGCCTGCGCCTCGCCCTGGTGACGGCGACGTAGAACAGCCTGCGCTCCTCCGCCAGCAGCTTCGAGGCCAGCGAGGCGGCGTTGGGCTCGGCCCCCTCGACCACCTCCACGAGGTCCTCCACGCCCAGCATGGAGCCGCGCAGCCGCAGGTCGGGCCAGACGCCCTCCTGGACGCCCGCCACCACCACGACGTCCCACTCCAGGCCCTTGGAGCGGTGGGCGGTCAGCACGCGTACGGCGTCGCCGTCGGGCGCCCGGTCGGCCAGCGTGTCGCCCGGGATCTCCTGGGCCGCGAGGTCGTCGATGAACACCTCGGGGCCCGCCATCGGCATGCGGTCGACGAACCTCGCCGCATGGTCGAACAGCGCCACCGCCGCGTCGAGGTCACGGTCGGCCTGCGCCCCCCTCGGGCCGCCTGACAGGCTCAGCTCGCTCCAGCGCTCGGCCAGGCCGCTGCCGTGCCAGATCGTCCACAGCAGGTCTTCGGCGGTGCCGCCCTGCGCGGCCGCCTCGCGGGCCGCCGCCAGCAGCTTCGCGACGCGTTCTGCGGGCAGCGCGACGTGCGGCTCCAGGCGGGTCAGCTCGCGCACGTCCTTGACGGCGGCCACCAGCAGCTCACCGGACGACCGCGCCCTGAGCGGCCCCTGCGGGTCGGGGTCGTCGTCCGGCGGGACGACCTGCGTGGCGGCGGGCTCTGCCACAGCGGTCTCCGCTGCCGGTTCCTCCCCCTCTCCTGGCTCCACCGGGTCGCTCGTGAGGGCGGTCACCGCCTCGTTCTCGGCGATCTTGAGTGCGCGGCGCAGGCGGCGTACGCCGATCATGTCGGTGCCGCCGAGCGGGCCCGTCAGCAGCTCCTCCGCCACCGCCTCGTCGAGCTGGGACGGATCGAGCGCCACCCGCAGCATCGTGAGCAGCGGCCGCACACCCGGCTCCTGCGCGATCGGCACCTCGTCGCCGGCGATCATGGTCGGCACGCCGGCGTTGGTCAGCGCCCGCCGCAGCAGCGGCACCTGCCGCCGGGCCGAGCGGACCAGCACGGCCATGCGGTGCCACGGCACGCCGTCGATCAGGTGGGCGCGGCGCAGCGTGTCGGCCACGATCGCGGCCTCCTGGCTGGTGCTGTCGGCCAGCAGCACGCGCACGTCGCCGGGATCGGCGTCGGGCAGCGCCACCAGGTCGCGGTGCCCGTGGCGCTGGTCGTGCTCGGGCGCGGGCGCGACCGGCAGCTTGGCCGCCACCCGCCTGGACGCCTCCAGCAACTCGGCGCCGCTCCTGCGGCACACCCGCAGTGCCACCACCGGCGCCTCGCGGCCGTCGAGCGTCTTGAAGCGCTCGGGGAACTTCATGATGCCCTGGACGTCGGCGCCCCTGAATCCGTAGATCGACTGGTCGGGGTCGCCGACCACCACGAGGTCGCGGCCGTCGCCCGCCAGGTGGGCGAGCAACTGCTCCTGGGCCGGGTCGGTGTCCTGGTATTCGTCCACGAAGACCGCGTCGTGGGCGGCCCGCTCGCGCTCGCGGACCTCGGGCCGGTCGAGCAGCGCGCAGGCGGCGCCGATGAGCTCGGCGTAGTCGTAGGTCTCCTCGGGGGCGAGGTCGAAGCGGTCCTGATAGCGCTCGGCGAACCGGCCGGCCGCCACCCAGTCGGAGCGCCCGTGCAGCCGGCCGAGCGCGACGAGGTGCTCGGGGTCGAGGCCGCGTTCGTAGGCGCGTGAGAGGAAGTCGCGCAGCTCCTCGGCGAAGCCGCGGGTCTTGAGTGCCTCGCGCAGCGAGGCGGGCCAGCCCGGCGCGCCCTGCTCCAGCTCGCCGTGGAGCAGCCGGCGGATCTCCAGCAGCTGCTCGGGGCCGGTGAGCAGGCGCGGCGGCTCCTTGCCCGCCAGCACCGACTCGCGGCGCAGGAGCGCGTAGGCGTAGGAGTGGAAGGTCAGGGCGAGCGGGGTGCGGGTGGTGCGGCGCAGCCGGCCGGTGACGCGCCTGCGCAGCTCCTCCGCGGCTTTGCGGCTGAAGGTGAGGATGAGCACCCGCTCGGGGTCGAGGCCGCGCCGCTCGATGCGGTCGACCACGCTCTCGACGATGGTGGTGGTCTTGCCGGTGCCAGGACCTGCGAGAACGAGCAACGGCCCGCCCTCGTGGCCGACCACGGCACGCTGGTGCTCATCGAGCACAGGAGGCACATCGGGCCCCCCGCTGCCTCGCCGCACCAACCGCCAGGTCTGAGCACTCACAGCACTAGATTCCACCAGACCACAGGGGTAGATCGTGCCGACTTGCCCGGTCTCCCTCAGCGATCCGCCTACGGTATCGAGGCAAATACCGGTTTTTCTCGTGACACGCCGGACGCCGTGTTCGCCGTCGGCGTCAACGCCACGCGCACGAAGACGGCCCGGGGCCTGGGCCCCGGGCCGGATGCGGTCATGTCACGAGAAGAGGTGGTCGACCACGCGGGCCGTGGCCTTGCCGTCGTCGCGCGGGGCGAACGTGGCGCGGAAGGCGTCGTAGCGGTCGGCGTTGGCGGCGGCGACCGCGTCGATCGACCGCAGGGCCTCCACGACGTCGGCCGACGTCGACAGCACCGGCCCCGGCGCCTGCTCGGGCAGGTCGATGTAGAGGCCGCGCTTGTTGCCGTACTTGGCCCGGTCGTAGGCGTACAGGACGATCGGCTTGCCGGTGGCGGCGAAGTCGAACATGACCGAGGAGTAGTCGGTCACCAGCACGTCGGCAACCAGCAGCAGATCCGCGATGTCCGGATATGTCGTGACGTCGCGGGCGATGTCGGGGACGGCGGGCATGGCCTGCATCGGGTGGGCGCGTACGAGGATCTCGTGGTCGGCGCCCAGCGCCTGGCGGGCCTTGGCGAGGTCGAGCTTGACCATCGCGTTCTTGCGGTCGTAGTCGCGGTAGGTCGGCGCGTACAGCACCACCCGCTTGCCCTCGGCCAGCCCCAGCCGCGCCCGCACCGCCGCGGCGCGCTCCTCGCGGTCGGGCGAGTTGAGCACGTCGTTGCGCGGCAGGCCGCTCTCGAGTACCTCGCCCTTGTAGCCGAACGCCTTGCGCAGCACCTGGGTGGCCCAGGGCGACTGCGACAGCAGCAGGTCCCAGCCGCGCACCTCGGCCGCCTGGCGGTGCCAGATCGGCGGCCTCGGGTCGCGCTTCATGTGGGCCTGGTCGCCGCCGATGAGCTTGGCGGGCGTGCCGTGCCAGGTCTGGACGACGACCTGGTCCTCGCGGGCGCGGAACCAGGCGGGCAGGAACGCGTTGGTGATGATGTGGCGCGACCTCGCCAGCGCCTCGTGGTGCTCGCGGCTGCCGGCCCGGATGACCTTGGCCGGGCCCGGCGGCACGAAGGCGCCGTCCTTGACGATCCAGAGGTGCTCGCGGTCGTCGCCCCTGCGCAGCCGCTCCTCGTAGATGGCGCGCACGCTGTCGGCGTAGAGGCGGCCGTCGTTGACGACGTAGACGGTGCTCTCGCGCAGCGGCTCGGTGCGCTGGGCGGGGTAGAAGACGCGGCGTAGCACATGGGTGCCGGCGACGCCGCGCTCCTCCGCCGGCCTGTCCTCCTCGACGGTGATCACCGGCACGTCGAAGCGGGTGGAGATCATCCGGAAGACGTGGCCGCCGAGCGTGCGCGGCTCCTCGTCGAGGCCGGGCAGCGCGGCGTGGTCCATGCGCAGCGGGACGATCTCGCCGGACGGGTGGCGCAGCGACATGTTCCAGGTGCCGGAGGAGAGCGGCACGGCCTCGCCGAACCTGTCCATCGCATTGGGCTCGACGCGTACGGAGAAGTCGGCGCCGGAGCGCTCCATCGGCAGCAGATAGGACAGCCCCGACCGGTGGCGCAGGGTCAGCGTGCGCGGGTCCTCGGCGTCGGGGTAGTGGCCGCGCAGGACGAGCGCGGGGCCGTCCCAGACCGCCGAGGTGATGACCGGGCGGATGCGGTGGGCGGAGACCACGACGCGGTCGCGGCGGTCGCCCAGCACGGTGATCTCGCGATCGCCCACGGGCGTGCGGACCTCGGCCGCGTCGGCCAGCATGACGGGGGCCGCGGGGTCGCCCTTGGGCTCGACCCACAGGCGCCGGCCGTCCTTCTCCTGCGTCAGCGCGGGCACCGCGAGCCCGACCACGACCTGCGTGCCGTCGCCCGACGGCGTGAAGTCGGCGGCGATGCGGTGGCCGCCGAGCCTGGCGTGGCCCTTGGTGACCTGGCGGCCGGGCAGGAAGATCTTCAGCTCGAGACGATCGCCGTCGAGCCGCACGCCGGTCAGCTCGGCCCTGTTGGGCTGGAGCACGACCTGCAGCGCGCGGTCGGACGTCCAGACGGGACGCACCCACCAGCCCGGCTTGAGCTTGAGCCCGGCGGGCCGCTCGGGCCGTCCGATGGAGGAGCCGCGCAGCAGGCCGGTGGCCCGCGCGCCACGGCTCCAGAACACGATCTCGGCCCGCCACGTGGTGGCGTCGGGCACGCCGGGACGGTGGCGCATGCGCCGCCGCACCCCGTGGACCATGCCGCGCACGGCTCCGCGCCAGCGCAGCGGCCAGGGGCTCAGCTCGGCGGTGAAGCCGGACCAGTCGTAGTTGCAGCCCGGCTCGCGCGCGCCGTGGGTGGCCTCGGGGGCGAGGACCCTGCGGGTGCGCATGCGGATGGGCGGCAGCCAGCGCGGGCCGCGCAGCACCACGGTCGCCCAGTTGAACCTGCGGCTGCGCACCGACAGGCCGGCCAGGTAGGCGAAGCCGCTGACCCGCAGCTTGCCGTCGACCCAGACGATGTCGTCGATGTGGGTGACCGGCGCCAGGTCGGCGCGGCGCAGGCGGTAGAGGTCGGGGGGCAGCTCGTCGCGGAAGGGCAGGTCGGCGTACCAGCGCAGGCCCTTGCGGATGCGCTTGGACGGCTCGGCCGCCGCGGTGACCACCTTGAGCAGCGTCTCGCCCTCGACGAGCTCGTCGTCTGAGCGGGTCTCGATGAGGTGGACGATGACGCGGCGCGCCACCGGCAGGTCGCGTTTGACCTGCGCGTCGACGCCCGCGAGGTAGGGGCGTACGAGGTCGAGCATCTCGCGCCGCCGCGCCGCGCCGCGCTTGACCGCGAGGTCGATGCGTCCCCCGAGGGGACCGCTCAGCACCTCGTTGTCGAACGCCGCGTCGCGACCGCCTGGGCCGACCGCTTGCATGACCGCTTCGAGAGGCTCGCCACGATCGCAGAGATCCTGGACAGCCTTCAGGCGGTCGGCGAGCGAATCGCCGCCCTGGCTTCGGGCTGTGACGCCGGTGGCCATAGGGGAGGCACCGCCTTTCGGGCCGCCATCACTGTTCAGCCCATGGTAATGGGAGTCACATGTCACGAAATCGCCTGTTCGGCGAAAGTGCAGGTCAGGTGGGTTACTGAAAATCGGCTGAACGCCCGTCCCAGCGGGCCAGGCGCATGTCCACGCGTTCGCCGCGCAGCGGGGTGCCTTCGTCGCGCCAGTGGGCCAGGCAGCGTTGCACGTGGTCAGCGGCCGCGCCGGAGCCGTCGGCGTGGACGACGCGCCACCACGGGACGCCACCGCCCCAGGTGGACATGACCTTGCCGACCTGGCGTGGACCGCCTTCGCCGAGATATTCGGCGATGTCGCCGTAGGACATGACCTTGCCGGGCGGGATGCGCTCGACGAGGTCGAGCACCCGCTCGGCGAACGGGTTCACGGGCTCCACGCCGCCGGGCCCGCGTCGATGATCTCTTCGAACGCGCCGATCTCGACGGCGCTGCCGCCGGTGGCGACCTCGATCACGCCGTCGCGCAGCCCGTAGACCTCGCCGTCCTCGCCCACGAGCCGGGCGCCGAGCGCGGTGGACAGGCGCAGGAGCTGGGCCACCTGCCAGTCGGAGCCGGGCTCGCCGACGACCTCGCCCTGCCAGCGGGCCACGGTGTGCTTGGCGCCCGCGTGGCCTGCCACGATCTCGTCGGACCCGTGCAGCTCGAAACCGGCCGGCGCGATGGCCTTCGCCAGCTCGGCGAAGGCGAGTGGCGACTCACGCACCACTCGCAGCTCGTATCCCATGACGGGGGACCATAGCGGATCTTCTCCCGACTCGGAAACCTGTTCACGAACTCGCCGTTATGCCTGCTCCTTGCGCTGATTGAGGACGACGATCGCGCCGCAGAACATGACCAGCGCCACCAGCACCCCGCCCCCGTACAGCCACAGCCTTACCGGATCGGGCCCCGGCCTGGTCGGGACGGGCGAGTCGGCGCCCTTGCCGAAGTGCTGCATGCCGGGCGTGACGCTGCGCTTGGCGCCGACGAGCCGCTCGGCGGCGTTGAGCGCGACGGCGGCGTCGACCACGCCGAAGCCGGTCTCGTCGTCGTAGCCGGCCGCGGGCCGTCCCCTGGCGCTGGCCGCCAGGGCCTGCGCCACCTGCTCGGGCGCGAGGGCCGGGTAGCGCGCCTTGAGCAGCGCGGCCACGCCGGCCACGAGCGCGGCGGCCGAGCTGGTGCCCTCGGACAGCTCGTAGCCGCTGCCGCGCTTGACGACGGGCACGCCCACGCCGGGCGCGGACACCAGCACCGACAGGTTGTCGCTGCTGAACGTGGCCCGCTTGCCCTGCTTGTCGGTGGCGGCCACGCCGATGACGCCCGGGTAGCCGGCCGGGAAGCTCCAGTAGGAGGTGCCCTTCTCCTTGGCGTACGCGGTCTGGCCGTCGTTGCCGACGGCGGCGACCAGGACGACGCCCTTGCTCAGCGCGTACGAGACGGCCTCGCGCTCCGACCTGAGCGGGCCGTACGAGCCGATGGACATGCTGACCACCTGGGCCCCGCGGTCGGCGGCGTAGCGCAGGGCGCGGGCCAGCGGGCTCTGCGCGTTGGGCCTGCTCTGCTGATCCTCCAGGGGCGGCATCGCGACGCCCGGCTCGTCGTCGATGACCATGGGCAGCGACAGGATGCGCGCGGACGGCGCGACCCCGATGAAGCCGTCGCCCTTGCCCGAGCCGGCGATCAGGGCGGCCATGGCGGTGCCGTGCCGGCCCGGCGGCAGATCACGCTGGACCGAGCCCGAGGTCATGTCGGGGCCTGAAGTGACGCGGCCCTTCAACTCCTTGACGCCGGTGTCCACGGCGCTGTCCACGACGGCGACCGTGACGCCCTCGCCCTTGGTGACCGTCCACGCCTGCTCGACGTTGAGCGCGTCGAGCACCCATGCCTGCTGTTCCCTGACCGGGTCGGCGGCAGGAGCCGAGAAGGCGAGCACAGCGGCGGTCAGCGCGCGTACGACGGTCAGCACACGTTCCCCTGAGTGCAGGGCGGCACCGTGGGCGGGTCCGCGAGGAAGTAGGCGATCTGGTTGCCGATGGACTTGGCGGCCGGCCACAACTCGCTGTGCAGGATCTCCTCCGGCGGGATCGCGGCCCTGGTGCGCCCGTCGGCGTAGCCGCCCGTCGAGAACACGATGTACGGGCCCGCGCCGACCCAGCTCGTCCGCTGGCGCTGGTCGGGCCCGAAGCGCTCGGTCACGGTGCCGGGGAAGGCGACCGGCAGCACGCCGACGCGGTCGTCCTGGGTGAGCTCCTCACCGGCCGACACGCGCGACTCCTCGTCCTTGAGCACGGCCACGCCGACCGTGAAGACGAAGGTGGCGGTCTGGTCGATGTACGTGGCCCGCAGCAGCGTCACGCAGCCGTGGTTCTGCAGCACGCCGGCCACGGAGGCGTCGACGCCCTTGCCGCACTCGGTCTCGGGTGCGATGCCGACGCGCCTGGCGTACTGCTGGGCGCGGTCGAGCCCGAGGTAGCGCACCTCTTCGGGGAAGACGCCGGTGGCGGGCCACGCCTGCCAGCGGCGGGCGATCTCCTCCTGCTGGTAGCGGCTCTGCTCGGCGGACGTCAGCGGGCGCGAGCGCGTCTCGGTGAACAGCCCGACGGTGCCGAGCAGGACGACGAGCGCCGAGACGGCGATGACGGCGCCGAGCAGCACCACGAAGGCGCGGCGATAGCGGACGCCCTGCTGGAGCTCGGCCTCTTCCGCGCGTTGCCTGGCCGCCGTGCGCTTGCGTGAGTCCGCCGCCGGCCACGAGCGCACGCGCGAGCGGCGGCCGGTTGTGGCGCCGAGCGGGTTTCTCCGCCCCTGTGTGGCGTCCCCCTCGGCGCGCGGTAGCCCTGTGGTCGACCTACGTGCCTTCACCACCGCCTCGTTCCCGCATTCGCGTCGATGTCTATTTCGTCCCCCTTGAGGGGCGGATCATGCGTCTTGCGACATGTGCGCCCGTCGTACGCGTCTGACCAGGATAAAGATGACGGCCAGGGAGGTCAGCGCGCCGAGGGCGGCGCCTGCGGCGATGGCCGCGTACACCGTGACGCGGCGCTCGTCCCTGGTGACCACGTCGATGGGGCCCGCGCTGCCGCCGGCCAGCGGTCTCTCCGGGTCGTGCGCCTGGTCGCCGGCCGCGACCTCGGTGTGCTCCGCCAGCCTGGACGCCTCCTTCAGAGCCTTGGCGGCGTTGACGAGGCCGAAGCCGGTGGCGGTGTCGTAGCCGCCGGGCGGCAGGTCCTTGGCGCCCGCGGCGAGGGCGCGCGCGACGAGCGGCGGCGACATCTTCGGGTATTCCGCCTTGATCAGGGCGGCGACTCCCGACACCAGCGCGGTCGCCTGCGAGGTGCCCCTGCCGACCCAGTACTCGTCGCCGGGGCCCGCGCCCATGATGTCCACGCCGGGCGCGGCCACCAGCACCGAGGAGTTCCAGTTGGAGAACGCCGCCCGCCGCATCCGCCGGTCGGTCGCCCCCACCGAGACGACGCCGGGGAACGCCGCGGGATAGGAGTAGGGAGCGAAGTCGCCGTCCTTCTTCCTGTCGCCGTCGTTGCCCGCGGCGGCGACCAGCACGACGCCCTTGCCGATCGCGTAGCGCACGGCCGCCCGCTCCTCGCGGGTCGCCAGCTCCTTGGAGATCGACAGGTTGATCACGTCAGCCCCCTCGTCCACCGCGTAGCGGATGCCCCTGGCCACCACGTTCTCGAAACGCTCGGCCGAGTTGAACGTCAGGAAACCCGGCTCCTCGTCCTCCAGGATGACCCTTACTGACAGTACGTCCGCTTCGGGCGCCACGCCGATGATCCCCCGTTTTCCGTCAGGCCCGTGGCCGTGCCCGGCGATCAGCGACGCCATGTACGTACCGTGCAGCCTGCTGGGAGCCGTCCCCGGCGGGTTCGCGCCCGCGGTGAAGTCTTTGCCGACGCGTACCGACCCGGCCAGGTCGCGATGGTGCGGGTCCACGCCCGAGTCGAGCACGGCCACCGTCACCCCCGCGCCCTTGCTGGTGCGCCACGCCTTCGTCAGGGCCAGTGTCTCGATGACGGCCCGCTGCCCGCCGCGTACGTCGTCGGCCCACAGCGGCCCCACCGGCACCAGCAGCACCGCGGCCAGCGCCACGACGGCGCTTTTCCTCAGCACCGCCACTCCCCTGACGCGCAGTCGGGCATGCCGGGCGTGCTCAGCCGGGTCAGCACCTGCTCGGAGATCTCGGCGGCGAAGGCGAAGATGGACGGCCGCGCCTCGCCGGCCGCCGCCGACGGCCGCCCGTCCACCTGGCCCGACGTGGTCAGCACCAGGTAGGGGCCGGCCTGGCGGACCGAGCCCGCCTCGCGTACGCCGGGGGTGAACCGGTCGGCCAGCGTGGCGTGGAAGGAGACCGGACGCAACCCCGGAGTGGGCTTGCCGGTGTCGGAGAAGGCGTCCCTGGCGCGTTCGGCATGGGCCTCGTCGCGCAGCGCCACCACGCCGATCGTGACGAGCACGCCGCGCAGCGCGTCGACGTACGTGGCCCGCAGCACGCCCTTGCAGCCCGCCTGCCGCAGCGCCTTGACCGCGGCGGCGTCGACCGCGTCGCGGCCGCAGCCGGTGCGCGGCGAGATGCCGATCCTGGTGGCACGTTCCCGGCCGCCCTGCTCGGCGGAGTAGGGCAGCGTCTCGGGGAAGATGCGGCCCGCCGGCCAGGAGCGCCAGCGCTCGGCCACCTCCCGGTGGGCCGCCGCGCGCAACTCGGCCGCGGTGGGCCCGCGGGTCAGCTCGGTGCCGGCCGCGCTGCCCGCCACCCCGGCGGCCACCGCGCAGATCAGCGTCAGCGCGGAGGCCACCACGAGGATCGGCCATGGACGGGCGGCATTCACGGCATCGACCTTAACCGGGAGGTCCCGGCGGAAACCCCTTAATAGCTGGGCAGGCTCGGGTCGACCGTCTTCACCCAGCTCAGCACGCCGCCGCCCACGTGAACGGCGTCGGAGAAACCGGCGTTCTTGACGACCGCGAGCGCCTCGGCCGAGCGGGCGCCCGACTTGCAGTGGAGCACGATCTTCTTGTCCTGGGGCAGCTTCTCCAGGGCCGAGCCGTTGAGGAACTCGCCCTTCGGGATCAGCGTGGCGCCCGGGATGGAGACGATCTCGTACTCGTTGGGCTCGCGGACGTCGACGACGAAGATGTTGTCGCCGCGGTCCATCATGCCCTTGAGCTCCTGCGCCGTGATCGTCGAGCCGGTGGCCGCCTCGGCGGCCTCGTCGGAGATCGCGCCGCAGAACGCCTCGTAGTCGTCGAGGAGCTGCGTCTGCGTCGGGTTCTTGCCGCACAGCACGCACTCAGGGTCCTTGCGGACCTTGACGTCGCGGTACTTCATCTCGAGGGCGTCGTAGATCATCAGCCGGCCGACCAGCGGGTCGCCGATGCCGGTCAGCAGTTTGATGGCCTCGTTGACCTGGATGGAGCCGATCGACGCGCACAGCACGCCGAGCACGCCGCCCTCGGCGCACGACGGCACCATGCCGGGAGGCGGGGGCTCGGGGTAGAGGCAGCGGTAGCAGGGCCCGTGCTCGGCCCAGAAGACGCTCGCCTGGCCGTCGAAACGGTAGATCGAGCCCCACACGTACGGCTTGCCGAGCAGCACCGCGGCGTCGTTGACCATGTAACGCGTGGCGAAGTTGTCGGTGCCGTCGACGATCAGGTCGTAGCCGGAGAAGATCTCCATCACGTTGTCGACGGACAGCGTCGTGTTGTGGATGACGACGTCGACCAGCGGGTTGATCTCGCGGACGGTCGCGGCGGCGCTCTCGGCCTTCAGCTTGCCCACGTCGGACTGGCCGTGGATGATCTGGCGCTGCAGGTTGGACTCATCGACCACGTCGAAGTCGATGATGCCGAGGGTGCCGACGCCCGCCGCCGCGAGGTACATCAGCGCGGGCGAGCCCAGGCCCCCGGCGCCCACACACAGCACCTTGGCGTTCTTCAGCCGCTTCTGCCCCGCCATGCCCACATCGGGAATGATCAGGTGACGTGAGTAGCGGCGCACTTCGTCGACGGTCAGCTCTTCGGCCGGCTCGACCAGCGGTGGCAACGACACTTTCTACGCTCCCGTTTTAAAGGGGACCCATCTCACTGTGAAACCTAGCCGGGCAGTGGGGCATTCCCCAATCGCGTCTCACCGATCAGACGGCGTGCCTCCGCCGCGACGACCCGCGGCATCTCCATCATCGCCACGTGACCGGCCGTCGGCAGCAGCACCAGCCTGACCTGCCGGAACGTACGGTACGCCTTCCTCGCCATGGCGGGGCGCACCAGGCGGTCGTGGCGTCCGTGGACGATCAGCGTCGGCGCCTCGACCTTGGCCGCCTGCCGCCACAGGTTGTCCGCACCCCAGCGGAAGTACTCGGTGACGATGCCGCGCGCCGAACCCACGACCGCCTCGCCCGCGTACGGCAGGTCGTCGCGCCTGCGCTGCTCCTCTATGGCGTCGCGCAGGCGGATCGGGTGACACGCGCCCATGTCGGCCCAGACCATCGCCATGGAGGCGGTGATGCGCTGCTCGACCGGTACCAGCCGGAGCCGGTCGGCCACCCACTCGCCCAGCCGGGGTATCGCCGCGGCGGCCACCCGCACGGGGCCGTAGCGCGGCAGCAGGTCGGGCAGGGCCGGGGAGACGAGCGTGAGCGTACGGACCAGCTCGGGGCGCGCGGCGGCGACCCTGACGGCGATCGCGCCACCCATCGAGTTGCCGAACAGGTGCGCGGGGCCCGTGCGCTCCAGCAGCTCGATCACGGCCTTGGAGTGCGCCGCCACCGAGTAGTCGCCGTCCGGGGGCGCCGGTGAGAAACCTGCTCCAGGCAGGTCGATGGCGTGCCCGGTGACGGTGTCCTTGAGCTCGTCCATCAGGTCGGTCCAGTTGGTCGCCGATCCGGCCAGGCCGTGCACGAACACCGCCTGCTCCGCGGGGCCCTGGGGGGTGGACCGGACGTGCACCGAGCCGATCATCCTTCCCGGCCAGTGCGGGACCGGCTGCGGGGTCATGACTGCTCCTCCTCGTTCTCGAACCTCTCTTCCCCTGCTTCTCACGATAACCATCGCTTGTTGGAGGGGTCTTGATTCCGTACAACGAGGTTATTTTCATGACTTTCCTGGACAGATGGGCCGGATAAGGACAGGGGGTACGCCCATGCTCACCGCCCGCATCGCCGCGCTACTCGCCGCCACGCTGTGCACGGGGCCGGCCTGGACCGTTCCGGCGCACGCGTCCGACCGCCCGGGATGCATCTATCGAGTGGTACGGGTGAAGACGCACCTCAACGTCCGCGCCTGGCCGAACGGCCGCATCCTGGACAAGCTCTACCCAGGCGACCGCACGTGGGGTCCGTGCAGGAAGACCGGCTCCTGGCGCCACATCCACGGCACAGACGTCGGCCGCAAGGGCTACGCCTACGGCCACTACCTGAAAAAACTCGGCAGACGCTGACCCCCGACCCCCACCTCCTCGAACGGAGAGGGCACCGCACAAGCACCACCCTTCACGGCGGGGACGCCGCACGAGCACCACCCTTGAACGGCGGGGACGCCGCACGAGCGCTTCACTAGCCATCCGCCCGCCCCCGCCCCCAGCCCCCAGCCCTCACCCTCCGTCCCAGCCCCCGAACGGCGGAGCCCGTCGGCCCCAGCCCCAAGCGGAGGGGTCCGCGCCGCACGAGCACCTGACGAGCACCTGACGAGCCGTCCGACCACCCGCCGCTCCCAGCACCCCACTCCTCATCCCAGCACCCACCCCATCCCAGCCGCCCGCCCCCTACCACCCACCCGCCCAGGTCAGACTTGTCGGGATATTTCGCGCTATAGGTCTCTAAGCGATCTCTTGGCAGCCCAAGCTTCCGGCAAAAGCCGCCGTTCGCCGTTTATGGCGCACCCGCTCGGAAAGCATCACGGTACCCAGCGTGACGTCTGTGCCACTCACCGTTAACGGCGAGTGACGGTCGGGCGTCGCGCATGGGGACCACGTAGAGCGGCTGACATCTCCGGGGGACATTCCCCCACACCACGATGGCCGCCGCCGCGCCCGCACGACGCTCGGCCTTGCGAGCAGCCGCGCACGCATCACCTCAATCGGTGCATCCGGCCGGCCTCAGCACAATGAGCGGCATTATTCGGGCCCGGCGTCGCGGCTTTTCTCGCGCTCGCGGAAATTCATCTCCGCGCGCGGGGACGCCGCATGCGTACGACATCTCGAATGGCAACTCGGGCGCGGCCGACAGCCCGTGAGTCGCACATTGCCACCTGCGACCTCGGCTCGATATGCCGTCAATTCGGACATATCATCTCATTTCATTTGATAATTATGTAATGCGAGCAATAAGATTGTTAATGTAGAGCAAAATGGGGTCGTCGCCGTTTGCCCGCCCATCGGCACGGAAATGACATTCGACGGATGAGCCTTCAGCAGCCTTCCAAGATCTGTTTCCGGTAATTAGGAAACGGCCGAGAACGGGGCAATCGATCCTTTAGGGGGAAACACAATGCCCAAGCTCAAGAGTGTTATCGCAGGCCTCGCCATCAGCACGGCGGTGACCGGCGGCATGGTGGGCGTGGGCGCGGCCACGTCCGCCGCCAACGCCACCACCCAGGTCAGCAACGGCACGTCCGTCCTCATGGACGACGGCTGGGGCTGGGGCTGGGGTCACCGGCGTCACCACAACCGTCACCACAACAACCGCTGCGGCAGGCACCACGGCGGCTGGGGCGGCGGCTGGGGCGGCTGGGGCTGGGGCCACCGGCGCCACCACCGCGGCGAGGTCTGCGTCGTCATCCGCAACCACAACACCAACGACAACGGGCCCCGCCAGCGCCACCACCACCACCACGACGACCAGAACCGCACCTGGTAGTGAATGACCGTGCTTTGATGGCGCAAGGAGTTCTCGGGGACGGCCCGCGTTTCACGCGCGGTTCGGCCTGAGGTCCGTTTCTCCTCGTCTCCACGGCAATTCTGGCGAGGGCTCTCCCGGCATCCACCGGGAGGCCCTCGCTGCGTCATTTCCCGACCGCACCCGCGGCCGGGATTTCGTACGTTTAGCCACAAGTAGCCACAAGCGCTTTTCGCGCACCCTCCCATCCCCATGCATTACCCTGCGCCCTCCGCAGCCACCTCCCGCCCCCTTCCTTTCACCACCCCCCGACCCCCGACCCGCGCCATACGCCTTCCTATCGCGCGTTCTCCAGCGCTCGATGGGCTCTGCCATGTCATGAGAAGTACTGGACTCAGGAAAGAGCAGACAATGTCCGTTTCTTCTGCTTTCGCTGGGAAATATCCACGGTGCGGATGAATTGCTAGCTATATCCGCGAACGGGGCAATCGATCCTTTAGGGGGAAACCGCAATGCCCAAGCTCAAGAGTGTTATCGCCGGCCTCGCCATGAGCACCGCTCTCACGGGCGGTGTGGTCAGCGTAGGGGCGGCCACCACCAGCGCGAGCGCCAACGCCGCGACCCAGATCAGCACCGGCACCTCCGTCCTGGCCGGACACGGCTGCGGCTGGCGTCCCCGCCGCTGCGGCGGCTGGGGCTGGAAGCCCTGGAAGAGGTGGGGCCACCGGCACCACGGTGTCGGCCGGATCCGCGTCGTCATCGTCAACCGGAACTACAACCGCAACGACAACCACGACCGGCACGACCGTCGGTGGTGACCCTCGGCTGACGAGTCCGCCCATGCGATGAACTCAAGCCGTAGCTAGGGGAGTGCCCGTATTCACCGGGAGGCGCCCACCACCCTCGACACCGAGGACTGTGGCCCCCACCGAATACGGGCACTCCTCATCCCCACAGCACTGTCACCACCCCACACCACTGTCACCGCGCCCCACACGCACATCTCCCTCGACGGCACCCCACCCGCACAATTTCCCCCAGCCGACACCCCACCCGCACGACCTCCCTTGGCCTGCGCCCCCACCCCCACGGCCTCCCCCGGCCGGCGCCTCATCTGCCCATCCCCACCCCCACAGGCCCGCCCTGAGTCGTGCGCTCCGAGTCGCCGTCCCCACCCAGCGCAGCTCCCTGGGACGCCACCCCGCACGACCTTCAGCCCGGCGCCCGACCCCACAGCGCAGCCCCCATGCCCGTGCCGTGGGCCGAGCCTGAGGGTCGTGCGGTGTCCGCCGCCACGACCCTCAGTCCCGCGCCCATCCACAGCTGCCTGGCCGCCCTGCCCGCAGCCCTCAACCTCTGGCCGCCCTGTCCACACTCCTCAGCCACTTACCGTCCGGTCCACAGCACAGGCCCCTACCCCCGGAGCTGCCCAGCGCAGTCCACACCGAGGCACACCCCTCAACGCTCCGCCCATGCCGCTCCGCGGGCCGAGTCTTCAACGCTCGGCCCTGTCCGCCGACCCCCGCCCTTGACCTTGGCCTCGTGCTCCCAGCCACCGATCCCCCTGCCACAGCAGGCGGCGACCGATCCCCGGGGCGGCCATCAGTGGGGCCGGCGATCGAGCCGCGGGATCTCGCCACCACTGGAAGAGGCCTCAACTCCTGCGACCAGCACAAAACCGTGCAGGCACAGGGCCCGCACGGCTGGAGGCTCATCAGAGCCGGGGCATTTCTCAGGCAACCACGAAATCAGCACAACACCGAAACGCCCGCCAACAAAATGAAACAACCGGAAACGAAGCAGCGAGGGCCTCCCGGCAATGCCGGGAGAGCCCTCACTTGGATTCCGTGGAGACGAGGAATTGAATTCCTACGCCATTGTCACACGGTCAGATCAACGCGTCGTCGCGTCGGCGACCTCACGCGGCTGGACACGGCGGTCGTGGTGGTGGTGGTCGCGGTGCTCGTGGTTGCGGTTGAAGTTGCGG
Organism: Nonomuraea salmonea; assembly: GCF_042428605.1. NCBI lineage: Bacteria > Bacillati > Actinomycetota > Actinomycetes > Streptosporangiales > Streptosporangiaceae > Nonomuraea > Nonomuraea salmonea. The sequence continues at coordinate 49,137 of NZ_JBHMCF010000012.1, forward strand.
TTGAAGACCTTGACCCTCACCCTCATCCGGTGGTGGTGGTGACGACGGTGTCCCCAGCCCCAGCCGCAGCGACGCCAGGCCCAGCCACCGCCACAGCCGGCGAGAACCGAGTTGCCGGTGCTGATCTGGGTGGCCGCGTCGGCGCTGGCCGAAGTGGTGGCGGCGCCGGCGCTGACCACGCCGCCGGTCAGCGCAGTGCTGATGGCGAGGCCCGCGATAACACTCTTGAGCTTGGGCATTGCGTTTTCCCCCTAAAGGATCGATTGCCCCGTTCTCGACGTCTCCGGATTACCCGGAAACATGTCTTGGACGCCTGCTGAAGAGTCATCCACGAAGTGTCATTTCCGGCGGATGAGCGGGCAAACAGAAGCGCCTCCATTTTGCTCTGCATTAAGAATCTTATTGCTTGCATTAAACTCCTATCAAATGAAATAAGGCGAATTAAGCTGATATGTCTCTTTCAGCAACGCCCGGGAGGCAGGCGGCGACGGTACGGGGCAAGCCCCAGGCGCGCAGGGCAGCGAGCACGCGCCGACGAGGCCGCAAGGGGTCCTCTATGCCTCTGAAGCGGATGCGGGAAGCATCGTCCGCCAGGCGACGTCTACGGGGGCTAGGAGCGCCGCCCAGGCAGCACCTGCAAGGGCGGCGGATTCCGTGCAGTGAGGGAGTGGTCACCACGCGATGGCGGTACCGCACGAAAGGGCACCGGACCGGCCGGGCCGCGGGGCACTCCGTAAGGCCGGTCACGGCGGACGTCCGGTCACGGCGGGCGGCCCGGCGGGGCAGGCCGTGAGGTCGGTCACGGCGGGCGACCGGACGGGCGACCGGTCCCGGCGGGCGACCGGCTATTGCTGCGCGGGTGGGTCGATCTTGGTGACGACGCCTTCCACATCGGTGACTCCGATGGTGCCGCCACCGGGAGCGTCCATGTAGTAGCGGGAGTCCTTGGAGACGTGGCGGTGGTCGTTCATGATCCAGAGGCGACCTTGCGGTACACGGATGTCGAACTCCACGCGGGAGGAAGGACGAATCGTCACATAGGGCTCTTCCAGCGGCTTGCCGTTCAGCTCCAGCAGCCCGCCGGTGACGCAGCACTTCACCGTGCTCCCCGGTACGCCGATGACCCGCCCCACGCGCCGCTGACCCGCGACGGTGCCGGCCCAGCCTTCGGGCGTGCGGTAGATGATGATGTCGCCGGTCCGGGGCGCGTAGTCGCCGGGTTGGCTGGCTGTCAGGAGCGACCCCATCCTGATGGTCGGTTCCATGGACTCACCCGGCATGGTGGCCCGGTAACCACCGAGGGCCACGTCGACGAGCGCGCAGCCGGAGAGGGGCAGGAGCAGCGCGAGGGACAGCGCGAGGGACAGCGCGGATAAGCGTGTACGAATCACCAGGGGATTGTGCCGCAGGTGGCCGGCCAAGGGCCCGGGATGCGCTGGTTCAGGCGGACTTGCGGGTCTTGCGCTTGGCCGGTGCCTTCTCCTCCTCCTTCGACTCCTTCTCCTTGGAGTCCTTCGACTTGCCGGACGCCTTCTTGGGCTTGGCGGAGGAGCCCTCGCGTTCCCGTTTGGCGGCCTCCACGCTGGCCCGCAGCGCCGCCATGAGGTCCACGGCGGGCTTGGCCTCCTCTTCCTCCTGGGCGGGGATGACCTCCTTGCCGGCCACCTTCGCCTCGATGACCTGCTGCAACGCCTCGCGGTAGGTGTCGTGGTACTCGCTCGGGTCGAAGTCCGACTCCATGGTGGTGATGAGGGACTCGGCCATCTTGAGCTCTTGGGGGCGTACCTCGATGTCCTCCTCGAGGAAGGGGAAGTCGGGGACGCGGATCTCGTCCGGCCAGAGCATGGTCTCCAGGACGAAGACGCCGTCGCGGACCCGCAGCGTCGCCAGCGACTCGCGCTGGCGCAGGGCCACCTTGACGACGGCGACCTGCCCTGAGCTCTCCAGGGCGTTGCGCAGCAGCACGTACGGCTTCGCGCCCTGCGCGTCGGGCTCCAGGTAGTACGACTTGGCGAAGTAGATGGGGTCGATCTGCTCGACGGGCGCGAACTGCAGGACGTCGATCCTGCGCGAGCTGCTCAGCGGCAGGTCCTCGAAGTCCTCGTCGGTGAGCACGACCATCTCGCCGCTGGCCAGCTCGTAGCCCTTGGCGATGTCGGAGTAGGGCACCTCTTCGCCGTCCTGGGTGCAGACGCGCTTGTAGCGGATGCGGCCGCCGTCCTTGCGGTGGACCTGGTGGAAGCTGACGTCCTTCTGCTCGGTCGCGGAGTACAGCTTGACCGGGATCGTGACCAGACCGAAGGAGATCGCACCTTTCCAGATGCTGCGCATGGTCACTCCTCAGCTCTCAACGGCCCACCATGGGGCACATACCCGTCATGGGGCAAGCAATGCCATACCCGGTCGAACCGATGCTCGCCGTGCCCGGGGAGCTACCCTCCGCTCGCGACCACTACGGCCTGGAGGTCAAGTGGGACGGCATCCGCGCCCTCATCCACCTCGACGGCGGGGTGCGGGTGACGGGGAGGCACGGAGCCGAGTACACCCGCCGCTATCCGGAAATTTCGGGATTCGGGATCAAGAACGCGGTGATCGACGGCGAGGTCGTGGCACTCGACCCGCGCGGCCGGCCCAGCTTCATCCGCCTCCAGCACCGCATGCACCTCACCGACCCAGAGCCGGCCATGCTCAAGCGCTATCCCGTCACGTACCTGCCCTTCGACCTGCTCTACCTCGACGGCATGCCGCTGTTCGACCTGCCGTACCGCGACCGCAGAGCCCTGCTCGACGAGCTGGACATCGGCGCTCCCCCCTACTTCCCCGGCGCGTCCGACCTGCTCACCGCCACCTCTGAACAGGGGCTCGAAGGCGTGGTCGCCAAGCGACTCGACTCCCCCTACCGCCCCGGCGTCCGCTCCCCCTGGTGGGTCAAGGTCAAGAACCTCACCACCCGCGAGGTCGTCATCGGCGGCTGGAAACCAGGCAAGGGGCGGCGCGCGGGCGGGATCGGCTCGCTGCTCATGGGGGTGTTCACGGAGCGGGGGCTGACGTACGTGGGGCACGTCGGCACCGGCTTCACCGAGCCCGTGCTGGACGACCTGTACGCGATGCTGCGCCCGCTGGAGGTGCCGCACAGCCCGTTCGAGAACCCGGTGCCGTGGCGAAATCGATGGGTTAGGCCCGATCTCGTAGGGGAGGTGGCCTACACGATGTGGACCGACGAACAGCGGTTGCGACACCCCGTGTGGCGTGGCCTGCGCCCCGACAAACTCCCCGCGGAGGTGACGCGATGAAGGTGCCGGTCAAAGTCGACGGGCGCGAGCTCACCCTGAGCAACCTGGACAAGGTCCTCTATCCAGACAACGGGTTCACGAAGGCCGAGATCATCGACTATTACAGTCGCATCGCCCCCGTCCTGCTGCCGCACCTCCAGGGCCGTCCCCTGACCGTCAAGCGCTTCCCCAACGGCGTGACGGGACAGTCCTTCTTCGAGAAGAACGCCCCCGACCACACCCCCGACTGGGTCAGGCGCGTCAACCTGCCCGCGCCCGGCAGCACCAAGAACCGCGAGACCATCGACTTCGCCGTCGTCGAAGACCTGCCCACCCTCGTCTACTACGCCAACCTCGCCGCGCTCGAACTCCACGTCCCCCAGTGGCGCGTGGACGACGACGGACAGGCGCTGCCGCCCGACACGCTGGTGTTCGACCTCGACCCCGGCGCGCCCGCCAGCATCGTCGAGTGCACGCGGGTGGCGCTCATGCTGCGCGACGTGCTGAAGGCCGAGGGGCTCACCGCGCTGCCGAAGACCAGCGGCAGCAAGGGCATGCAGCTGTACGCGGACTGGGACTGCCGCGAGGAGCCGTCCGCGTACGCCAAGAGGCTGGCCCAGCTTCTGGAGAAGGAGCACCCCGACCAGGTCGTCAGCGTGATGACGAAGAAGGCGCGGCCTGGCAAGGTGTTCATCGACTGGTCGCAGAACAACCCGGCCAAGACCACCGTGGCGCCCTACTCGCTGCGGGCCAAGGACCGGCCGACCGTGTCGACGCCGCTCACCTGGAAAGAGGTGGAGGGCTGCGAACACCCCGACGACCTGGTGTTCACCGCGCCCGACGTACTCGCCAGAGTGGAGAAGCACGGCGACCTTTTCCGCCGGGCGTAGTCTGGTTTCCGTCCACACCGAGAAGGGGGCCGAAGATGTCGGAGATGGACATTCGCGGGGACGAGGTCCCGTACACCGAAGAAGAGAAAGAGCTGTCGATCGAGACGCCCGAGGCGGATGCGATCGAGCAGCAGCGCGAGATGCTCCAGAGCGCCGGACGGCTGCGCCGGGAGCTGCCGCTCGACGTCGACCCCGCCGACGGGGCCGACCAGGACCGCGTGGTGGACCTCGACGAAGACGACTACCGCTGAGCCCCGGCCCGGCGGCGGTGACCTGCGCGAAAGGGGTCGAAGACGGACGGCTGCGGCCGACGCCGGCGGCCGGCCGCACGTAGGATGTCCGCACAGTTCGCTGAGAGACCAATGGAGACCCGCGTGACAGCAACCCCGGATGCCAAGCCCCGGGGCACCCGGCTGCCCCGCCTCGCCCGACGCAGGCAGCTCCTGAGCGCCGCGCAGGAAGTGTTCGTGGAGAACGGCTATCACGCGGCCGCCATGGACGAGATCGCCGACCGGGCCGGGGTCAGCAAGCCCGTGCTCTACCAGCACTTCCCCGGCAAGCTCGAGCTCTATCTCGCGCTGCTCGACCTTCATGTCGACGACATGGTCAACCGCTGCCGCGAGGCGCTGGCCTCCACGCAGGAGAACAAACTGCGCGTGCAGGCCACGTTCAGCGCGTTCTTCGACTTCGTCTCCACCCAGGGCGAGGCGTTCCGGCTGGTCTTCGAGTCCGACCTGCGCAACGTCGCGCCCGTGCGGCAGCGGGTCGAACGGTCGCTGCAGGAGTGCGCGGAGATGGTCAGCGAGCTGATCCAGGAGGACACCGGGTGCACCAGCGACGAGGCCCATCTCCTCGGTGTGGGCCTCGTCGGCATGGCCGAGGTGAGCGCCCGCTACTGGGTCACCACCCACGGCTCCATCCCCAAGGACGCGGCCGAGCAACTCATGGCCCGGCTCGCGTGGCGGGGCATCAGCGGTTTTCCGCGTACGGCATAACCCGTTCGCTGGGCGCGATCATTCGTCGTTTTCGGGGGGCCGACCGGCCACGATGAAAGTGAGCCAGCCCGTCATCTAGGGAGCCACCATGGAAGTCAAGATCGGCGTACGCTCCGTACACCGCGAACTCGTTGTCGAGACCGACCTCTCCGCCGACCAGGTGGAGCAGGAGATCAGAAACGCCCTGTCCGTCGATCGCGGCGGCGTGTTCGCCCTGACCGACGTCAAGGGCAGGCGAGTCGTGGTGCCGGTGGCCTCGCTCGGGTTCATCGAGATCGGGGAGGACGAGTCCCGCCCCGTCGGTTTCGGCGGCACGCTCTAAGTCTGTACGCGAAGGGTACGGCCGCCCGAGCCGTACCCTTCCCGGCTCCATCGCTCGCCGCTTCGCAGGCCGCACGTGCCTGCCGCATCGGACGCACCCTGCCGGCCGGCAGGGTGCGTCCGATGCGCGGGGCCGGCCGTAGGCCGGGTTCGCCCTGGGCCGTCCTCTGCTCGTCCCGGCTCCCCTCACGCAGACCGACGGCCTCGGGCCACGGCACGATCGCCGCGGCCACGACGGCTGTCCGGCGCATGCGGGGACGTCGGCCGAAGCCGCTCACGGATGGACCCTTCGCCCGTCATGCGCAGGGTCGGCCCAGCCGCCTCCGTCGATCCGGTCAGCGGGCGGCGACCGTACCGTTCAACCCGGCCGCCGGAAGACGGTCCGGTGCGGCCGGATCGGTTGCCGAGTGACAGTCCGATGCGGTCTGTCCGGTTGTCGGGTGGCGGTCCGGTGCGGCCGGATCGGTTGCCGAGTGACAGTCCGATGCGGTCGGTCCGGTTGTCGGGTGGCGGTCCGATGGGGTCGGTCGGGGGACCGAGTGGTGGTCAGGTGCGGGGGGAGCGGCGGAACAGGCAACCGCGGGGGCGGCGGGGGCGGGGGACACATGCCCGGCCCGGCTCCGCAGCCGGACAGGCCGCGCTCTCCCTTCGCAGCACAGCGCGGGATACCCAGCGGTTCGGCCCACATCTCGTCAAGGAACTGCCGTAGCGGCGCGAGGCCCTCATGTCGGCACGGTACAACCCTTCCGCGCCGCGTGCCCCCGGTTAGCGCAACCCCACCTCCCACAAGTCACCCAACCCTCCCGAAACCCCCCACCCGCCCAACCCCCACCACCCTTTCGACCCACTTCCTAGGGATCGAGAAGGCCCAAACGCCCCCACCCCACGCCGCCGGGGTAGCTGGCCGGTGAGCCGGGTGCACGTCAGGGACCGACCCCTGAAGTTCCGGACGGCCACGCGAACCACCGCACAGAAGTGCGGGCGGTCAGGCCGGAACCCCCACCCAGAAATGCCGGGCGATCACGCGGAACTCCGCCCAGAAGTGCGGGTAGCCACGCCGGAACCCGCACCTCCAAGCGCGGGCTGGGCGCGAGAGGCGGTGTCGCGGGGGGGGGGGGGGGGGGGGTGCGGGGTCAGATGCCTAGAGCGGCCATGCGTTTGTTGTGAGCCTCCGTGAGTTTGGCGAAAAGACGGGAGATGTCGGCGTGTTCCTCGGCTTGCGACTCCATCAGCAGCAACGCCAGCTCGGGACGGGCCGAGGCCACCTGCTGGCCCTGGCTCAGAGCCTCGCCCACCAGGCGGCGGGCCCACAGGGCGAGGCGGCCGGCCGCCGTCGGGTCGGCGGCGATGCCGGCCCGCACCCCCTCCACCGCGAAGCGGGAACGTTCCTCGTCCACCAGGACCTCGTCGACCAGGGAGGCGATGGAAGGGTCGAGGTGGCGGGCGGCCTCCCGGTAGAAGTCGAACGCGATGCCCTCCCCCACGTACGTCTTGACCAGCGCCTGCAGCCAGTCGGCCGGCCGGGTCTGCGCGTGCCAGGCGTCCAGCGCGTCCACGAAAGGCGACATGGCGTCGTCGGGATCGGCCCCGAGCTCGGCCAGCCGGTCGCGCAGGAGACGGAAGTGGGCGTACTCGGTGACGGCCAGCTCGCTGAGCGCCGCGCGGTCGGCCAGCGTGGGTGCCAGCGTGGCGGCGTCCTCGGTCATGCGGGCGTACGCACTGAGCTCCGCGTACGCCAGCACACCGAGCAGGTCGACGACTCCAGGAGACTCCTTCATGGAAGGCAGCGTACTTCGGCCAAATCTCGGGAACATACGCAAGCTCTGTCAGCGTTGTGGTATCGAGTACACTGCTCTGTGAAAGTGCGACCGCACTGTGTTAATTCGGGTTGATGACCCGATTACCCCCGATTCCCCGGGTGCGCGGTCGCTGATGACGCGAGAGGGCTGGCTCTACCGCGAGGACCCACGACACGGGGGCTGTTTTCCGCCCGTCGGTCCCGGCAGGCCCGCCTTCATTTGAGACTGAGGCAGGCCACGCTGACGACTTTCCGAGACCTCGGAGTCACACCAGAGATCGCCGATGCCCTCGAGACCGAGGGCATCGTCACACCGTTCCCCATCCAAGAGATGGCACTCCCGCTCGCGCTGAGCGGCCAGGACCTGATCGGTCAGGCACGCACGGGCACGGGAAAGACCTACGCGTTCGGCATCGCGATGCTGCAGAGCATCGGTAAGCCGCGCAAAAACCGCAAGAAGCCCCGCGGGCTGGTCGTCGTACCGACCCGCGAGCTGGCCGTACAGGTCAGCGAAGACCTCGTGACCGCCGCGGGCAAGCTCGGCTCCCGAGTCCTGACCGTGTACGGCGGCCGCGCGTACGAGCCGCAGATCGAGGCGCTCAAGGCGGGCGTCGACGTCATCGTCGGCACCCCGGGCCGGCTGCTCGACCTGGTCAAGCAGAAGCACCTCGACCTGAGCCAGGTCACCTCGCTCGTGCTCGACGAGGCTGACCGGATGCTCGACCTGGGCTTCCTGCCCGACATCGAGCGCATCTTCAAGCTCATCCCGGCGCAGCGGCAGACGATGCTGTTCTCGGCCACGATGCCGGGCGAGATCGTCTCGCTGTCGCGCAAATACCTCAACCGTCCGACGCACGTACGCGCGGAGCTGGAGAGCGGCGAGGGTGAGACCACGCCGCAGGTACGCCAGATCGTGTGGCGCACGCACCGGATGGACAAGATCGAGATCGTCTCCCGCCTGCTGCAGGCGGATGGCCGCGGGCTCACGATGGTCTTCTGCGAGACCAAGCGGGCCTGTGACATGGTCGCCGAGCAGCTCGACACGCGTGGTTTCGCGGTCGCGGCAGTCCACGGCGACCTCGGTCAGGGCCAGCGGGAGCAGGCGCTGCGAGCGTTCCGCAACGGCAAGATCGACGTGCTGGTCGCCACCGACGTGGCGGCGCGCGGCATCGACATCGACGACGTCACCCACGTGGTCAACTACGACTGCCCCACCGACGACAAGACCTACGTGCACCGCATCGGCCGCACCGGCCGGGCCGGGCGCACGGGCATCGCGGTCACGTTCGTGGAGTGGGAGGAGCTGACCCGCTGGAAGATGATCAACCAGATGCTCGGCCTGGAGTTCGCGGAGCCCGAGGAGACCTACTCGACCTCGCCCCACGTCTACTCCGAGCTCAACATCCCCGAGGGCACCAAGGGTGTGCTGCCGCACGCCAGCCGGTCGCGGGCGGGGCTGTCGGCCGAGCGCATCGAGGACCTCGGTGAGACCGGCCGGATCCGTACGCGTGGCGGGCGGCGCAAGGACGAGCGCGAGGAGCGTCCCGCCCGTACGCCGCGCCAGCGCCGCCGTACGCGCGGTGGCAAGGAGCTGGCAGAGACCGCATCCGTCGACAGGCCGGAGGTCGAGCCCGTGGACAGCCCCCCGAACAGCCCCGTGAACGACAGCGCGGAGGAGACTCCGGCGATCTTCACGACGGACGAGATCGAGGCCGCGGGCGAGTCCAGGCGCGCACGTACGCGCAGGGGCGCCGCCTCCACGGCCATCGAGCAGGCGCTCGCCGACGCCCCCGAGGCGCCGGCCAGGCGCACCCGGGTCCGTCGCAGCGCCGCCGAGGCGGAGGAGGTGGCGGAGGCGCCCAAGCGCACCCGCGTACGCCGTCCCGCCGAGGCGGTCACCGAGGAGTCGGAGGCGCCGGCGCGGCGCACGCGGGCCCGCAGGGTCGCCGCCGAGCCGGAGACGGTCGAGGCCGCTGCGCCGGTCGCCGAGCCGTCCGGGTCGCGTGAGGCTTCCCGTCAGGTCGCTCCCGCGAGCGAGCCGGTGCGGGAGCAGCCGCGTGAGGCCGCCCGCGAGCAGGTGGAGGAGCGCAGGGCCGCGCCCGAGTGGTCCGACCCCGAGCCGAGCTTCATGGCGACGCCGCCGGCCCCGGCACCGCGAAAGGAGCCGGAGCGGATCATCCCGCCGAGCCCGTTCGCGGTGATCTTCCAGTCACCCGACCTGGCCACGGACGACGACGACATCGCGCCGTCGGCCGCGACCGAGCGCAAGCAGCAGCGCCGCCAGCCCCGTGGCGGCGGTGGCGGCGGCAACCGCCGCCGCGCCGGCTGACCCGCACGCACCGAGGAAGGCGCGCACCCCGCAGTGGGTGCGCGCCTTCCGCGCGTCCGGGCCCTCCGACGGGAACGGGCTCACCCGGCGGCATGCCTTCGGCGCGTTCGGGGAGCCGAAGGGCGCGTTCCGCGCGCCCGAGGGCGGCCAGGGAGGGCGTGTGCGGGCCTGTGGGGGACGCTGGCGTGTTCGGGTGCGGTCAGTGGTGGGTGGGAGGCTCTCAGGGCTGTGGCGGGCTGTGGGGGCGTTTCAGGAGCGGGTACGGCGCTTTTCGTCCCAGCCGGGACGATCCGGGCATTCGGCGCAAGCGATCAGGACTCGCACCGGCGTCATCGGCATGCCGGTGTCGAGGCGCTGACCTCTGGGTATTGTTGCCCCACGTGAGTACGCCGCGATTCCTCGACCTGCCTCCTGGCGTTGCACCACAGAAGATCGAGACGCCACAGGGCACGTTCGCGGCCCTGGAGGCGGTGCCGGTCAGTGGTGTGGTTGAGCGCTGGCCCGCGCTCCTGGTCCCCGGGCTGACGGGCAGCAAGGAGGACTTCATCGCGGTCCTGATGACGCTGGCCCAGTCGGGCCGCCGGGTGGTGGCGATCGACCTGCGCGGCCAGTACGAGACCCCGGGCCCCGACGACCCGGGCGCCTACACGTGCGCGGCCCTGGGCGCCGACGTCGACGCGCTGGCCCAGGTGGTGGGCGACGGCGACCCGGTCCACCTGGTGGGCCACTCGTTCGGCGGCCTGGTGGCGCGGGAGGCGGTGATCGACGGGCGGACGAAGTTCGCCTCCTTCACGCTGATGAGCTCGGGCCCGGGCCCGATCGAGGGCAGGCGGGCCAACGCCGGCAAGAAGATCATGGAGGAGGCCCCGACGCTGGGCCTCGAACATGTGTGGCGCTCCAGGTTCGAGCCTGAGGCGCTGGCCGACGACGTGCCCGACGACATCGTCGGCTTCCTGCGCAAGCGGCTGCTGGCCAACTCCCCCGTCGGGCTGTCGTGCATGGCCGAGCAGGTGCTGACGACGCGTGACCGTACCGACGAGCTGCGCGAGATCGAGATCCCCACCCTGGTCCTGTACGGCGAGCACGACGACGGCTGGCCCCCCGACGCGCAGTCGGACATGGCGGCCCAGCTCGGCGCCGACTGCGTGGTCGTGCCGGGCGCGGTGCACTCCCCCGCCGTCGAGGCGCCGGAGACGACGGCGGCGGCGCTGGTCAGGTTCTGGAACGCGGCCGAGAAGCACTTTTTGGACACCAGGTCCAGCGCCGTGTAATCCTTCGTTCACTATGACCGACCTCGTCGTTCAGCCGCCGCAGAGCGCCACCTGGCAGGTGCATCTCGACCGGTCGATGTGGGTGGGGGGCGTACGCGGCCTGATGTTGCAGGCGCTGCACCCGCTGGCGATGCTCGGCGTCTGGCAGAACTCGAACTTCCAGGACGACCCGTTCGGACGGCTGCGGCGCACGGCCGACTTCGTGGGGCGGGTGACGTTCGGCAGCCCTGAGGAGGCCGACGAGATCGGCCGCCGGGTGCGCGGCATCCACAGGACGCTGCGCATCCGCGACCCCGAGACGGGCAGGACGCACCGGGTGGACGACCCCGAGCTGCTGCTGTGGGTGCACTGCGCGGAGGTGTCGTCGTACCTGGAGGTGGCCAGGCGCGGCGGGCTCGGGCTCACCGAGCGGCAGGCCGACCGCTACCTGCGCGAGCAGCGCACGAGCGCCGGGTACGTGGGGCTGCACCCCGAGGACGTGCCGGGCTCGTGCGCGGAGCTGGCGGCCTACTTCAAGCAGGTACGCCCTCAGCTGCGGGTGACGCCGGAGGCGGTGTCGGCCGTGCGGTTCCTGCTGTGGCCGAAGCTGCCGCGCGAGCTGCGCCTGCTGTCACCCGGTAAGCCGGTCTACTTCCCGTTCGGCGCGCTGTGCTACTACACGCTGCCTGGCTGGGCCAGGCGGATGTACGGCCTGCTGCCCGAGGTGCCGCAGGCCACGGTGACGGCCGCGCTGAAGACGTTCAGGCTGGGGCTGAACTCGCTGCCCGAGCCCGTGCACGACCTGGCCTTCATGCCGGCCACGCGCCGCATGTTGCAGGGCGCGCGGGAACGCCTCGGCGCGGCGGGCTACGACGTCGGCAAGGGACTCAAGGGCCTCACCGACCCCCGCCGCTGGCCGAAGACCGCCGCCTGAGCCCGCCGCACGCCCAGCAGCCGGCACAGCGGGCGTCGCGGCGGGTGTCACAGTGGGTGCCACAGCGGGCGGCGGCCGGTCATTCGGCGAGGCCGTCCCAGGGCTGGCGATCAGGGCCGGCCGCCTGGCCTTCGGGGCAGTGGCGGCGGAAGTCGCACCAGGAGCAGATGGGCCCGGGGTTGGGCGCGAACAGCTTGTCGACGGCGGCGGGCACCTGCGCGGGCCCGACCGGCTGCCGGTCGGCGGGCGCGCGCCGGGCGCCCTGCGGCGTGGCGACGGCCTCGCGGTAGCGGTCGTCGGCCTCGGCGGCCTCCATGGCCATCTCTTCCGCGCGCGCGATGTGGCGGGCCAGCGACTCTTCGGTGTGGCGCCACTCGACGATCTCGCCCGTTGGCAGGTGGTGCAGCTCGACCGTGCGGCACGGGGTGCGCATCATGGTCGACGCGGCCACGGCGTAGGTGGCCAGGGCCAGCGAGGAGCGGGCGTCGTCCTGGGTGAGCGGGCGGCGGCCGGTCTTGTAGTCGACGACCACCAGCTCGTCACCGCGCCGGTCGAGGCGGTCGATGCGGCCGGACAGCGCGATGACCTTGGTCCGCGTGGCGACCGTGCGCTCGACGCCGACCGGGTCGTCCGAAGGATCCAGAGTCGCGACATATCCGGACACGAGGTCGCGGGCCCTGCCCAGCCACCGCCCCGACTGCTCGGCGTCCCTGAACCCCTCGGTGATCCACCCGTTGGTCAGCAGGACGGCGGCCGTCAGCGGCGTGCGGCGCTCGTACGGCTCGCGCCACCACCCCGCCAGCGCGTTGTGGACGCTCGCGCCCACGCTGTTGTGCGCCCACGCCGGGCCCTTGGAGGGCTGCGGCCGGTCCAGATAGGTGAACCGGTAGCGGCGGCGGCAGTCGAGCCAGGTGTTCAACCGCGACGGCGTGCACGAATAGAGCCGCCGCGGCATCCCTTCGAGCGGAAGCTGCCCCTGCACCTAGTCGTCGCCCGGGCTGAGCGAGATGCCGGAGATCTTGGTGCCGTCGCTGAGCGGCCCCTCGCTCTCGGGCTCGGTGGTGCTCCTGGTCAGCGAGCCGGACACCCAGTCGTCGAAGTGCGGCTCCAGGTCGCCGACCGTGACCTCGTCACCGTGGACGGGCAGCACCCGCGTCTCGGCCGGCAGCGTGAACAGCCGCCCGCCGATCGAGGTGAGCTGGTCGGCCAGGGCTGGGTATTCGCCGCCCAGCTTGCCGGGGCCGTCGGCCTGCAGGGCCTTGCCGGTGAAGACGGCCTTGAGACCCTCGGAGTAGAGCGACACGCCGCCGGGCGTGACTCCGGGCGTCTCCATGACGTCGAGCTGGACGTCGGCCACCTCGAAGATGCCGTCGTCCTCCATGTCGATGTCGGGCCAGGTCTCCCGCCAGGTCTCCCGCCACAGGGGCTTGTCCTTGGGGTGCAGGGCCACCACGGCCTCGTCCCTGCTGGCCACCTCGATGGCCGCGGAGACGTGGTCGGGCAGGCCCGCCGTGCAGATGACGGCGAGCACCTCGCGCTCGCCCACCTGCTCCAGGATCTTCTCGGCGTCACGCGCCGCGTCGATGACGATGACCTCGTCGTCGTCACCCACGATCCAGGTGTTGTTCTCGACCTTGTGCTCGGTGCCGTCGATCTCGACGACACCCTCGGTCACCACTCGCTCGATACGCGCTGTCACGCCTCCGAACTCTAGCCCGTCTGCCTGGCAGAGCGAATCTCGATCGCGCGTCCTAATCCTCAAGTCTGGGTGAGAACGCCCCGAACGGCACATCCAGGTCGTGGTCACGGGCGTCGATCAGGGACAGCTCGGCGAGCGCGATCACACATCCGGCGTCCGCCGGCCAGGCGATGGCCCACAGCCAGTTGCCCATGGCCTCGCCCGCGTACACGGCTCGGTCGTCCTGGCCGTCCACGCACCACAGCGCGGTGGGATGGCCGAGTACGGCGATCTTCGCGTTGGGCGGCCCCGCGTCGAACCCCTCGCCGGGGTCGGGCCCGTCGAGGCCGGCGAACCCCGCGCCGATGCCGACGCCCGGCTCCTCGGCCACGATGATCAGGTCGGCGGGCCCCTCCATCAGCGAGGGCCCGCTCAGCGCCACCAGGCTGGCGCGCCCTCCCGTACGCTGATCGCCCACCTCCCCGAACCCCGTCACCAGCCATCCGGCGGGCAACGGCCAGGGCAGCCACACGGGCACGACCGAGCTCTTGCGGATCGCCTCCAGCGCGGTGCTGGTCGGCGGCCACGGAGGCTGGTACGGCAGGACGTCACCGTGCGTGTCGCATCGATACGCACTCGACCAGGCGCTCGGCCCGTGAAGCGGGCCAAAACACCGCGGGCAGGTTGGAGCCGCTCTCACAAGTACCCACGGTGCGTTCTCCGGTACGGCCCCGTCAAGACGGCTCCTCGTTATCGCGTCGTAATCTTGGTCATGTGCGCGTAAATTGTGTCGGAGCGATCATTTTCGACGGCTCTGACCGGCTGCTGCTCGTCCAGCGCGGTCATCCGCCCGGCATGGGGTCGTGGTCGATCCCCGGCGGCCGCCTGGAGCCCGGCGAGACGGACGAGGCGGGGCTGCGGCGCGAGGTGCTGGAGGAGACCGGGCTGCGCGTGCGGGTGGGCCGCCTGGCCGGCACGGTGGAGCGGCCCGGGCCCGGCGGGGTGACGTACGTGATCCGCGACTATCTCGCGACCGTCGCCGGCGGCGTCGCCAGGGCCGGTGACGACGCCGCGGACGTGCGCTGGTGCGGCCGCGCCGATCTGGCGCGGCTACCGCTGACCGAGGGCCTGCTGGAGTCGCTGACCGAGTGGGACGCGCTCCCCCGGGTCTGATCCTCTACCTGCTGGACGTGAGGCTGGAGGTCCACAGGATCAGGTGGTCCGCGTCGTACGTCGTGGACCGCCCGAGCGCCACCACCTCCGTGCCCGCCACCGCCACCGCCGACAGCCACTGCGCGCCCTGACCGGCCAGCCGGTCCTTGGTGAGCTCCATGCGGCTCCAGGCCAGCCCGTCCTGGGACGTCCAGGCCGCGCTGTCGCCCTCGCCCTGCGTGCCGTGCCAGCCGACCGCCACCAGGCCCTCGTCGGCCGCCGCGAGGTCGTAGACGCCGGCCGCGCGCTCGGCGGGCAGCCAGGTGGTCTGCCAGCTCTCGCCGTCGTCGTCGGAGACCGCGGCGAACGCCCGGCGCGCGCCGTCGGCCGGCGCCGTGCCGATCGCGACGAGCCTGCCCTGGTGCACCACGATCCGCCGGAGCCCCGCGGACGTGGCGCCGGGTGGCGCCGCGGGCTCGCGGGCCCGCCAGTTGAGTCCGTCCTCCGAGTGCCAGACCACGGCGTCCTCGCGGTCGCCTGTCCCCTTGCCGCCGACCGCCACGAACCCGTCGCCGACCGCGACCACGTCGTGGACGCGGACGCCTGCGCCGCCCTGCGGCAGCTTCTCCGAGCGCGTGTACTTGCGCGTGTCGGGCGTGAACCACATCGCCGCGCCGGTCACGCCCGCCTGGTCGCGCGCCTCGCCGGCCACCACGTAGCCCTTCTTGCCCGCGGTGACGACGTGGGTCCGCAGGTAGGGGTCGTTCTGGGGGCGGGCCAGGTCGCCGGTGACGTTCACCCGCTTCCAGTTCTCGCCGTCCTGCGAGGTGACGAGGAGGGGGTCGGTGAGCGAGACGTTCGTCTGGGTGCCGCCGACGGCGAGCCAGCCGCGGGCGCCGTGGGCGACGTCCTCCAGCGTCTGCCGGCCGGGGCCGCCCAGGCTCATCGACTTCCAGCTCTGCCAGTTCCTGATCGTCCACAGGCCGGCGTCGCCCGAGGCCGAGCCGACGGCGACGTACCTGCCGTCGTACGCGGCCAGCGCGTTGGTCTCGCGGGCCATCCTGGTCAGGCCCTCGACGTCGCCGAGGCGTACCTGTGTGGCGGACCCCCGCTGCGGCGCGGCCATGAGCACGAGCTGGTTGTCCACGTCGGACGCCGCCCGGTCGCCGCCGGCGAACAGCGTGCCGCCCTCCGCGATCGTGAACCCGCGCAGCGTCGCCCCCGTCAGGTCACCGAGGTCGGCCCGCTTGTCCCAGTCGCGCCCGTCCGAGCTGGTCAGCACCGAGTAGCCGCCGATGCCGGCCGGCGCGATGGCCGCCACGCCCGACGGGTACGCGATCAGCGACTCCACGCCGGTGCTCGCGGCGTCGAGACCGCGGATGGAGCCGCACTGCGACCACTGCGCGCCGGTCGGCGAGCAGTAGACGCGGACGTCCCCCTCGACCGTCCGCCGCCGTGTCGGCACCAGCACGAACCGCTCGGGCAGCGCCGCCACCGTGCCCGCCCGTGGGTCGGCCGCCTCGGGGAGCTGGAAGCCGGTCGCCTGCCAGGCGCGACCGCCGTCGGCCGATCGGAGCACCCGCGATCCCTCGCCGTCCGCGGGTACTCCGATGGCCACGACCGTGTCGCCCTTGGCCACGACGGCCCTGAGCTCACGGACGCCTGGCTCGCTCAGCTCGGCGCGCTCCCAGGCGGCGCCGTCGGCCGAGCGCCACGCCGCCGGGGCCGTGCCGCCACCAGGACCGCCGCCCGCGCCCCTGGTGCGGCCGACCGCGACGAAGCCGGACTTCGTGCGCGCGATGTCCGCGATCTGGTCGCCATCCTTGAAAGCGCCGAGGCGCGACGACGGCACGGCCGTCCAGCTGTAGCCGTCGGTGCTGGTCCACAGGCCGCGCTCGCCGGTGGTCTCGTCGCCGCCGCTGGCCAGCCAGCGCCCGTCGCCGCCGACGACCCGGCGTACGGTGGGGGTGGCCGAGGTGCCGTTGACCTGGCCGAGCTGCCAGCGCTTGCCGCCGTCGGGCGAGAACAGGAAGAGCGGGCGCGGGGTCGGGCTGGTCGTGTCGCTGCCGACCGCCACCACCGCCTTGCCCACCGAGGTCATGTCGTTGAGCTTCTGGTTGACGCCGTCGCCCGCGGCGGGGACGGTGAACAGCTCGTCGCCCGACCGCCCCGTGCCCGCCTCCAGGCGCAGCGCGGGGGCCTCGTCGCCGGCCCACTGCCACACCAGCACGCCGGTGGCCACCAGCATGGCGGCGGCCACGGTGAGCACGACGGGGACGGCCCTGCTGCCCCTGCGCACCGGCCCCGCGCGGCGGATCGCGGACGGCGCCGGGCCTCTGTGGTGGCGTCCGCCCTGCGGGCGTGCGGGGCCGGCCGCGACCAGCAGGTCGGGACGGGTCGGGCGGCCCGCCGGTGGGCGTCCCACCCGCCGCACCTCTTCCTCGCCGCTCTCCTGCTCGGGCGGGGTGTCGCGCGACGGGATCGGATAGACCAGCCGGTACGGCGGCGGCTCACGGTCCGCACGAGCACCGGCCTCACCGCCGGACAGCGGCGGACGGTCCTCACCCCGCGCCTCGCCGCCGGACAGCGGCGGACGGTCCGCACCCCGCGCCTCGCCTGCGGAGAGTGGCGGACGGTCCTCACCTCGCGCCTCGCCTGCGGAGAGTGGCGGACGGTCCTCACCCCGCGTCTCGCCGCGCCCCTGGGCGGGAGCGTCCTGGGCGGGGGCCTTCTGGACGGGAGAGTCCTGGGCGGGAGCCTCCTGGACGGGCACGCCGGGGGCCGCGGCCAGCGGCTGGGTGACCTCGCCTGGGCGGCGCTCCTGGCCGGACTGCTCCCGGCCCGGGCGGCTCTCCTGGCCTGGCCGCTCCCCGCTGAGCGGGCCGCCGGCGACCAGCTTGTCCGGCCGGTTGACGACGCGGCGCGGCCGGCGGCGCGGCTCCACGTCGGGCTCGGCCGTCGGCGAGCTGTACGGCCGCCGTCCCTTGGGCGGCTCGGGCTCCTCGTCGGGGATGGGGGCGGCGAAGGGCGGCATGCCCCACGGAGAGGCCAGGGGCAGCCCTCTGGCCCGATCGTCGGTGGGACCGGGCGGCGAATGGCTGATCCTGGGTTCTTCGGCAGGCGGCTGGGGGTCGGACGATCCCTCGGTACGGGGCTCGTCGTCTTCCGGCGATCGCCGTGGCGGTTCGCTGGGGCCGGAGGCCACGCGCCGTACCTCCTAGTCGGACTAGTCGTACAGGTCGTTCCAGGCCGCTGTCGCGGACCGTTCCAGGGAGGTCCGGGCGGGAGCCCTCGCCGTCCCTGACAGCATCCAGACCAGCATGACTCAGCCGGAATAGCGAGACCTCTCTAGCGAGATTCCCCGCACCTTCCGCCCGATTTATTGCGAAATAGTGCTAATCGACCGCTTTTTGGCTAGATACATCACACCAAACGCATACACCCCGAGCTGCACCACGGTTCCCGCCAACGCCTGCCAGGGCACCGGCGTCTTCGCCTGATCCAGGGCGTCCTGGAGCTGGCCCGCGGCGGCGCTCATGCTGAAGGCGATGACGTTGTTGAGCACGTGCAGCGCGATCGCCGCCTCCAGCCCTCCGGTACGCACGCTCAGCCACCCCATGATCGCCCCGAACGCGAACACGTCGACCAGCCCGGCCCACGAATAACCGTGCACCGAGGCGAACAGCACCGCCCCGATGAGGATCGACCAGACGGGGTTGCGCACGTGGGCGCCGACGGCTTGGATGAACCAGCCGCGGAACATGTACTCCTCGGCCGCCGCCTGGAAGGGCACCAGCAGCACGATCACGACGAGCAGCGGCAGGAAGACGTCCCATCCGGCCCAGCCGAACAGCTCGGTGTCCAGGCCGGCCGAGGACAGCACGGCGTACTGAGCGAGCTGCCCGAGCACCATCGCGAGCAGCCCCAGCGCCGCGCAGCGCAGCAGCCACGTCCAGCGCAGCCGCCCGGCCACGGACGACAGCGTCCCAGGAGGGCGCCGCTGGACGAGCGCCGCCGTGCCGAACACCAGCGGCAGCACGAGCGCGAGCCCGAGCAGCGTCATGGCCAGCCCGGTGGGCGTGCCCTTCGGCACCCCGTTCGGCAGGAACGGCTGCGGCAGGCCGAACAGGGTCGTCACGATGGAGAACGCCAAGACCACCACGACGTTGATGAGCACGAACGCGACCGCCACGATGATCGTGCCGACGATCGCCTGCCACGGCCGCGTCGCGGGGTTCCTCGCCAGGTGGTCGTAACGGGCCCCGCGCGGGATCGGCAGGAACCAGGACGGCTGCGGAGGCGGATACGGATAGCCGCCGTGCGGAAATTGGGGCCCTGGTTTCTCCTGCATCTCCCTATTCTGTCCGCCCCATGCGCAATAGTTCACAGACGGGGCCGGAATTTAGGCGGATGCTCAGAGCCATAGACATTTCGACCCTGGGAGCAGTCCATGTCGTCACGGCTGGGACCTGTCATCACCCTCACGACGGGCGCGGTGCTCGCCGTGGGGCTGGGTGTCGCCAGCATCACCGCGGCACCGGCGGCGCAGGAGGCCGCCAATACGCGTACGAACACCGCCACTGAGACGCCCGCCGCCGAAGCGAGCGCACCTGAGGAGAGCGCCGCCCCGGCGTCGCCCTCCCCCACGGCCACCGAGCCGAAGAAGATCGAGAAGGCCGACTACGGCGGCCGGGTCAAGGGCAACGGCGCCCTGATCGCCATCTCCATCAGGAACGGCAAGGCCGTCGGCTACTTCTGCGACGGCCGCACCGAGGCCTGGTTCAAGGGCTCGGGGACGGCCGGCGAGCTGCGGCTCAAGGGCGTCGCCAACGCCCGTTCCACGGTCAAGGCGGAGCTGGGCGGCGGACGGGCCGAGGGCACGGTCACGGTCGCCGGCAGACGCTGGACCTTCGAGGCGCCCACCGTGGAGAAGCCGTCGGGCCTCTACCGGGCCACCGCCATCGTCAGGGGCGCGCGGTTCCGGGCCGGCTGGATCATGGTCAGGAACCCGGCCGGCGGCTACTACCAGGTCGGCGCCGCGTTCGCGGGCGAGGAGCAGCTCGACGTCCCCGAGCTCGACAGCGGGCAGCCGACCGCGCCCATCACGGTCGAGGGCACGACCGTCTACCCCAAGGACGCCGACTCCTTCGTCGAGGAGATGCAATGACCGCCATCCCCCAGCGGCCCTCCCGCGGCCTGACCCCGTTGCTGGTGCCGCTGCTCGCGGGCGGCCTCGTGGTGCTCGCGCTCGGCGTGTACGGCCGCGCGCACACGCCGACCGGTTTCGCGGTCGGCGTGGCCGGCTTCTCCGGCGCGCTGACGATGAAGGTGTGGCTGACGACGGGCGCGTTCGTGCTCGCTATCGTGCAGGTCGTCTCTGCGCTGTCGATGTGGGGCAGGCTCGGGGTCACCATCCCGCCCGGCGTGCACCGCTGGTCGGGACGGCTGGCGTTCCTGCTCACGATCCCGGTCGCCTTCCACTGCCTGTACGCGCTCGGCCTGCAGTACGACGTGCCGAGGGTGCTCGCTCACTCGCTGCTCGGCTGCTTCTTCTACGGCCTGTTCACCGCGAAGATGCTGGCCCTGCCCAAGCAGGGCACGCCGGGCTGGACGCTGCCGGTCTTCGGCGGGCTGGCGTTCACGGCGCTGGTCGGGCTCTGGCTGACCTCGTCGTTCTGGTTCTTCACCGCCATCGGCATCAAGGTGTGAACCGTCTCGTCCTGCTCAACCCGGCCGCCCGCCCCTTGGCGGCCACGACGAGCGCCATCTTCCTGCTGGCCTCGTCGATCATCTCGTCGCCCAGCATGACCGCGCCGCGCTTCTCCACGGTGGTGTAGTGCTCGTACGCCTCCAGGATGAGCTCGGCGTGGTCATAGTCCTCCTGCGACGGCGAGAACACCTCGTTGGCCGCGTCGACCTGCGCGGGGTGCAGCACCCACTTGCCGTCGAAGCCCAGCGCCGCGGCGCGCATCGCGACCCTGCGGAAGCCGTCGACATCCTTGATCTGCAGGTAGGGGCCGTCGATGACCTGCAGGTCGTGCATCCTCGCGGCCATCAGCAGCCGCATGAGGATGTAGTGGTAGGCGTCGCCCTCGGCGTAGCCGGGCGGCTGCTCGCCGACGACGAGCGTGCGCATGTTGATGGAGGCCATGAAGTCGGCCGGGCCGAACACCAGCGTCTCCAGCCGTTTCGACGACCCGGCGATGGCGTCGGCGTTGACCAGGCCGCGGGCGTTCTCGATCTGCGCCTCTATGCCGATGCGGCCGACCTCGTAGCCCATGGTCTTCTCGATCTGGGTGAGCAGCGTGTCGAGCCAGACGACCTCGGTGGAGTCCTGCACCTTGGGCAGCATGACGCAGTCGATGAAGTCCCCCGCCCCCTCCACGACCTCGATCACGTCGCGGTAGGTCCATTGCGTGGTCAGGTCGTTGACCCTGACCACCCGCGTCTTGCCGGCCCAGTCGCCCTCGCGCAGGGCGGCGACGATGTTGACCCGCGCCTCCTCCTTGGCGAGCGGGGCGACGGAGTCCTCCAGGTCGAGGAAGACCTCGTCCACGGGCAGGGCCTGGGCCTTCTCCAGGAACCGGGGGTTGCTGCCTGGCACGGCGAGCACCGAACGTCGTGAGCGCATGCGCTCAACCTACTCGTGGCCTGCTTTCTGCGGTTACAGTCGTGCTTGTGAGCGAGCAGCCTGTGAGCACCGTGCCGGCCGCGGCCGTCGAGGAGGGCGCGAAGAAGTCGGGCATCCTCTGGCTCGCCCTCGACCGTCCGCGCCTGGCCTGGCACGCCTGGCACGACGGCGCCGTCTACCTCGTCTCAGGCGGCGCCGAGCAGCAACTTCCCGGTCTTGAGTCGCTCGACCGGGTGCGGGTGACGCTGCGCAGCAAGGACAACGGGGCGCGGCTCGCGGAGTTCGAGGCGACGGTCGAGGCAGTCGATCAGACCGCGGCGGACGACGCGGCGGCCGACGCGGCGGCCGACGCGGTGGCGGTGCTCGCCAAAGAGCGGCTCAACGCCCGTGACACCGAGCACCTGGCCGAGCGCTGGGCCCGCGAGTCCACCGTCTGGCGCCTCACCCCGCTGCTCTGACCTCCTATTACGGGGTCACAGGCACCGGCTCTGGCTCCGGCCCGAGCTCCGGCTTGGTGGCCGCGGTGGCGGTCTGGGCGAGCAGCGCGCCGCCGATCACGATGAGCCCGCCGAAGATCTGGAACGCGCCGAGCGTCTCCCCCACCAGCGCCCACGCCACGACGGCGCCGAAGATCACCTCCAGGGACGCCACGGTCGCGCCGACCGCGGCCGACAGCCGCCGCACGGCGTTCACGCCCAGGATGTACGCGACCACGGTGGCGACGAGCACCATCCACAGGTACGCCCCCAGGACCGGCAGCGCGAACCCGCCCTCGGGAGAGGCGGTGGCCGTGAAGGCGCTCCAGGGGATGTCCCACGGCCGGGCGAACGGGATCAGCACCACGGCCGCCCCCGTCATGCCCCACGCGATGAGGCCAAGAGGGTCGATCTCATCGCTGAAGCTATCGTTCATCAGGAAATATCCGGCGCAGCACGCCCCGGCCAGCAGGCCGAGCAGCAGGCCCAGCGCGTCCAGGCGCAGCCCCTGCCACGCCTCGACGACGATGCCGAGCCCCACGACCGCGACGACGGCGCCCACGTACGCGGCCCTGGCCAGGCGTACCTTGCGGATGACCCGCACCCACGCCACCACCATCACCGGCGCCATGAACTCCAGCAGCAGCGCGATCCCCACCGGCAGCCGGGTGATCGCCACGAAGTAGAGCGCCTGCACGCCGGCGACGGCCATGATCGCGTACAGGCCGACGAAAGGCATCATGGAGCGCGGGATCCGCAGCGCGCGGGGCCGCACCAGGGCCAGCACGGCCACCAGCAGCAGCCCGGCGCCCGCCATGCGCGTCCACACCGCCTCGATCGGCGCCAGCCCGGCCGCGATGAGGTATTTCGCCATCGGCCCGGAGAACGCGAAACAGCACGAGCTCACGAACGCGAGCGCCAGCCCCGCATACCTCATCGCACACCACCTGCAGCGTAATCACCGTTTAGCAGGTTTGATACTGACACGTACCGCGTCCCTGGCGCAACGGAGCCCCGCTGTTAGCCTGGCCACGTGAAGATCTTCGTGGCCCGCCTGCCGGGGACCCCGGTCTTCGACCCGGCGGGCGACCAGATCGGCCGCGTCAGGGACGTCGTGGTCGGGCTGCGCATCGGCCGCCGGCCCACCGTCCACGGGTTCGTGGTGGAGGTGCAGCCGCGCCGCCGCGTCTTCCTGCCCATCACCCGCCTGGTCCGCATCGAGGCCGGCTCCGTCGTCTTCACCGGGCGGCTCAACATGCGCAGGTTCGAGCAGCGCGCCACCGAGACGCTGGTCATCGGCGAGATGCTCGACCTCACCGTGACCGTCGAAGGCCAGCCGATGACCGTCTACGACGTCGCCATGGAGGAGATCAAGCCGTCCGTCTGGGAGATCACCAAGGTCGCCGTCTACAAGCGCAGGCGGCGCGACCCGCGCATCGTCGCCTGGCAGGAGGTGTCCGGGTTCGACACGCTGCAGAAGGACCAGGGCGCCGCCGGGCTGATCGCCGCGTTCGAGTCCCTGCGCGCCGCCGACATGGCCAGCGCCCTGCACGACCTGCCCAGCAAGCGCCGGCTGGAGATCGCCCGCGCGCTCAACGACACGCGCCTCGCCGACGTGCTGGAGGAGCTGCCGCCCGACGACCAGATCGGCATCCTCAGCATCCTGGAGCCCGAGCGGGCCGCCGTCGTCCTGGAGGAGATGGGGCCCGACGACGCCGCCGACCTGCTGCACGACCTGCCCGACCAGCAGGCGGCCCAGCTCCTCGCGCTGATGGAGCCCGAGGAGGCGGAGCCGGTGCGGCGGCTGCTGACGTACCCGGAGACCAGCGCGGGCGGCGTGATGACCAGTGAGCCCGTCATCCTGCCGCCCACCTCCACCGTCGCGGAGGCGCTCGCCCACATCAGGCAGCAGGACCTCACGCCCGCCGTAGCCGCCCAGGTCTACGTCACCAGGCCGCCCACCGAGACGCCGACGGGCACGTACCTGGGGGTGGCGCACTTCCAGCGGCTGCTGCGCGAGCCGCCGTCCACGCTGCTCGGCGGCGTGCTCGACCCCTCGATCGACCCGATCAAGCCGGAGTTCACGCTGCGCGAGGTCACCTACTACCTGGCCAACTACAACCTCGTGGCGGCGCCCGTCGTGGACGAGCTGGGCCACCTGGTCGGGGCTGTGACCGTGGACGACGTGCTCGACCACATGCTGCCCGAGGACTGGCGGGAGAGGGACGACGAGGATGACGACTGACCGGCTCGACCAGCCGCGGGCGCTGCGCCGTACGCTGCGGCCCCACTACGACCCCGAGGCGTTCGGGCGGCTGTCCGAGCGCATCGCCCGCTTCCTCGGCACCGCCAGGTTCATCGTCTACATGACGGTTTTCGTGTCGGTCTGGGTGTTGTGGAACGTGTTCGCGCCGCCGCACCTCAAGTTCGACCCGTACCCGTTCATCTTCCTCACGCTGATGCTCTCGCTGCAGGCGAGCTACGCCGCGCCGCTCATCCTGCTCGCCCAGAACCGCCAGGACGACCGCGACCGCATCCAGTACGAGCAGGACCGCGAGACCGCCGAGCGCAACCAGGCCGAGATCGAATACCTGACGCGCGAGATCGCCGGGCTGCGCCTCGCCATCAACGACGTGGCCACCCGCGACTACCTGCGCGCCGAGATGGGCCGGCTGCTCGACGAGCTGAAGGACACCGTCGCCGCGAGTCCAGGGGCCGCGCAGGACGGCCGTTCGTCGCGCACGGGGCACGCGGAGTAACCTTGAGACGCTGTTGCACAGACATCTAACAGTGCGGATTAACCCGGCGAGGCCGCTGGTTCATACCATGGAGGGGCATCCTCACCGGCGTCCCAGCGCCTGTCACACATAGACCGACTAAGGAGGGACGGCACTCCCTCGTGCCGAGACTTCGATGGCACCTACCCAGGAACTCGTGACGGCCGCGCTGTCCACCGTCATCGACCCCGAGATCCGTCGCCCGATCACGGACCTCGACATGGTCAAGAACATCGAGATCGCTCCCGACGGCTCGGTGCGCGTAGGCGTCTACCTCACGGTGGCCGGCTGCCCGATGAAGGACACCATCAGCCGCGACGTCACCGCCGCCGTCGCCAAGGTCGACGGCGTGACCGGCGTGCAGATCGAGCTCGACGTGATGAGCGCCGAGCAGCGCAAGACCCTGCAGACCAAGCTCAGGGGCGACCGCGGGCCCGAGAAGGAGATCCCGTTCAACCAGCCGGGCTCGCTCACCCGCGTCTTCGCGGTGGCCAGCGGCAAGGGCGGGGTCGGCAAGTCGTCCGTCACGGTCAACCTCGCCGCCGCCATGGCCTCCAACGGGCTCAAGGTCGGCATCGTCGACGCCGACATCTACGGCCACAGCATCCCCCGCATGCTGGGCGCCGCCGAGCGGCCCACCAAGGTCGAAGACATGATCATGCCGCCGGTGGCCCACGACATCAAGGTCATCTCGGTCGGCATGTTCAAGCCGCCGGGCAACACGCCGGTCGTCTGGCGCGGCCCCATGCTCGACCGGGCGCTGCACCAGTTCCTCGCCGACGTCTACTGGGGCGACCTCGACGTCCTCCTGCTCGACCTGCCGCCCGGCACCGGCGACATCGCCATCTCGGTCGCCCAGCGGCTGCCGGGGGCCGAGATCCTCGTCGTCACCACGCCCCAGATGGCCGCCGCCGAGGTCGCCGAGCGGGCCGGCTCCATCGCGGCGCAGACCCACCAGCAGATCGCCGGCGTCATCGAGAACATGGCGTGGCTGCCCTGCCCCCACTGCGACGAGCGCATCGCCGTCTTCGGCGAGGGCGGCGGCCAGACCGTCGCCGACGCGCTCACCCGCACGCTCGGCGCGCGCGTGCCGCTGCTCGGTCAGGTGCCCATCGACATGCGGCTGCGCGAGGGCGGCGACGAGGGCAAGCCGCTCGTGCTCACCGACCCCGACTCGCCGGCCGCGGCCGAGCTGCGCACGATCGCCGACGGGCTGAGCAAGCGCTCCTCCAGCCTCAAGGGCATGCAGCTGGGCCTCGCCCCGCGCCGCTGACCCTCACCCACGTCGGGCCCGCTCCCAGATTGCTCTGGGCGGGCCCGATGCGCGTCTGTGGAGGTCTGTCAGGTCGCTTCCGAGTCGTACGGGGGGATCTCGCCGAAGCCCAGCTCATCGACCGGCTCGGGCGTGTACGTGGCCGCCGCCGGCTCCAGCTCCTTCGGCTTGCCCTGGTTGTTCCAGTCGTCCTCGAGGTCGTCGAGGAGATGCTTGCGGACGAAGTTGCGCGGGTTGAGGTCGGCCGGGTCGAAGTTCTGGAACTCCGGGCCCAGACCGGCGCGCAGGTCGTCGCGCGCGCTGTTGGCCATCCGGCGCAGGTTGCGCAGGGTCTTGCCCGCCTGCGCGGCGGCCTGCGGCAGTTTTTCGGGACCGAAGACGAGCAGCGCGATCACGATCAGCGCTCCGATCTCCATCCACCCGAG
The DNA here is from genome assembly GCF_042428605.1 of Nonomuraea salmonea. Lineage (NCBI taxonomy): Bacteria > Bacillati > Actinomycetota > Actinomycetes > Streptosporangiales > Streptosporangiaceae > Nonomuraea > Nonomuraea salmonea. Next base: position 75,338 of record NZ_JBHMCF010000012.1, read on the forward strand.
TCCGAACACCGTGAGCTCCTACCGCAGTCCAACCTCTCCGAGGACAACCCCGGCCTATCCACAGACTAAGGGCTCCCGGCCGTGCCCGAGTCGCCCCCCCAGCCACAAATCCCCCAGCCCGCGAAAAGATCACCCACCCAGTACGAACAGCAACGCGCCGAGATCGGCACCGGCGAATGCGGGCAAGGACGCGCGTGGCGGCCGGATGGGCCGGCGAGACCGACGCCACTCCCCACTTCTTCGGGCCGCACCCCAAGAAGCGGGACGGGGTGCTGGAGGGCGTCGTTCGGGGTTGTCTTCCGCTCGACGCCCTTGCTCGATCAGCGCGCTGTCAGGAGGGCGTGGGGGCGGGCTCGTCGTCCGCCACGACGGTCAGGGTTGCGGTGCGGTCCTGGCCGTCGCGCTGGTACTTGACCTTGATCTTCGAGCCGGGCTCCTTGCTGCGGATCAGGGCGATGAGCTCGTTGCCGTCCTGGAGGGTGAGGCCGTCGATCTCCAGGATCACGTCGCCGGCCTTGAGACCGGCCTTGTCGGCGGGGCCGCCGGGGGTGACCGGCTGCTGGCCGGCCGCCGGTTCGGTGGCGATCTTGACGCCCTGGCCCCTGAAGTCCTTCTCCAGGACGATGCCGATCTTCGGACGCTTGGCCTTGCCGGTGGTGATCAGCTCTTCCGCCACCCGCCGCGTCTGGTTGACCGGGATCGCGAAGCCCAGCCCGATGCTGCCGCTCTGGCTGGTCATCGACCGGCCCAGGGTGGCGATCGCGGAGTTGACCCCGACGACCTCGCCCTTGCCGTTCACCAGCGGACCGCCGGAGTTGCCCGGGTTGATGGCGGCGTCGGTCTGGATGGCGCTGATGTACGCCGGCTCCTCGCTGCTGGTGCCGGTGTCGTCACCGGCGATGACCGGCCGGTTGAGCGAGCTGACGATGCCGGTCGTGACCGTACCGGTCAGGCCGAGCGGCGAACCGATCGCGATGACGGGGTCGCCCACGACGACCTGGTCGGAGTTGCCGAGCGTGATCTCCGGCGTCCCGAACGTCTCCTCAGGCTTGACCACCGCCAGGTCGGAGCCGGGGTCGCGGCCGACGATACGGGCCGTGGTGGTCTTGCGGTTGTTGAACATGATCCGGATCTCGCCGCCCTGTGCGGCCAGCGCGACGACGTGGTTGTTGGTGACCACGTAGCCGTTCTTGATGAGGAAGCCGGAGCCCGAGGCGCCCTCGGTGTTGCTGCCGTTGCCGACCTCCAGCGAGACCACGCTGGGCAGCACCCGGGCGGCCACGCCCGCGACGGAGTCGGGCGCGCGGTTGGTGGCGCCGGTGGGCAGCGGGCCCAGGCTGTAGGAGGGGTCGTTGGCGCTGCTGCTCGGCCGGGTGAGCAGGTAGGTGCCGACGCTGCCGAGCAGGGACGCCACCAGCGCGATGACCAGGGCCATGGCGATCAGGAACCCGGTGCGCGGCCCGCGGCCCGCGGCGCTCCCGTCCTTGCCGCCGGGCGGTGGCGGGGCCCAGCCGGGGCCCATGCCCATGGCCTGGCGCGGAGGCGGCGGCTGGGGCGGCCCGCCGTAGGAGTCGCCGTACGCACCGCCGCGCGGTCTCCCGTAGCCCGGGCCTTCGCCGGACGACCCGAACGGCGGCCCCTCGTACGAGCGGGCGCCCCCGTCGGGCGAGCCGAAGAACGGGCCGTCATAGGCCCGCGTGTCCCCGTTGGGCGGCCCGAAGGACGGCCCAGACGATGGCCCACCTGGCCCACCGGAACCGGGCGGCCCGAAGGAGGGGCCGGAGGAGTCGGGCGGGCCGAAAGAGGGGCCGCTGGAAGGGCCGGAGGAGTCCGGCGGGCCGAAGGACGGCCCAGAAGAGTCGGATCGGCCGAAAGACGGGCCAGAGGAGGGCCCGGAAGAGTCGGGCGGGCCGAAGGAGGGGCCTTCGTGGGAACGGGTCTCCGCGTCGGGCCGTCCGTAGACGGGGCCGTCGTAGGAGCGGGAGTCGGCGTCAGGGCGGCCGTAGGCAGGGCCTTCGTGGGAACGGTCCGGGGGGCCGAACGACGGCGCGCCGTACTGCGACCCCGTGCCCAGCGACCCCGTGCCCTGCGACCCCGTCCCCTGCGACCCCGTCCCCTGCGGCCCTGCCCCGCCGTACGGCGGCGAGCCGGAGCCCCCGGGGCGGCCTGACGGATCGCCCCACGACGAGCCGAAGGATGCGGGCGGCTCCGACCGCTGCTCGGACCGGTCGTCCGCGGGCAGGAAGTCAGGCCGCCCCTGTGGCTCGGGGGAGTCCGACGGTGTGCGTCCTTCTGCGGACCGCGTCTCGTCGGTCATCTAAGTCTCACCACTCCTTGGCTCGGCCACCGCAAATCCGGGCTCTTGCGGCATACGAGTGATCTAAAGCTTTTGTCAGGACTTGCCTGTGACAATTCCCGAACCCAGATCGTATGCCCGCTCCGCCGCCGACTACGCCAACCGATTGCCCCCGGCATTGCCGAGGTCAGGGTGTGGCAGTAGCGGGGGCGTTCGTAGGCGTAGTACGGGCCTGCTGCTGGAACAGTTCAACAGGCGGAGCCGGGTTGTTCTGCCCGACTCCGCTCACGGCGAAGAAGGTGCCGAGCGCCACGGCCGCCGAGACCACGCCGACCGCGACATAGGTGTTGCGCCGCCTACTGCCACGGCCAGGCCCCGAAGCCCCGCCACCGGCGTCGCGGCGCGGCCGGTTGTCGAGCGGCGCGATGGTGTGCGGCCCCGGAATGGGCACTCCCCCGAACGTACGCGTGGGGAAAGGGCGCTCCCTCGGCGGCAACGGCCCGCCCGGCTCCGCCATGCGGAGCAGGGACATCGTCAGGTCGGCCGGCATCGCCGGCGTCTCGAGCGAGCGCAGACGGGACTTGAGCGCCCGCACCGACTCGACCTCGCGACGACAGTCAGCACAGAAAGTCAGATGAGCCAGCGCACGCTCGCGCTCGGTGTGGCTGAGCTCTCCGTCGACGAGCGCGGATGCGCGTTCTCCCAGATGAGCCATGTCAGATTTCCTCCCCACGGATCACGGTCGGGGGGAGTTGAGAATTACGGGGGGCTCGATGGTCGAGAGCCTCCCGCAACTGCGCCCGGCCACGGTGAATACGGCTTCGGACCGTACCCAGCTTGACGCCGAGCGTGGCCGCGATCTCCTCGTAGGACAGGCCCTCGATGTCACACAGCACGATCGCGGCCCGGAACTCGGGGGCGAGCGCGTCGAGGGCGGCTTGGATGTCGGGCTCCAGGTGGGCGTCGTCGAACGCCTGCGCCGGGGACGGCTCACGACCGCGCAGCCGCTCGGCGGCGTCGTCGGCCAGCCCCTCGAACCTGATGCGCTGCTTGCGCCGCGCCATGTCGAGGAACAGGTTGGTCGTGATCCGGTGCAGCCACCCCTCGAACGTGCCGGGGGTGTAACTCGACAGCGACCTGAAGACCCTGACGAAGACCTCCTGCGTGAGGTCTTCGGCGTCATGGACATTGCCGGTCAGCCGGTACGCCAGCCGATACACGCGTGCGGAGTGAGTCCGCACCACTTCCTCCCAGCTGGGAGGCGTCCAGTCGGACGACACCGGAGCATCGGTCTGGTGGTCGCTCTCGTCCACCAGAACTCCTCTCTCTGGGACCACCGCTACCGCCATAGTGCCTGGTTTCGTCCCTTCGTGCGCACTGCCTGCCTTCCGGACCGGCAAAGCCCGTTTAAACCTGCAACGCCTCGGGACCCTCCTGAGTTCCCGTCCCGGCGTGTCTCCCCTAGGCTGCGATCGGTGCCAATCACGCGTATACCTCGCGACCAATCGCACGAAAGTGGGGGGAGGAGGCCGATGACCACTCCGGTGGAGGCCACTCTGGCCTATGCGGAGCAGTTCCATCATGAGGATGAGATCCTGCACGCGGCGCGGCAGCGCGGGCTGGAGATGGGTGCCACACCCATCCTTCCCGGCGGCGGCGCCGCCCTGTGCTTTCTCACGACCGTCGTCAACGCCAAGTCGGTGGTCGAGATCGGCACGGGTTGCGGCGTGTCGGGATTGTGGCTGCTGCGCGGCATGCGTACGGACGGCACATTGACGAGCGTCGACGTGGAGCCCGAGCATCAGCGGCTGGCCCGGCAGGCGTTCACGGAGGCCGGGTTCTCCGGCAGCAGGGTGCGGCTCATCTCGGGCCGCGCGCTCGACGTGCTGCCGCGTTTGTCGGACGGCGGCTATGACATGGTGTTCGCCGACGGCGCCAAGCAGGAATACGCCGACTATCTCGCCGAGGCGGTCCGGCTGCTGCGCGTGGGCGGCATCGTGGCGTTCGACAACATGTTGTGGCACCACCGCGTGGCCGACCCGACGCAGCGCGACACCGACACGGTGGCGCTGCGCGAGGTCGGCAAGCTGGTGCAGTCGGACGAGCGGCTGCGTTCGGTGCTCATGCCGCTCGGCGACGGCCTGCTGGCCGCGGTGAAGATCTCCGGCTGACCCACCGACCCCACGCGGGGGCCGGTGGGGGCAGCGGTCAGCCCTTGGTGAGCCACTCCACCAGGAGGCGGACGCCGAAGCCCGTGGCGCCCTTGGTGAGCGTGCCCTCGTCCACGGTGCTGCGCCCGACGCCGGCGACGTCGAGGTGCGCCCACGGCCGCTTGCCCGCGAACTCCCGCAGGAACAGCGCCGCCGTGATCGACCCGCCGCCGTAGGTGGAGCCGGACTCGACGTTGGCGAGGTCGGCGATCGGCGACCTGAGCGCGGGCGCGTAGTCCTCGACCAGCGGCATCCGCCACAGCTTGTCGTCGGCCGCCCGGCCCGCGGAGACGAGCCGCTCGGCCAGCGTGTCGTCGGAGGAGTAGACGGCGCCGTAGTGGCGGCCGAGCGCGACCGTGATGGCCCCGGTGAGCGTGGCGATGTCGATCACCTCGTCGGGGTCGAGCACGGCGTCGGCGTAGGCGAGCGCGTCGGCCAGCACGAGCCGGCCCTCGGCGTCGGTGTTGAGCACCTCGACCGTACGGCCGCCGTAGTGCTTGATCACGTCGCTGGGCCGCTGGGCGGTGCCGGACGGCATGTTCTCGGCGGCGGCGACCAGACCGGTCACGCGTACGGGGGCCTTGAGCTCGGCCAGCGCCTTGAGCACCGCGATGACGACCGCGCCGCCCGCCATGTCGGTCTTCTGGGTCTTCATGTTGTCGGTCGGCTTGAGCGACAGCCCGCCCGAGTCGAACGTGATGCCCTTGCCCACCAGCACGACGTGCCGCTCGACCGGCTCGTCGGGGGTGTAGGTGAGCTTGATGAGCCGGGGCGGGCTGGCCGAGCCCTGCCCGACGGCGAGGATGCCGCCGAACCCGTCGGCCTTCAGCCGCTCCTCGTCCCAGACCTCGACCGGCACGCCGCTCTCCTGGGCCTGCTCGGCGAGCCAGGCGGGGTTCTTCACCGAGGACGGCGTGTTGGCGAGGTCGCGGGCGAACGCGACGGCCCGCGCGACGGTCTCGGCGCGCCGCACCTGGCCCTCGTCGGCCCCGGCGAACACCAGCGTGCCGACCGGCTTCTTGCCGGCCTTGCCGATCCTGAACGTGTACGCCGCCAGCAGCGCCGCCTCGGCGAACGGCGTCAGGTCACCAGCGGGCGGCACCACGGTCAGCGTGTCCCTGCCCTTGGCCTTCCTGGTCAGCGCGGCGGCGGCGGTGCGCAGGGCGCGCGGGGAGCCGTCGCCGACGCCGTACAGCAGGACCCGGCCCACTCCGCCGGACCGAGCCACCGGCACCTCGACGATCTCGCCCGCCTCGCCCTTGGCGTCGTAGTGGGCGAGCAGGCCGGCGGCCGGCAGCGGCAGCTCGACCGAGGGGCTGAGGTCGGAGTCATAGGGGACGGCCAGCAACTCGGCGTCGTCGGGAACCTCGGTGACCACCGACGTAGTGGTCTCAATGGGCACGAACTACTCCTCAAACGTCAGCGACCCTGGCGTCGTGGGTACGCCAGGGTCGTGGAACAAAGTGATCTCCGGGGAGCGCTCAGCCGACGACGTTCTTCAACGCCTCGCCGAGCGCCTTGGCCTCGTCGGCGGAGATCTCCACGACGAGCCGGCCGCCACCCTCCAGGGGGACCCGCATGACAATGCCGCGCCCTTCCTTGGTGACCTCGAGCGGACCATCGCCGGTCCGCGGCTTCATCGCCGCCATGCGTGCATCCCTTCCTGCCTTGGGCTCCCGCGGCCCGCGATTTCCGACCTCCCGAGGGGGTGGTCGGCGCATTCACGTCTTCTGTGATGTCCTATTCTCCCGCATCGAGAGCGCTCATGGGTAACGATCTCCTCCCAGAATGCGTTGTCGCGGCAGGCGATGACGTCCAAACTGGACTTCGTGCACGCTCGCGCCGCTCTGTTCGACCTCTACGGTGACCACCTGCGTTCACGCGGCGGACAGGCGTCCGTCGCCGCTCTCGTGCGCCTCATGAAACCCCTGGAAATAGCCGCTCCCGCCGTACGTACGGCGGTTTCGAGAATGGTGCGACAGGGCTGGCTCCAGCCGGTGCGGCTGCCACAGGGCGCGGGCTACGGGCTGACGCCGAAGTGCGTCAGGCGGCTGGACGAGGCGGCGCTGAGAATTTACCGAGCCGGAACGCTGACCTGGCACGGCCGCTGGCACCTGATCGTCTTCGAGCCGGTCAAGGAACGGCAGCGCAGAGAGCGGCTGAAGGCGGACCTGACGTTCCTCGGCTACGCCTCGCTGTCGGAGACGACGTGGATCGGCCCGCGCTCCTCGATCGAGCTGGACAACCTGCTGGAGGGCGAAGGGGTGCGGGCCGACAGGTTCGACGCGGCGCTGGAGGGCGACCCGCGCGAGCTGGTGGCCAGGGCATGGGATCTGGACGCCATCGGCGAGGCGTACGAGCACTGGCTGGCCGAGGCTGTCACGCTGATCAGCACGCTGCCGGAGGAGGCGCCGCCCGACCGGGTGTTCGCGACGCGGAGCCGGCTGGTGCACGGGTGGCGCAACTTCCTGTTCCGCGATCCCGGCCTGCCGCCCGAGCTGCTGCCCGCGGGCTGGCCGGGCGAGAAGGCACGGGCCTTCTTCGAGCAGGAGGCCGCCAGGCTGCTGCCCGCAGCCGCCGCGTTCGTCGACAGGGAGTTGCTGTGATCCGCTATGACGTGGCCGACGCCGTCGCCACCATCACGCTCGACCGGCCCGAGGCGATGAACTCGCTGACCGCCGAGACCAAGCAGGCGCTGCACGACGCGCTGCGCAGGGCCGCGCACGACCGCGGGGTGCGCGCGGTGCTGCTGACCGGCTCGGGCCGGGCCTTCTGCGCGGGCCAGGACCTGCGTGAGCACGCCGACAACCTGGAGGCGGGGCGCGGGCTGGCCAACACCGTGCGGGCCCACTACAACCCGATCGTCGAGCTGATCAGCACGATGCCCAAGCCGGTGGTGGCCGCCGTCAACGGGGTGGCGGCGGGCGCGGGCGCGTCGCTGGCGTTCGCGTGCGACCTGCGGGTGGCGTCGGAGCGGGCGAAGTTCGCGCTGGCGTTCGCGGGGATCGGGCTCGCGCCCGACTCGGGCGCGTCGTGGACGTTGCAGCGCCTGGTGGGCCAGGGGCACGCGGCCGAGCTGATGCTGCTGGGCGAGCCGCTCGACGCGGCCCGCGCCCTGGAGCTCGGGCTGGTGACCCGCGTGGTGCCGGCGGAGGACGTCTTGAAGACCGCCACCGACCTCGCCGTACGTCTCGCGCAGGGCCCCACGCTGGCCTACGGCGCCACCAAGCGGGCGCTGGCCTACGCCGCCACCCACGCGCTGGCCGACTCGCTCGCCATGGAGGCCGACCTCCAGGACCAGTGCGTCGCCACCCAGGACCACCTCAACGCCACCCGCGCCTTCCTCGCCAAGGAGCAGCCGACGTTCAACGCGGAGTGACCTCCCCTCGGGGAAGCCGGACATCACGCACGCACCCGACCACTTCGACGCTCTCCGCGCGACCGCCCTGGAACCGCTGACCGGCGGCGAGCCGGACGCCGGTGACCCGGTCCACGCCCGGCCGCCGGCCGCGCTGAGCGAGCGGTCCGGCGAGTGGCTGGCGGGGATGGCGCCGGGGCGGCTGTGGGCCGATCCGCCGCTCGAAGGGCGGCCGGGTTCGTCCAGCACGGCTGCGTGGCCTACACGGGCTCCTACGGCCTCTCACTGCTCATCGCGGCGTCGGAGACCCTGGCGCTGCTGCACGGCTCTCCCTGGCGATCACGGACCCGGGACGGCGGGTTCCGCGCGCCGGCCAAGGGCTGGATCGAGCGTTGCCCGCGTCCCTACCGGGAGCACGCGATCGTGCCCGAGACCAGGCGGCGGGCGCCGCGAGCCCGTCACGCGCCGCTACGTCCGCATCTGGCTGGACCACGACGCCGACCCCGAGGACGCCTCCTACACCTGCGTCCTGCTGCCGAACGCCGCAAGATCAGCGCCGATGCACCCGCCCGCGCATACCGGCGCTCGGCGGGTCGCTCGGGCGCAGTCACGCGGCGGAGCTCACCACGTACGCGCGACGCAGTCCTCGAGATGATCGTTGACCAGCCCGATCGCCTGCATGAGCGCGTAGGCGGTGGTCGGGCCGACGAACCTGAAGCCGTGTCTCTTGAGCTCCTTGGCCAGCGCCTTGGAGCCGGGCGTGACGGCCGGCACGTCGGCCATCGTGCGCGGCACGGGCGCGTCGGGATCGGCGTGCCGCCACACCAGCTCCGACAGGCCGCCGGGCAGGTCGAGCGCGGCCCTGGCGTTGGCGACGGCCGCCTCGATCTTGGCGCGGTTGCGGATGATGCCGGCGTCGCCGAGCAGCCGCTCGACGTCTTCTTCCGTGTACGCGGCCACCTTCGCGATGGAGAAGCCGTCGAACGCGGCGCGGAAGTTCTCCCGCTTGCGCAGGATCGTCAGCCACGACAACCCCGACTGGAACGCCTCGAGCGAGACCCGCTCGAAGACCGCGTCGTCGCCCTTGAGCGGGCGGCCCCACTCCTTGTCGTGGTAGGCGAGGTACATCGGGTCGGACATGCCGGCCCAGGTGCAGCGGATCGGCTCTGTTACGTGCGCTGTCACTTGCGCTGCTCATCCTCCTGGCCGTTGAGCGAGGCCCGCGCGGAGGAGTCTTCCTGCTCCTCAGCGTCCTTCTCGTCGTCCTTCTCGGCGTCCTTCTCGTCGGCCTTGTCTGCTGCTCCGGCCTTCTCGGCCTTCTCTTCGCCGGCCGTGTCCTCGGGCTCCTTCTCAGCCTCGGGCAGCCGCCACTCCGGGTCCTCGGGCGGGCTGGTCAGGCCGGCCTCGCCGTCCCACGACACCGAGGCGCCGCTGGAGGTCACCGGGTCACCCGACTCCGACAGCGCGCGGGACTCGGCGGGAGCCTCGGGCTCGTGCTCGGTGCGCGGGCCGGAACCGGGCGCGGCGTAGACCTCCTGCCGCGCGTACAGCCGGTTGGACAGCAGCTCGGAGACCCGCTGCTCCAGCACGGCGATGCGGGTGTCACGCGCGCTGATCGCCGTCGCGGCGCGGCGCAGCGTCTCATCGACGCTCTGCGTGTGATAGCCGACCAGGTTGACCGGCAGGTGGAGCGCCATGAAGTCGACCGCCGAGAGCTGCCCCGCCTCGGGGAGGTCGAGCGGCGGCACATCGGGCGGGAACTCGGTCAGCTCACCGCCCTTGCCCAGGGAGACCAGGACCACGCAGACCAGGATCGCGATGGCGGCGATGGCGAGTATGACCAGCACATTGGCATCGTACTCATAGCATCGGGGCACGAGGTCCCGCACATGCCGCGACCGGTGCGTCTCCGGGCGGCGGGAAAGCCGGTCAGCCGGCGGCCTCGCCCAGCTCGGCGACGCTCGGCCTGACCGGTTGCGTACGCGCCTCCAGGTGGGCGAACGCCTCCTCGACCGTCGAGGTCCAGGAGATGGCGTCGAAGACGTCGGGACGGGTGAAGCCCTCGTCGTACATGCGCTCGACGAGCGTCTTCAGCGGGTCGTACAGGCCGAAGGGGTCGAGCAGCACCAGCGGGCGGTCGTGGATGCCGAGCACCCGCGCGCTCCAGATCTCGAACAGCTCCTCCAGCGTGCCGATGCCGCCCGGCAGCACCAGGAACGCGTCGGAGCGGTCGTCCATGACGCCCTTGCGCTCGCGCATGCCGTCGGTCACGACCAGCTCGTCCGACTCCTCGTCGGCCACCTCCATGTCGACCAGGACCTGCGGGATCACGCCGACCGTCCGGCCGCCCGCGGCGCGGGCGGCCGAGGTGACGGCGCCCATGCAGGACACCGACCCACCGCCGCTCACCAGCGTGTGACCCCGCCGGGCCAGCTCGGTGCCCACCTGGGCGGCCAGGTCGATGTATTTGGCGTCGATGGTCAGGCTGGAGGCGCAGTAGACGCAGATGTTCACGCTGAAAGAGCTTATTGGGGCTCCGCCGTCTGGACCGATGTCGCCTCGATCTCCTCCTGGCGCTGCCGGGAGCGGGCCCGGTCGGACTCGACGATGATGCGGACCGCCTCGTCGGGGTCGTCGGTGACGGTGATCAGCTCGAGGTCCTGGGCGGCGATCTTGCCGGTGCCCAGCAGCGTGCCCTTGATCCAGTCGATCAGCCCGCCCCAGAACTCGCTGCCGAGCAGCACCACGGGGAAGGAGGTGACCTTGCGGGTCTGCACCAGCGTGAGCGCCTCGAACAGCTCGTCGAGCGTGCCGAAGCCGCCGGGCAGCGTGATGAAGCCGCAGGAGTATTTGACGAACATCGTCTTGCGGACGAAGAAGTAGCGGAACTCGATGCCGAGATCGACGTAGTCGTTCATGCGCTGCTCGAAGGGCAGCTCGATGCCGAGCCCCACGGACACCGCGCCGTCGACCTCGCTCGCGCCCCGGTTGGCCGACTCCATGACGCCGGGCCCGCCACCGGTGATCACCGCGTAGCCGGCCTCGGCCAGCTTGCGGCCGAGCGTGCGGCCCAGCGCGTATTCGGGCGAGTCGGGGGCGGTGCGGGCCGAGCCGAAGACCGTGACGGCCGGGGGCAGCTCGGCGAGCTGGCCGAAGCCCTCCACGAACTCCGCCTGGATGCGCAGGACCCGCCACGGGTCCATGTGCACCCAGTCGGACGGCCCCTGACGGGCCAGCAGCCGCTGGTCGTGGGTGGAGCTGGGGACGAGGCTGCCGCGGACGAAAGCCTGGCCCTGTCGGCGTTCTCGACGGATCTTTTCCATGCGGATCACGCTAGTCCTTCTCGCACGTGGCCGGTTCCAGGAACCGCGTCACTGCCCCCTGGAGGTCTCCAGCGTGCATGCCGCAGGCGTAACCGCAGGTGGCGGGGGTGAGAAACCGTTCTGAAAAAACTTGGAAGAAGCAGGGAACCAGATTTCGGCTCCCCCGCGTCTAATCGGCGAGGGTGCTGCTCGGGACTGAAAGTGGTCTTCCCCGCCAAATGGCCGGCGAGGAAGGCCACTTTCATGTGTGGGCCCCTTCTAGGCGGACAGCCAGTCGAGCATCGCCCGCTCGCTCTCCACGATCTTCTGCAGCGACACGTACTCGCCCTGCTGGTGTGCCAGGTTCGGGTCCCCAGGGCCGTAGTTGACGGCCGGGACGCCGAGCGCGGAGAAGCGGGCCACGTCGGTCCAGCCCAGCTTGGCGCGCGGGGTGCCGCCGACCGCCGCCGTGAAGGCCGCCGCCACCGGGTGCGTGAGCCCGGGACGGGCGGCCGGCGCCGCGTCCGTCAGGCTCACCGCGAAACCGTCGAAGACCTCGCGTACGTGCTGCTCCGCCTCCTCGATCGACAGGTCGGGCGCGAAGCGGTAGTTGACGCTCACCACGCACAGGTCGGGGATGACGTTGCCGGCCACGCCGCCGCGCACGCCCACCGCGTTGAGCCCTTCGTGGTATTCGAGCCCGTCGACCACCGGCCGGCGCGGCTCGTACGCGTTGAGCCTGGCCAGCACCGGCTCGATGCCGTGGATGGCGTTGACCCCGAACCACGAGCGCGCGCTGTGCGCCCGCTTGCCCGCCACCGTGACGTCGGCGCGCAGCGTGCCCTGGCAGCCGCCCTCGATGACGCCGTCGGTGGGCTCCATCAGCACCGCGAAGTCGGCCGCCAGCCAGTCGGGGTGCTCGCGCGCGACCCTGGTCAGGCCGTTGCGCTCGGCCTCGACCTCCTCGCAGTCGTAGAAGACGTAGGTGACGTCGCGGCCGGGCGCGGGCAGGGCGGCGGCCAGCTTGAGCGCGACGGCCACGCCCGCCTTCATGTCGGTGGTGCCGCAGCCGTAGAGCAGGTCGCCCTCCACCCGGCTGGGCAGGTTGCCGGCGACGGGGACGGTGTCGAGGTGGCCCGCGATCAGCACCCGCTCGGAGCGGCCCTGCTCGGTGCGTGCCACGACCGTCTCGCCCGACCGGGTCACCTTGAGGTGCGGCAGCGCGGCCAGTGCCCGCTCGACCTCGTCGGCCAGCGCCTTCTCGCCGCCGCTGACGGACTCGATGTCCACGATCGCGGCGGTCAGGTCGCGTACGTCCTGGGTCAGGTCAAGCATCAGGTGTTCACTCCGTGTTCGCGCAGCACCTCGTTGAGCGCCGCCTTGTCGTGCCTGCTCCCCGGCTCGAGGCGCTTGAGCACCAGCACGCACGGCAGGCCGAACGTGCCGCCGGGGAACTCCTTCTGCCGCGTGCCGCTCACCGCCACGCACCACGGCGGGATCGCGCCGCGGGCCAGCTCCTCGCCGGTCTCGACGTCGATGACCGGGATCGACGCGGAAAGGATCGTTCCCGCGCCGACGACCGCGCCCTCGCCCACCCTGGCGCCCTCGACGATCATCGCCCGGCTGCCGATGAGCGCGCCGTCCTCGACGACCACCGGCACCGCGTTCGGCGGCTCCAGCACGCCGCCGATGCCGACGCCGCCCGACAGGTGGACGTTCCTGCCGATCTGGGCGCACGAGCCGACCGTGGCCCATGTGTCGACCATGGTGCCGGCGTCGACGTACGCGCCGATGTTCGTGAACGACGGCATCAGCACCACGCCCGGCGCGAGGTAGGAGCCCCATCGGGCGATCGCGCCCGGCACCACCCGCACGCCCTCCAGCGAGCTCTTGAGCGGATGCCGGTCGTGGTGGTGGAAGTCGCCCACCTGCGAGCGCGTCATGCCGAGCACCTTGAAGCTGAGCAGGATCGCGCGTTTGGCCCGCTCGTCCACCACGACCTCGTCGTCCACCACCCGCGCGACCCTGGCCTCGCCCTTGTCGAGCAGATCGACCGCGCCCACCACGAGATGCCGGGCCTCGGCGTCGGCGGGTGTCAGCTCCGCCCTGCGCTCCCACAGCTCGTCCACCACGGCGGGCAGCGGTGACGACGTACGCACGTTGCTCATGGCCTGGGAGCTTATCCGGCCGGGTAGGTTTCTCAGCGTGCGCCCGCGCTTCTCCCGTGCTGTCATCACCATCGCGATCATCGTCGTCGTGCTGGCCGTCGGCGTGTCCTTCGGCCTCTACCACCTGCTGAAGCGCACGCCGCGGCTGGCGGTCCAGGAAGATCCGTTCTGCGTGGTCAAGACGCCTGAGGGGGTGCTGACCCTCGATCCCGAGCAGGCGCAGATCTCCGCCACGATCGCGGCCGTGGCGGCGCGGCGCAGGCTGCCCGAGCGGGCGGTGGTCATCGCGTACGCGACCGCGCTGCAGGAGTCGAAGCTGCTCAACCTCACCTACGGCGACCGCGACTCGCTGGGCGTGTTCCAGCAGCGTCCCTCGCAGGGCTGGGGCTCGAAGAAGCAGCTGATGGACCCGGTCTACGCCACGAACAAGTTCTTCGCCGAGCTGGTCAAGGTGAAGAACTACCGGAAGATCCCGCTGGCCGACGCGGCGCAGGCGGTGCAGCGGTCGGCGGGCGGCTACGCGTACGCGCCGCACGAGGGCGACGCGAAGATCCTGGCCGCCGCCTTCACCGGCCGGGTGCCGCAGGCCGTGCACTGCTGGTATCCGGCGAAGCAGACCCCGGCGCCGAAGCCCCGCACCGACGCCGCGCGCAAGCAGCTCGCCAAGGCGCTCGGCAGCACCGCGATCACCACGAAGCGGCGCGGCTGGCTGATGGCGGCCTGGTCGGTGGCGCACGCCGAGAAGTACGCGCTCACCAAGGTCGGCTACAACGGCGCCACCTGGCTCAACGACATCGAGGCCGACGGCTGGCAGCGGGGCGGCGCGGCGGGCGCCCGCCGCGTGGAGCTGGCGTGAGCGGTCAGGAGGCGCGGCGGACGATCGAGATCGAGCCGGGCGGCAGCGGCTGGGCGTAGGCGGCGGTCCACGAGCGGCCCTGGATGCGCTCGAACGACAGCAGCCGCCCGTCGGAGGCACGGTAGTCGGCGAAGTCGAGCAGCCCGCGATCGGGGTTGCCGGTGTCGCCCTCGCTCCTGAACGCGGCCGTGCCCCGCTCGATGGGGAAGAACTCCACGCCCTCCATGATCAGCATGCTCTTGGCGGGGACCATGCCCTGGGTCGGCACATCGTTCCAGAGCTGCACCTCAAGATGGGGCGGGCTGCCGGGACGCACCTCGACCGAGAGCCACTGCAGCCGCCGTGAGCCGTCGCGCAGCAGGAACTCCACCCACTGCTGGCCCTGCCAGGAGACGTGCATGGCGCCGAGCACGCGCGCGGGTGACCCGTGCACCTCGATCCGGTCGCCGACCTGGATCGTGCGAGGGTCGGTGTAGTCGGTGCCGGCACGGCCGGGGGCGCTGACCGGCGCCGCCAGCGGGGCCTCGACGGAGGCGACCTCGGCCGGTGCGGCGCTGGAGCGACCCTTCCTGTCTTGCCGCAGGGTGGCCCAGAAGGCACCCAGCAGCAGCAGGACGGTGGCGATGCTCAGCCCGAGAACGACCATGGAGGTCACGCTCATCGATCAGCTCGCTCCACTCGCGGTCTGCCTCGGCATAAGCCCTTATCAATTTATGCGCGCGAACCCGGCTCCGCCGGGGCTTTGCCGGGTGATCCTACTGGAGGCGGCGCACCGCCGCACCGATCCGCTCATCGGTCGCCGTGAGCGCCACGCGGATGTGCCGCCCACCTGCCGATCCGTAGAATTCGCCAGGAGCGACCAAAATCCCGATTTCGGAAAGCTTGCCGACCTGATCCCAGGCGCTCTGGCCGTTGGTGGCCCAGAAGTACAGCCCGGCGGTCGAGTGGTCGATGCTCCAGCCGGCCTTCTCCAGCGCGGGCCGCAGCAGCGCCCGGCGCCCGGCGTAGCGCTCGCGCTGCAGGTCGGCGTGCTGATCGTCGCCGAGCGCGACCGTCATCGCGGCCTGTACGGGCTGCGGCATCAGCATGCCGGCGTGCTTGCGGATCTCCAGCAGGCGCTTGACCAGGGCGGGGTCGCCGGTCACGAACCCGGCGCGATAGCCCGCCAGGTTGGAGCGCTTGGAGAGCGAGTGGACGGCGAGCAGCCCCTCGTGGGAGCCGCCGCAGACGTCGGGGTGCAGGATCGAGACCGGCCGTTCTTCCCAGCCGAGCTCGATGTAGCACTCGTCGGAGGCCACGATCGCGCCGCGCTCGCGGGCCCAGGCGACGACCTTGCGCAGGTGCTCGGCGGGCAGCACCCGGCCCGTGGGGTTGCCCGGCGAGTTGACCCAGATGAGGTCGACCTTCTCCGGGCCGAGCGCGAGCGTGCTGTCGGATGCGGTGCCCGTGGCGCCCGCGAGCCTGGCGCCCACGTCGTAGGTGGGGTAGGCCAGCTCGGGGAAGACGACCCTGCGCGCCCCCAGGTAGGTGGGCAGCCAGGCGACGAACTCCTTGGAGCCGATCAGCGGCAGCACGTCGCGCTGGTCGACGGTGACGCCGTGGCGGCGCGCCAGCCACCCGGCCGCGGCCTCGCGCAGCGCCTTGGTGCCGTGGGTGAGCGGATAGCCGGGGCTGTCGGCGGCCCCGGTGAGCGCGTCCTGGACGACTTGTGGCACGGAGTCGACGGGTGTGCCGACCGACAGGTCGACGATGCCGTCGGGGTGTGCCAGCGCGCGCTCCTTGTAGGGCTCCAGCCGGTCCCAGGGGAAGTCGGGCAGGTTGTTCACGGTTCTCCAGGGTGTTGCAGGCTGTCGCTAGGGCGCGCGCGTACGGGGCGCATCCCGCGGGATGCGCCCGTGCACGTCGGGCAGACGATCGTCAGTGATCCTCGCCCTGCGGCGGCAGGGCGGCCACCACCGGGTGATCCTTCTCGATCTTGCCCACCTTCGAGGCGCCACCGGGCGAGCCCAGGTCCTCGAAGAAGTCCACGTTCGCCTTGTAGTAGTCCTTCCACTGCTCGGGAAGGTCGTCCTCATAGAAAATCGCCTCGACGGGGCACACTGGCTCGCACGCGCCGCAGTCCACGCACTCGTCGGGGTGGATGTAAAGCATGCGCTCGCCCTCGTAGATGCAATCGACGGGGCACTCCTCGATGCACGCCTTGTCCAGGACGTCCACGCAAGGCTGCGCGATGACGTAGGTCACCTCGAGCTCCTTCTTCTCCGCACCATGGCATGACTCTGACCGCGGTTTGCTACGCCCTAGTATTGCCGTGCTTGCTCGCTGGCCGAAACGGAGGGTGGCAAACTCGTGGCCGCACGCCTCGTCATCGCCATCACAAGTCAGGATATAGGCGCCCGGATCACTACCCGAAGGCGCGTGCCTGGCGGGTTTCGGGACACGGTGGGCATCCTCGTGTCGTGGGCGGACGGAACTCTCAAGATCCGCAAAAGGGATGGCACGGAGGTGGAGATCCCCGAGGAGACGCTGGTGGCCGCGAAGGTCGTACCGGCCGCGCCTCCTCGACCTGGGAGGATGCAGCGGTAAGTATTCAATCTGTGACCGTACGTACCTGCGCCGCCGCAGCAGCCATCCTCGCCAGCGCCGGATGCGGCGCGTCGTCCACCGACACCGCCTCCACCGAGACCGAGAACCTGCCGCCCGTCAACGCCAAGGCCAGCTCGCTCAAGTCGGGCTTCGGCACCATGGAGCGGCTCGTCGAGGCCGCCCAGCAGGAGGGCGAGCTCAACGTCATCGCCCTGCCCCGCGAATGGGTGAACTTCGGCGAGATCATCGACACCTTCGCCGACAAGTACGACATCAAGATCAACGAACTCGAGCCCGCCGCCAGCAGCAAGCGCGAGCTCGACGTCGCCACCCAGCTCAAGCCCGACGTCTTCGACCTGACCATGGACATGGCGGTCTATGGTGCCGCCAAGTTCGCGCCGTACAAGGTGCAGGGGTGGCAGGATCTGCCCGACCACGTCAAGGACCCGTCCGGCGCCTGGTACGCCGCCTACGGCGGTTACATGTCGATCGGCTACGACCCGCGCGCGGTCAAGGCGCCCGCCTCCTTCGCCGACCTGCTCAAGCCCGGCTACCGCGTCGCGCTCGACGGCGACCCGCTGCGCTCCTCGTCGGCGTTCGGCGGGGTGATGGCCGCGTCCATGAGCTCGGGGGCGCCGCGGCCCGAGCAGGGCGTGGAGCTGTTCGCCAAGCTCAAGCAGGCCGGCCGGCTGACCGACGTGGCCAAGGCCAACGTGGTCGTCGCCTGGGACCACCTCAACGCCGCGCGCAGCGCGGAGCAGGCCGACGCGTGGAAGGTGACCATCCCCAAGGGCGCCGCGCTCGGCGGCTACCACGTGCAGGCCGTCAACAAGGCGGCGCCGCATCCCGCCGCGGCCCGGCTGTGGCAGGAGTTCCTGTTCTCCGACGAGGGCCAGAACCTGCTCCAGAAGGGCTACGCCCGCCCGGCGCGCGGCGAGGCGATGCTGATGAAGGGCACGCTCGACACCGAGCAGGCCCAGAAACTGCCGAAGGCGCCCGGTCCGCCGGTGCTCATGACGATTCCGCAGGCAGATGCGGCGAAGGCGTATCTCAAGCGGGAATGGACGAAGAGTGTGGGATGAGTCCCATGTGACTTGATATGTCGTAGGGACAATCAGGCTCTAAAGTGAACGGACAGCACGGCCACGGGGGCCCGATGTCTGATCGAATGTGAGCTGATCGTCTTGCGATACGACACACCGAGCTTGGAGCGGTGGAACAGTCGCGCCTACGACAGCAGCTTCGGCTACGTCTCCACGCAGGGCGCGCCACTGGTCGACCTGCTCGATCCGCGGCCCGGCGAGCGCGTGCTCGACCTGGGCTGCGGCACCGGGGTGCTGACCGCCCAGATCGCCTTCAGGGGCGCCGACGTGCTCGGCATCGACGGCTCCCCCGCGATGATCGAGAAGGCGCTGGCGCAGTATCCGGGCATCAACTTCATCATCGGCGACGGGCACGACTTCACCGTCGTGGACAAGTACGACGCGGTCTTCTCCAACGCCGCGCTGCACTGGATGAACCGCGACCCCCGCGCCGTCATCGCCAACGTCCGCGAGGCGCTCACGCCTGGCGGACGTTTCGTCGCGGAGATGGGCGGCGCGGGCAACTGCGCCGAGCTGACCGCCGCGATGCTGACCGCCTGGCGCGAATACGGCCTGCGCGAACCCGAGCTGCCGTGGTACTTTCCCACGCCTGCCGAGTACGCGCACCGCCTCGAGCAAGAGGGGTTCGTCGTCAGGCTGCTGGAATACTTCGACCGGCCCACACCCCTCGACGAGTGCCCCGGCGGCGCCGCCGACTGGGTCCGCACATTCGCCGCGTCGGTGCTCGAAGGGCTTCCCCCCACCATCGTGGAGCCCCTGCTCCGGCGCGTGAACGAACTGGCGGCCCCCGCACTCCGCAGGGAGACTGGCTGGATGGCCGACTACGTGCGTCTACGCTTTGCCGCTGTTCGGCGTTGATGCGTAGAGCATGATGCGTAGGGCTGTTTTGCCGGACTATGGTCTGTTCCGTGGGCGGCGAGATTATGGCTGCACCGCTGCGGCGGCGTGAGGGGCTGGTGAACGGAACGGGATGAACTTCTGCCTGAGCGACCTCGTACCACCGTTGAGGTGGAGCGACGCGTCGACGATCACGCTACTCACCGGGCAGCCGGATCTGCCGGACGCGTGGTGGCGCAGCCTGCCCATGCCGCGCGTCCTCACGGCGATCGGCCCCGAGTCGCTGGGCGAGCTGCTGACGGAGATCGCCCTGGAGCACTGGCCCGCCGCGGCCATCGGTGACGTCCTGCCCGCGCTGCACGTGCTGGACCCCGAGGAGGCCGACGAGCCCGCCGTCGCCATCGCGCTCGACCGGGCCGGCTCGTGGGCCGGGCTGCTGGCGCTGACCAGCCGCGAGCTGGTCGACCAGCCGTTCATCCAGGCGCGGCCGGTGCTCAACACGCTGTTCTCCGCCGTCCTGGTACGCCTCGCACCCGCCAGGCCCGTCCCCGACGAGGCCGGTGAGCCCGCGGCTGCGGCGTCCGTACCGGCCGTGGCGCCGCTCCCCGTGCCGGACGTCGAGTCCCCCGCTCCTGAGGCCGCTGAGGGCGCCGAGCGGGTCCTGGACGCCGACGACGAGCCGGTCATCGACGCGGCCCCCGAGCCGGAGCCTGAGCCGGTGCTGGACGCCGCCGACGAGCCCGCCCCGGAGCCGGCCGCCGAAGAGGCGGAGGCCCGCGAGGACGCGCTGCAGGAGGCTCGCGCGGAGAGCCCCGCCGAGGAGCCGGCCCCCGACGCCGAGGTCCCTCACGCCGAGGTCCCCGACGCCGAGGCGGCGCACGTCGGCGATGAGCCTTCCGACGCCGACGAGGCTGCCGACGCCGAGGCGGTGCACGCGGCCGAGGCGGTCGCCGAGGAGGAGCCCGAGCTCGGCGCCGAGCCCGCCCCCGAGGCCGGCGCCGTCGCCGAGGCCCCCGACGCTGAGGCGGCCCACCAGGCGGAGGCCCTCCCCGAGCACGAGGAGACGGACGGCGAGCCGGAGGTTCCGTCCGGCGTCGAGCCCGGGTCCGAGGCAGCGGCCGCGGGACATGCGGGCTACGAGTTCACCCCCGAGGACGAGCACGGGGACGAGCACGACGAGGACGAGCAGGGGGACGGGCAGGGCCAGGTAGGCGGGCAGGAGCTGCCGCAGCTCATCGAGGCCGCGTTCGCCGGTCTCGACGACAAGAGCTGGGCGGTGGCCCAGAACCGGGTGTTCACCGACGAGCCGTCCGCGGTGGACCAGCTCGCCAAGCTCTTCGCCGTCCCCCCTGCCGAGATCGTCTCCACGGAGATGGAGCTGCGCGCCCGGCTGGACCGGTGGCTGGCCAGCGACGAGGCGGCCCCGTACCGGGCGCATCTGGACGAGCTGGTCAGGACGCTGGGCCCGGACGCCCCCAAGGAGCAGGTGGTCGGCGCGGCCGACTGGCACCGGGTGGAGATCCAGGCGCTGGAGGTCCCGGCGTGGCAGGTGGTGCTGACCACGCTGGCGCCCCCGCCACCGCCGCCCCCGCCGGTGCCTGAGCCTCCGGCGGAGCCGCTGCCGAGGCGGAAGGGGCCGCGCCAGCAGCAGCCGTACCCGCAGCCGCCGGTGGAGCTGGTGCAGTCGGCGTTCGGCCCGGTGCACATGACGCCGGCGCCGCCGCCGGGGCCGCCGCAGTTCCAGGCGTTCACCCCGGTGGCTCAGCCGGCGAGCGAGGCGAACGGCGGCGAGGCGGACAAGCCGTACCAGCCGCTGAAGGACGTCTCGCAGACGCGGCGCTGCTTCCGTCAGCCGGACGGCCGCTGGTGGCTCCGCATCGACGTGACGGCCGAGCAGATGGCCGGGGGCGAGTGCGCGCTGCCGACCGGGTTCGCCTCCTACCTGGGGCTGTCGCCGGGCGAGAGCAGGACGGTCAGGAGCGCGGCCGGCGAGCTGGCGATGACCTGGCACGGCCGGCCCGTGCTGGAGTCGATCGAGCGGCTGCTGGTGGACGTGGGAGCCCGCGAGGGCGGGCACCTGTTCCTGACGCTGTCGGACGAGGGCGTGCTGCGGGCCAGGCATCTGCCGGTGGCCGCCCAGGGAGCTGAGAAGATCACGAAGGCGCTCCGGCTGGTCGGGTACACGGCCCCTGGAGGCACCAAGGAGCAGGCTGCCAGGGTGATCGCCACCCGCATCGGCATGCCGGGCCCCGTCGCTCTGCCCGACCTGCTCGACAGGCTCCGCGAGCGCGGGGACCGCGACCTGCTCGAACTGCTGGACTGAGCCGGTGCCGCGGCTCGCGATCGGCCCTGAGTTTCCCAGGGAGCTCAGCGCACTGGCCCAGCCGGTGCGCAGGGACGCCGTGGTCGCGCTGCGCCGGTTCCTGCTGAACGTGTCGGGCGCGCCGCATCCCGAGCGGGTGCGGGGCGCCAGGGACCCGAGGGTTGCCACCCTGCGCCTGGCGCCGGGCCATCGCGGGGTGGTGGTGCGGCAGCGGGACGTCTACTGGCTGCGTACGGTCCTGCCCGACCCCGATGCCTGGTCGTACGCCCGCCGCCACCGCTACGGCGTCAACCCGGTGATCGGCGTCGTCGAGGAGTGGGACGCCGAGGCCCTGGAGCGGGTGGAGCCCGCGTTACGCCGCTCGGTGCGGCCGTCGCGGCTGTTCGACGCGATCTGCGACGGCGACCTGCTGGGCCTGGGCCTGGACGGGGTCGCGCTGCCACTGTTCCGGCTGATCACCACCGAGGCGGACGTGGCCGCGCTCGAGCCGTTGCTGCCGCCCACCCAGTACGCCCCGCTGGCGGTGCTGGCCAGGGGCGGCACCATGGCCGAGGCGTGGCGCGAGCTGGACGCCTGGCGGGCCTCGGCCGACGACGCGGGCCCGATCGACACCGACGACCTGTACGCGGCCCTGCGGCGCAGCCCTGACCGGGCGGCGTTCGTGCCCGACAAGGTGGCGCTCGACCGGGTGCTCGCGTCGCCCGAGTGGTGCACGTTCCTGCGTCCCGCGCAGCACCGGCTGGCGAAGGCGGCGCGGTACGACCACCCGGTGCTGGTGATCGGCGGCGCGGGCACGGGAAAGACGGTGATCGCCCTGCACAGGGCGGCCCACCTGGCGCTGCGCGGCGCGGGTCCTGTGCTGCTGGTGACGTTCTCGCAGAGCCTGGCCGAGGAGTTGTCGGCCCGGCTGGACCTGCTGATCGAGGACGAGGTGGTGCGCAAGCGGGTCGAGGTGGACAACGCCGAGCGGCTGGCGGTGCGCATCGTGGCCGCCGCGGAGGGACGGCGTCCCGCGCTGGTGGGGCCGGGCGCGCGGTCGCTGGCCCAGCTCACGGACGAGGCGCTGCGGGTGCTGTCGATCGCCACGGGCGATCTCCTGGACGATGTGGATCCGGCGCTCAAGCCGTACCGTCATGTGGTGGTGGACGAGGCGCAGGACGTCAGCCCGGCGCAGTGGCGGCTGCTGCGCGCGGTGGTGCCGCGGGCGCGCGACGACCTGTTCATCGTGGGCGACCCGCACCAGCGGGTGACCGACACGCGGGTGGCGCTCGGCTCCGTCGGCATCCCGGCCGACCAGCACCTGCTCGGGGTCTCCTACCGGCTGCCGCAGGAACTGCTGTCCTTCGTCGTACGGCTGCGCGGCGGCGGCCCCTCCCCCGGTCTCGTCAAGGGCGTGACCGACATGTACGACTACAGCGCGACGCATCACGGCGAGCGCCCGGTCGTCAGGGCGTACGACTCGGAGGAGGCGGAGCTGGCCGGCCTGCGCGCCACGGTCGAGTCGTGGCTGGCCGACGGCGTCTCACCGGCCGAGATCGCCGTCGGAGCCAGGAACCAGCGGCTGGTCCGCGCGGCCAAGGAGACGCTCGACGGGCTGGACGTGCGGGCGCTGACGTTCCAGCATCTGAAGGGGCTTGAGTTCGAGCGGGTGGCGCTGATCGGCGTCGCCGAAGGCATCGTTCCCGAACCGCCCTCACAAGGACCGCCGCAGGACCCGGCGCCCGATCCGTACGCGCGGGCTCGTGCGCTGCAACGCGAACGGAGCATACTGTTCGTCGCCTGCACCCGTGCCCGTTCGATGCTCTATATCTCGCATTCCGGAAGAGGAAGCCCGTTTCTACCCCTCTGATCACATAGTCTGAACTGCGGATATATTCCCATTGCCGGTTGGACCTCAATGAACCTCAGCCTGAGCGACCTCGCTCCACCCCTGCGCTGGACCTCTCCTGGTCAGATCGCGCCGATCGTGGAGGAGCCCCAGCTGCCCGAGGCCTGGTGGCAGGCGATCCCGCTCGATCGCGCGTGCGCCATCGTCGGCACGCAGACCGTGGCGGGCCACCTGGCCGACCTCGCCGTGGCCTGCTGGGGGCATCTCATGCTCGGCGACATCCTGCCCCTGCTGCGTTTCTCCGACCCCGCCGAGGCCGAGCGGTCGCCGGAGACGCTGGGCAAGGACGTGGTGCAGAAGCTGTTCACCGGCGTGTTCGACCGGCTGCTCGAGCCCGTGCCCGAGGCCGTGCCCGCGCCCTCACGTCCGGACAAGCCGCTGCCCGACCTGATCGACGAGCTGTTCGGCGGCCTCGACGACCGGCAGCGGGCGATCGCCCGCGACCGCCTCTACGCCACCCGCAGGGCCACGCTCGACGAGCTGGCCCAGCGGTTCTCGGTCACCCGCGAGCGCATCAGGCAGATCGAGCGCGACCTGCGCGAGCAAGTGGACGCCTGGCTGGCCAAGCCCGAGACCGCCGCCCTGGCCGCCCACGTCGTGTGGCTGCGCGGGCGGCTGGGCTCCGCCGTGCCGGCCGACGACCTCCAGGCGGCCGTGCCGTGGCACGGGGCCGAGCTGCGCTCGCTGGGCATCCCGGCCTGGCGCTTCATCCGTACGCTGCTGACCGGCTACGAGCAGTCCGACGGCTGGCTGGTCGCGGGCGGCGCCGACGACCTGCGGGAGAAGACCCGTCAGCTGTTCGCCGACGGGCCGCGCCCGCTGCCCGAGGCCATCGCCATGGTGGCGCAGCTCGGCGTGCGCGAGGACGTCGCCGAGCGGTGGATCCTCGCGGTGCCGCAGCTGCGGGTGCTCGGCCAGCACGTGGTGCCGTGGCCGCGCAGCATCAATGAGAAGGCCGAGGCGGTGCTCGCGGTGGCCGCCACGCCGCTGTCGCCCGAGGAGATCCAGGAGCGCATCGGCGAGGACTACAGCCTGGTCGGCATCCGCAACCAGCTCACCGCCGACGATCGCTTCCGCCGGGTCGACCGCAACAAGTACGGGCTGACGCGGTGGGGCGGCGACGAATACCTCGGCATCAGGGAGATGATCGCCAGGGAGATCGAGCGGGCCGGCGGCGAGGCGTCGGTGAGCACGATCGTGGCCAACCTGACCTCCCGCTACGACGTCAGCGAGAGCTCGGTGCGCGCCTACTCGGGCGGTCCCGGGTTCGAGCGGACGCAGCGGGGCTGGATCAGGGTGGCCGGCACCGCTCCCGGCGGCGAGTCGGAGCCGTACCAGCCGCGTAAGGACGTCTCGGAGACGCGGCGCAGCTTCCGCTCCCGCGACGGCCGCTGGTGGCACCGGGTGGACATCAACGCCGAGCACCTGCGCGGTTCCGGCTCGCCGCTGCCGACCGGGTTCGCGGCCTACCTGGGGATGGCGCCCGGCGGGCAGCTCACGGCCTCCGCGCCGTCGGGCGACGTGGTGATCAGCTGGCACAACCAGCCCACCATGGGGTCGATCAGGAACGTGCTCGCCGAGTACAAGGCGAGCGAGGGCGACCACGTGTTCCTGACCGTCTCCGACGGCGGCGAGCTGCTGACCCGCTACCTGCCCGCCGCCCCTCCCGGGATGCCGCCCGTCAACAGGGCGCTCTACCTGCTCGGCTACACCGCTCCGGTCAGCTCCGAGCTGGAGGGCCTGCGGCTCATCGGCGCCAGGATCGGGCTGTCCGACATGGCGAGCCGCGAAGAGGTGCTGGCCAGGCTGCGCGAGCGCGGCGACAGGGACATCCTCGGTTTCCTGGGCGCGTGAGGCCGGGCTAAGCTCGGGTGATGGTGCGGATCTACGACACGCGCGCCGGGCAGGTCGAGGAGATCGCCGCCGGGCGGGCGCTGCGGCTGTACACGTGCGGGCTTGAGACCGCTCGCCGGGCACACGTGGGCGATCTGCGCATCTTCCTGGTGTCCGACCTGATCAGGCGGGCGCTGGAGCGGCGCAGGGTGCGGGTCGTGGCGGCCCGCGACGCCGTCCACGACGAAGACGCCTTCCGTGCCGACGCCGCCGCGCTCAACCTGCGGCCGGCGGAGCACGTGCCCGAGGCAGGCGAGCCGATCGAGGAGCTGGGCTCCCGGATCGACCTGTGTGTCGGTGGCGCCGTTCCCCGTGAGGACGTACGCGGCCGTTGGGTGCACGCCGAGGGCGTGCGGTTCGCCGGCGACGCCCCGCTGCTCTCCGACGTGGCCGACGCCGGGCTCGATCCGCTCGCCGTGCGGATGGCGTTCCTGGAGAGCCACTACCGGCAGCCGGTCGAGCTGACGTGGGACACGCTGCGGGCCGCCGACGGCAGGGTGCGGCGGTGGCGGGCCGGGGTGGCCGAGTGGTCGGAGTCGGTCAGCGCGCCCATGGCCACCGCGTACGCCGAACGCGCCGAGTCGGCCTTCGACGACGACCTCGACACGCCCGCCGCCCTGCGGGTGCTGGACGAGCTGGAGGGCGACGCGTCGGTGGCGCCGGGGGCGAAGTTCGAGACGTTCCTGCACCTCGACTCCCTCCTGGGGCTCGACCTGTCGAGCGACATCGGCAAGATCCGGACCTGAGACTCTGACCTGCTGCTTCGTGGGCCCCGGGTCTGAGGAGTGATCGCGAACTGCCAAACTTGATGCCAGTTCGGCATGAAGGAGGTGGCGGTGAGGCCCTTTGCGTGGATGCCGTGGCCCTTGCGGTGGTTCGTTCGGGTGTTGATCGTTCTGCTGGCGCTGGCGGTGGTGCTGGCGGGGGTTCTCGTCTACACGGTGCGCAGGTCGTTCCCGCAAGTGGACGGGTCGTTACGGCTGCCCGGCTTGTCAGGAAGTGTGGAGATTTATCGTGATAAATCAGGAATTCCGCACATCTACGCTGACACCGCCGCCGACCTCTTCATGGCCCAGGGCTTCGTGCACGCCCAGGACCGCTTCTACGAGATGGACTTCCGCCGCCACCTGACCGCCGGCCGCCTGTCGGAGGTCTACGGCGCCGCCACCCTCGACAACGACAAGGCCCTGCGGACCATGGGCTGGCGCCGGGTCGCCGAACAGGAGCTGCCCGAGCTGGCCCAGGAGACCCGCGACTTCCTGGCCGCGTACGCGAAGGGCGTCAACGCCTGGCTGGCCGCCAACCCCAACGCCTCCGACCGCAGCCTGGAGTACTCACTGCTCAAGCTCCAAGGAAGCGGCGGCAAGCCGGAGAAGTGGACCCCCGTCGACTCGCTGGCCTGGCTGAAGGCCATGGCGTGGGACCTGCGCTCCAACATGGAGGACGAGATCGACCGCGCGCTGGCGCTGACCAAGCTGCCCAGGGAGCGAGTCGAGCAGCTCTATCCCGGCTACCCGTTCGACCGGCACGCGCCGATCGTCAACGAGGGCGGCATCCGTCAGGGCCGCTTCGAGCAGCGTCCTCCCCAGCAGGGCCCGCAGCAGCGTCCGCAGCAGCGGACTCGGGCCGCCAGGGCGCTGACGCAGGCCGCGAAGACCCTCTCGGACGTGCCCGAGACGATGAGCGCGGCCGACCGCGCGGGCATCGGGTCGAACTCGTGGGTCGTCTCCGGCGAGTACACCGAGGGCGGCAAGCCGCTGCTCGCCAACGACCCGCACCTCGCGCCGAACATGCCGTCGGTGTGGTACCAGGCCGGTCTGCACTGCAGGAAGGTGAGTGAGGAGTGCCCGTACGACGTGACGGGGTTCACCTTCTCCGGCGTGCCCGGCGTGATCATCGGGCACACGGACAAGATCGCGTGGGGGTTCACGAACCTGGGGCCCGACGTCGCCGACCTCTTCCTTGAGCAGGTGGAGGGGGACGCGTACCTCTACAAGGGGCAGCAGCTGCCGCTGGACGTCCGCGAGGAGAAGATCAAGGTGGCCGGCGGGCCGACGGTCACGCTGACCGTCAGGAGCACCGTGCACGGGCCGCTGATCAACGACGTCATGGCGGGGGCCAAGCCGAGCGGCGAGGCAAACGCGGTGGCGCTGCAGTGGACGGCGCTGACCCCAGGGCGGACGGCCGACGCCGTCTTCGCGCTGAACAGGGCGACGGACTGGGACGAGTTCAAGGCGGCGGCGGCGTTGTTCGAGGTGCCCGCCCAGAACCTGATTTATGCCGACACGTCGGGGAAGATCGGGTATCAGGCACCAGGGCGCATCCCCGTACGTGAGAACGGCGACGGCACCTGGCCCGTGCCCGGCTGGACCGGCGAGTACGACTGGAAGCCCGCCCCCATCCCGTACGACCAGCTCCCCAGCATCGAGAACCCGGCCGACGGCTTCATCGTCACCGCCAACAACGCCGTCATCGACCCCGGCCGCTACCAGCCCCTGCTCACCCAGGACTGGGCCTACGGCTACCGCTCCGAGCGCATCCGCACGCTCATCCGCGACGCGATCAAGAAGGGCCCCATCGACGCGGCCGACATGGCCCGCATCCAGCAGGACACCGCCAACGGCTTCGCCGAGACGCTGGTGCCCGCCCTGGAGCGAGTGGACCTGGCCGGTCCCGCCGTCAAGGCCAGGGAGCTGCTGACGTCATGGGACGGCACGCAGAGCGCCGGCTCGGCGCCCGCCGCGTACTTCAACGCGGTCTGGCGCCACCTGCTGATGCTCACCTTCAACGACGACCTCCCCGAGGGGGCCCGGCCGACCGGCGGCGACCGCTGGTACGAGGTGGTCAGGCGGCTGCTCGACGCGCCCGACGACCCGTACTGGGACGACGTCACCACCAAGGGCTACACCGAGACCCGCGACGACATCCTGCGCCTGGCGATGGCCTCCGCGCACCAGGAGCTCGCCGACCGGCTCGGCGAGGACGTCAAGAAGTGGCGGTGGGGCGATGTGCACACGCTGGAGCTGGTCAACGGCTCGCTCGGCACCTCGGGCATCGAGCCGGTGGAGGCGCTGTTCAACCGGGGGCCGCTGAGCGTCGCCGGTGGCAAGGACGCGGTGAACGCGACCGGTTGGAACGTTCAGAGCGGGTACGAGATCACCGCCGTGCCGTCGATGCGGATGATCGTCGACCTGTCCGACCTGGACAAGTCCCAGTGGATCAACCTCACGGGGGCGTCAGGGCACGCGTACCACGAGAACTACTGGGACCAGGCGGCGGCCTGGGCCCGCGGCGACCTGCAGCCGATGCTCTCCTCGCCGGCCGCCGTGAAGAAGTCCGCCACCCACACGCTCAAGCTGAACCCCTGACCGGGTGGGCGGTGCGAGGCACACGCTTCGCACCGCCCAGCTTGACAGGGCCGGCGCGGACACCTCGTATCGGAATGGCCGAATTTCCACTGAGCTGGCGCTCCAATTAGGCAGGGGCCTTGACAAGGCCCCGTCAACTCGCGCTGCCTTTTCTCCTGCGCCACCACACCGCCGTACGCGGATAACCACCGTCATCGAGCCCGGCCAAGCGCTCGAAAACGTTGTACGACGCCTGATGTCCGCACACCATCACGGACATCAGCATCGACACCAAATAGAGCGGCAACATCGGCAGCCCGACACACCAGGCCCACTGGGTGGCATGCCGTCCTTCGTGCAGGATGAGCCGCTCGCTGAGTGCGTTCCTCCTGGTCAGGACCACGTTTCCGACGGTGAACGCGCCCGCGACCGGGAAACGCCAACGGTAACCGAAGGCCAGGACGAGCCCGTCAGGGCCAGGTTCCCTGGTCGCGCCGCCTATGACGGCTATCAGCAATCCAAGTGGCGTAGAAAGATTCACATAGTTCGCCACTCGCCGGAACCGGAAGCGCCTGTCCATGCGTCTCAGTCTTGACCAAGGTTGACAAGTCGGACCAACGATCCCCGTCCTGAAATCTCCCACAAGAGCAGGATTATGAGATTCTCCATCCTGGGCGCGCTGCTCGGCACCGTCGCACTGGCAGGAGCCGGCGGAGTCGCGATCACCCAGACATCGTCGTCCGAACCCCTACGAGCCACTGACCACTCCTCCCACGCGCGTGTGGCCTTAGCCGCGGACCCCACGACCTCACCACCTCCCTCGGACCCCGCGACGTCGCCACCCGCGTCGCCGCCGCCCGCCGAGACCCCGACCCCGACCCCGACCCCGACTCCGACGGAGAGCCCCACGATCGGGGAGTACACCGCGGAGACATCGGTGGTCAAGAGGAGGGGCGTTTCCTACCTGAACGTCTCGATCACCCATGAGGGCGCGGCCTTCTTCAACGTCAAGCAGCGGGTGTGCAAGCGACGGTCGTGCAAGACGGCCACCGTCGACCTGATCGTGGTCGGCGGCGAGGCCAGCGCCAGGGCGCGGCTGGGCTGGGGCACGTACAAGAAGCGCGGGGACGCCGCCGCCATCGTGGCGCCGCTGCCGACCGTCACCGTACGCGAGACCGTCACGGTGACCGAGCCTGGTCCGACGGTGACCGTCACGTGTCAGCCGTACGTGCCGACCGTCGAACCCACCGTCGACCCTACGGTCGAGCCCACCGAGACCCTCCCGCCGACCGACACGACCGCCCCGTCGGATCCGCCCGCCACGGATCCGCCCGCCACCGAGCCGACACCGACGGAGCCGACACCGACGGAGACCCCGGCGGACCCGCCCACGGACACGCCGACCGACACTCCCACCGACACGCCGACGGACACCCCGACGCCTTCCGTCCCGGTCCTCCCGACCGACACGCCCACCGACGTGCCGACGGACACCCCGACGGACGCGATCCCGACCTGTCCCCCGCCGTCGGAGCCTCCCGCGGACGAGCCGACGGAGGAGCCCACGGACGCCCCGACCTCCACGGAAACCTCGACCGAGACACCGACCGAAACCCCGACTGAGACACCGACCGAGACACCGACTGAGACCACCCCGGCCGACCCGTCCCAGACGGCGACCACTCCGGCTCAGTAACGGATCCGTCCCGGCGCTTCAGCACCGGGACGCCAGCTCACATGACCGGGCCAGGCCAAGCGCCTGGCCCGTCTCATGCCCCGGGCCATGGGAAAGCCGTCACAGGGACTTGTAGCGGCCTTTGTGGTACAGGAGGGGCGCCCCGTCCGAGGGGGTGTCGATGGCCGTGACGCCGCCCACCACGATCGAGTGGTCCCCGCCGTCGTGCACCGCCGTGGTGGCGCACTCCAGCGTGGCGAGGGCGTCGTCGAACAGCGCCACGCCCGACTCGCCCCGGTGATGCGGCCAGGTGGCGAGCTGCCCGTTGAGCGGCCGCCCACGGTGGGCGAAGAAGCGGGAGGCGTCCTCCATGGAAGCCGGCAGCACGGAGACGCCCCACACCCCTGACTCCAGGACGGCGTCGTGGAAGCGCGCGACCTTCTCCGCGCAGAACAGCACGAGCAGGGGGTCGAGGGAGACGGAGGTGAAGGAGTTGATCGTCATCGCGTGATCGACATCGCCGAGCCTGGTCGTCACGATCGCGACTCCGGTGGCGAAGCGGCCGACGACCTTACGGTACGTTGCAGGGTCTACGTGCCGCTCTATGGAATGCACTCAGCTACTTTATGCCTCTACGTCTGGTTCTTTAACGGGGTACCCACGCAAAAGCCACGAACCCCCTCCTGACGAGGGCGAAAGCAGGTAAGCGACGACAAGGCTCACCAAACCGCCGTACAGGTAGACGTAGCCCGCAGTGCCCGCGGCGATCACCAGGTCGCCCGACCCCATCTCCAGCGTGAACGGCATGGTCACCAGCAGCCACCCGAGCGCCGTCACCATGGCCCCGAGCCGCGCGCTCATCATCTTGCCCGCGCCCAGGCACACCCCGAACAACGCCACCACCCAGATCACGGCGGCGAAGGGCACCGGCCCGACCTGCCACTCGGGATGCGTGAACCCGCCCACGACCGCCATGACGACGCCGAGCACGAACAGCATGCCGTAGGCGGCCCCGCCCAGCGCCGACTCGGCCTGGCTGCGATGTTCCATTCGAACGAGGTTAGTGGATGCCCGCGAAGAGATCGTTCTCGCGGGTGTGCGGCTCACCGAGGCCACCGGCGTCGACGGGCGGACCGGGCACCGACGGGCCCGGCACGCCCATGGCCAGCGTGTAGTGCTCAACGCCGAGGACTTCCTGGCCGATGTCGTTCGAGAGCGCGTACCAGGGCGGCCTGACGGTGATCTGGGTGGCGTGGGCGCGCATGGCCTCGATCTTGTTGCCGATCCAGGGGCGCGCGTCGATCTCGGTGGTGACGTCCTCGTCGGCGCAGCCGTACGGCATGTCATCGACGTCCTCGATGAGGAAACCGGTGTCGGCCTCGCGCAGCGCCTCGGTGCCGCGCCGCATGATCGATCTGGGCACGGCCGTGTGGTAGAACTTCGCGATCTGCCACGGCTCGCCCTCGCCGTGGCCGGCCTTCGCCGCCAGCTCGAACGCCCTGCGCGCGACCCGGTGGGCCTGGATGTGATCGGGGTGGCCGTAGAAGCCGTTGTCGTCGTACGTGACCAGGACCTGGGGGCGTACCTCGCGGATGACCTTGACCAGCTCGCCGGCCGCCTCGTCGAGGTCGGCGCGCCAGAACGCCTTCGGGTGGTCGTTGGAGGCGACGCCCATCATGCCCGAGTCGCGCCAGCGGCCCGGCTCGCCCAGGAAGCGGTGGTCCTCCACGCCGAGCGCCTGGCAGGCGGCGGCCAGCTCGCCCACGCGGTAGGGCCCGAGCGCGTCGTCGCGGTCGGCGGCCAGGTGCGCGAGGTCGCCGGGGATGATCTCCCCCTCCTCGCCGAGCGTGCAGGTCACCAGCGTCACGTGGGCGCCCTCGGCGACGTATTTCGCCATGGTGGCGCCGGTGCCGATCGACTCGTCGTCCGGATGGGCGTGCACGAGCAGCAGCCGTCGGTCAGTCATGTCCACGAGCGTAGCAATGGCAGGATTGAGGCCATGAGCGAGAGCTTCCCGCGCCTGAATGCCAGAACCCGCCGCTTCACGCTGGGCGTTCCCAGAGGCTTCACGATCTCCCCGGACGGCGGGCGGGTGGTGTTCCTGCGGACGAAGACGGGCACCGATCCGGTCACCTGTCTGTGGGAGCTCGACACCGACACCCACGTCGAGCGCCTGGTAGTCGACCCGCGCGAGCTGCACGGCGACGAGGAGGAGAACCTCCCGCCCGAGGAGCGTGCCCGGCGCGAGCGCAGCAGGGAGGCCGCGGGCGGGGTGGTCGCGTACGCGTCCGACGCCCACCTGAGCAGGGCCTGTTTTGCGCTGTCCGGCGCGCTCTACCTGGTGGAGCTGGCGAGCGGTCAGGCGCGCAGGCTGGACACGCCTGGGGCGGTCATCGACCCGCGGCTGTCCCCCGACGGGCGGCATGTCGCCTATGTGACCGGGGGCGCGCTGCGCGTCCAGGACCTCGCGTCCGGGCATGACCGCGCGCTGGCCGAGCCCGAGTCGCCGACGGTGACGTACGGGCTGGCCGAGTTCATCGCCGCCGAGGAGATGGACAGGATGCGCGGCTACTGGTGGGCGCCGTCGAGCGACGCGCTGCTGGTCGAGCGTGCCGACGAGGCCCCCGTCCAGGTGTGGCACATCGCCGACCCGGCCAACCCCGACCGTCCCGCGACGGCCCAGCGCTATCCCGCCGCCGGCACGCCCAACGCCGTCACCGAGCTGTTCGTGCTGGGGCTCGACGGGTCGCGGGTGGCGGTGCCGTACGACGAGGAATACCTCACCACCGCGGCTTGGGACTCCCACGCGTTGTCGATCGTCACGCTCACCCGCGACCAGCGCACGATGCGGCTGTTCGAGGTCGACCCGGCCACCGGCGCCACCACGCTCGTCCGCGAGGACACCGACCCCGCCTGGGTCGACATCGTCACCGGCGTGCCCGCCCACCTCGACGACGGCTCCCTGGTGTGGGTGGCCAACTCCGAGGGCGGGCATCGCCTCTTCGTCGGCGACCGCGCGGTCACGCCGCCGACCCTCCAGGTGCGCGCGGTGCTCGACGTCGACCACGACAGCGTGCTGTTCAGCGCCAGCGGCGACCCGACCGAGATCCAGCTCTGGACGTGGGACGGCCACTCGCTGCTGCCTGTCTCGACCCGGTCCGGGGTGTTCTCGGGGCGGATGTCGGGCGGTGTCGGCGTCCTGACCGAGCAGAGTCTCGACGCCGAAGGGGTCTCCACCACGGTCGTGCGCCGTGACGGCATGGCCGTCCCGATCCCGTCCTTCGCCGAGCGTCCCGGCCTCGACCTGCGGGTCTCCATCGGCCGTTCCGGCCGGCGCGAGCTCGCCACCGCCGTGGTGCTGCCCTCGTGGCACGAGCAGGGCTCGCGCAAGCTGCCCGTCCTCCTTGACCCGTACGGCGGGCCGCACGCCCAGCGCGTGCTCAACCGGCGCGGGGCGTACCTCGAGAGCCAGTGGTTCGCCGAGCAGGGCTTCGCGGTCATCGTGGCCGACGGCCGCGGCACCCCGGGGCGGGGCGTCGACTTCGAGCGCGCCGTGCTCAACGACCTCGCCGCCCCCGCGCTCGAGGACCAGATCGACGCGCTGCAGGGCGTCGCCGAGCAATACCCCGACGACCTCGACCTGTCCCGCGTGGCCATCCGGGGCTGGTCGTTCGGCGGCTTCCTGGCCGCGCTCGCGGTCCTGCGCCGCCCCGACGTCTTCCACGCCGCCGTGGCGGGCGCGCCGGTGACCGACTGGCGGCTGTACGACACGTGCTACACCGAGCGCTACCTGGGTGACCCCGGCCGGCAGCCGGAGGTCTACGAGAAGTCGTCGCTGTTCGCCGACGCGGCCAAGCTCGAACGTCCGCTGCTCCTGATCCACGGCCTGGCCGACGACAACGTCGTGTCCGCCCACACGCTGCGCCTGTCGTCCGCGCTGCTGGCGGCGGGGCGGCAGCACAGCGTGCTGCCGTTGTCGGGGGTGACGCACATGACGCCGCAGGAGGTCGTGGCCGAGAACCTGCTGTTGCTGCAGGTGGACTTCCTGAAGAAGTCCCTGGGCTAGCGCTTCTGTTCTGCGCGGGCCGGGCGGGGTGCACACCCCGCCCGGCCTTCTCGCGTACGGACCGGCCTTCTCGCGTACGGCCCGGTCTTCTCGCGTACGGACCTGACCAGCCCCGGGTCTGTCCAATCCGGGTCCGGCCTTTCCCACACGGAACCGACAGTCCTGGGTCTGTCCAACTCAGGTCTGACATCCGGCCCCCGAAAACCAAACCCTGGTCCGACGCGCCCGGCACTCCCGTTCCGGCATCGTGATCGCCATGCTGAAGCCGCTCACCCTCACCTTGGCCCTGCTCACGACCGCCCTCGCGGGTCCCGCCTCGGCGGCGACGGCCGACCCTCCGTCCTCGCTGACCTGGAAACCCTGCCCGCAGGGCGGCATGGAGTGCGCCGACGTGCCGGTCCCCGTCGACTGGGCGAAACCCGACGGCCGCAAGATCACCCTCAAGGTGGGCCGCCTCAAGGCCACCGGTGCCCCGAAGGGCCAGGTGCTGGTGGCGTACGGCGGCCCTGGCGCCCCCGGCATCGCCATGACCCAGCAGTTGTCCGGCTGGTGGACGAAGCTCCGCCGCACCATGGACGTCATCACGTGGGACACCCGCGGCTACGGCGAGCAGTTCCAGGGCCTGAGCACCGGCCTGCCCTGCGCCTGGACCCGCATCCCCATCGCCGGCGTCCCGCGCGACGACGCCGACTTCGGCCGCCTGTCCGACACCAACCGCGGCTACGCCGAGGCCTGCCGGCTCAAAGACCCCGAGCTGTTCGCCAACATGAGCTCGGCCGACCACGCCAGAGACATGGAGGCGATCAGGAAGGCGCTGGGCGCCGACAAGCTCAACTACTACGGCGCCTCCTACGCCGGCTTCTTCGGCCAGGCCTACGCCCGGCTCCACCCCGGCCGCGTCCGCACGATGGTCCTCGACGGCACGCTCAACCACAGCACCGCCGACTGGTCCCGCGAGCTGGAGGCGACGGCCAGGTCAAACGAGCAGTCGATGCGCCGCTTCTTCACCTGGTGCGCCTCCAACGGCTGTAAGGACGTGCCCGCCCTCTGGCGGAGGCTGATCACCCGCGCCGACCGCACCCCGATCCCCACGGGCACGGCCAACGTCGCCTACCGCGCCATCGACCTCCAGTCCTTCGCCCTCGGCCTCGCCCGCCAGGGCGCCCCCGCCTGGCAGGGGCTCGCCGAGGCCATCCGCAAGGCCGCCAAGGGCGACGCCTCCGGCTTCGTCCCCGCCAGGGGCGCCCGCTACCCCGACCAGGCCACCCCGGTCACCGAGTGCACCGACTGGCCGCGTCCCGCCACCCGCAAAGAGCTGACCACCACGCTGGCCCGGCTCCGCAAGGTGGCCCCCGACACGGGCGCCGCCAACACCTCGCTCTCGGCCACCCTCAACTGCATCGGCTGGCCGGTCCCCGTCACCAACCCGCCGGCCGCCCTCCCCAAGGGCCTCCCGCCGCTGCTGGGCGCGGGCGCCTGGAACGAGTCCGACTCGACCCAACGCGTCCTGTCCCAGGTCCCCGGCAGCGTCGTCATCCGCTACGACGGCCCCGGCCACACCCTCTACGGCACCAATGCCTGCGCCCGCGACCACATCGACACCTACCTGACGACGGCCACCCTCCCCCCGAAGAACACGAAATGCTGAGAGGGCGCCTGTGATACGTGAGGAGCCCACACCCCGACACTGAATACCGAGCCGCGAAGTGGTGAGATAGACCGAATGCTAGATCACCTCGTCTACGCCACGCCCAACCTCGACACCACCGTGGCTGAAATCGAACAGCAGCTCGGCGTACAGATGGTCGAGGGCGGCCGCCACCCGGGCCTGGGCACCCGCAACCGCCTCCTGGGCCTGGGCGGCCGTGCCTACCTGGAGGTCATCGGCCCAGACCCGGACCAGGAGCAGCCTCCCGTCCCCCGCCCCTTCGGCATAGACACGCTGACCAGCGCCCGCCTGGTGACCTGGGCGGTGGCGGTGACGGACATCGACGCAGTGGTCGCCCGGGCCCGCGCCCACGGCTACGACCCCGGCGACCCCCAGGACATGTCCCGCCGCACCCCATCAGGCGACCTGCTGACCTGGCGGCTCACCCCACCGGCGACAGCCGGCGTAGTCCCCTTCCTCATCGACTGGTCCACCACCCACCACCCCACAGACTCGGGCCTGCCGAAGGCAGAGCTAACCTCCTTCCGCGCCCGCCACCCAGACGTGGAAGCGGCACAGAGGTCCCTCTCGGCCCTGAACGTCGACCTAGACCTCACCCACGGCACCACCCCCACCCTCACAGCCGTCCTGAGATCCACCCCCGGCTCCCTAACCCTGACCTAAGCGTCGGCACCCACCGCCCAAACGCCGAAGCGCGGAAGCGCGGAAGCGCGGAAGCGTCGAAGCGCGGAAGCGCGGAAGCGTCGAAGCGCGGAAGCGTCGAAGCGTCGAAGCGTCCACCACGATGCTCCCCACCAGAACCGAACTACACCACTCCGTGGGACGCGACCGGCCGAGATCACCGGATATCGGCCGCGGCAGGCGCCGCCGGAATGGGAGTGGGTGGCCGATCACCTCCGTGGAGCCGGCCGAGGGTGGGTGGGCTGGGTGGAGGTGGTTCTGCCACCACCCCAGAACCGCGCCTCCGGCGACCTTCAGGTTCTGGTTCCTGGATTGGCTTCTGGAGGTTAGGACGGGGTGGTGGTCGGGGTGCCGTGCCAGCTGCGCCACAGGGCAGCGTACGAGCCGCCCGCGGCCACCAGCTCCTCGTGTGAGCCCAGCTCCGTGATGCGCCCGTCCTCGACCACGGCCACCCGGTCGGCGTCGTGGGCGGTGTACAGGCGGTGGGCGATGGCGATGACCGTGCGGCCCTCCAGGACGGCGGCCAGGGAGCGTTCGAGGTTGCGGGCGGCGCGGGGGTCGATGAGGGAGGTGGCCTCGTCCAGGACGAGGGTGTGGGGGTCGGCGAGGACGAGCCTGGCCAGGGCCAGCTGCTGGGCCTGGGCCGGTGACACGGTGAGGCCGCCGGAGCCGACCTCGGTGTCCAGGCCGGCGGGCAGGGCCAGTACCCAGTCGAGGGCGTCGACGGCTTCCAGGGCCTTGACCACGGCGGAGTCGGCGGCGTCGGGGCGGGCGATGATGAGGTTGTCGCGGACGGTGCCCTTGAACACGTGGTGTTCCTGGGTGACGAGGGCGACCTGGCCCCGCAGCTCGTCGAGCGGCAGGTCCACCAGGGGCACTCCGCCCACGGTGACGGACCCGGTGCGAGGACCGTGGATCCCGGCCAGCAACCGCCCGAGCGTCGACTTCCCGGCCCCGGACGGCCCCACCATGGCAAGCCGCTCACCGGGCCGAATGGTCAACGACACACCGTGCAGCACATCCCGCCCCTCACGGTAGGCATAACGCACATCGGCGGCCCGCAACACCTCCCCGGCGGACTCCGCCCCAGCGGCCGGCAAGCGCCCACTTGAGGGGGTCGCCGGGGTGGTGGGGGTGGAGCCGTTCGTCGTGGAGGTCGTGGGCATAGAGCCGTTCGTCGTGGGGGTGCGGTCGTCGGGGACGTTGGTCACGCCCAGCAGGCGGGCCATTGAGGCGCCGCCCACCTGGAGTTCGTCGATCCACATCAGGAAGCGGTCGAGGGGGTCGATGAGTTGCTGGGCGTAGAGGGCGGCGGTGGTGACCTGGGCGAGGGAGACCCAGCCGCTGGTGTAGAAGAGGCCGCCGACCAGGAGGGCGGCGACCACCGGGATCACGTAGCCGAGCTCGACCGCTGGGTACCAGGTGGTGCGCAGGCCGAGGGTGTAGCGTTCGGCGGCGAAGGAGCGGGTGATGTCGGTGTCGGTGCGGGCCCGGCGGCGCTCGCGCAGCCCCAGCGCCTCGACGGCCCTGGCGCCTTCGACGGTCTCGGCGAGCCCTTCGGTGATGTCGGCGTAGGCGGCGTTCTCGCGGAGGTAGCCGTCGCGGGCGCGGGCGAGGTACCAGCGGGTGGCGATGTGGATGATGGGCCCGGCCACCAGCATGGGGAGCATGAGGAGCGGGCTGACGAGCAGGAGCGCGCCGATGGTGATCACGAAGGTGACCATGGCGATGAGCGTCTCCGGCACGGCGTGGCGCACGGTGCGGGACAGGGCGTCGACGTCGCGCGAGGTGCGGGTGATGAGGTCGCCGGACCCGGCGCGTTCGACGGTGGACAGGGGCAGCCCGAGCACCCGGTCGACGAACTCCTCGCGCAGCTCGGCCAGCACCTTCTCGCCGAGCCTGGCGGAGGCGAGCACGGCGTAGCGGACGAGGACGCCTTGGAGCAGCAGGAACGCGCCGATGGCGGCGGCGACGAGGGGCACGTCGACGGCGAAGCCGTATTGGACGTTCTGCACCAGCTCGCCGAGCTGCCAAGGGACGAGCAGGCCGGCGACGGCGGCCAGGCCGTGCAGGAGCAGGGCGAAGCCGAGCTCGCGCGGATATTTGAGGGTGAGCCGCCTGGCGTAGGCGCGCACCTGTCTGCGATCGGCGACCGGCAGGATCCCGCGTGCCATTCAGTCCTCCCCGCGGGTCACGGTCGCCGCGTAGGCGGGCGAGCCGTCGAGCAGTTGCCGATGTGTGCCTTCGGCCAGCACCCGGCCCTCCTCGACATAGATGACGTGTTCGGCCCGGTCGAGCACGAGCGGGCTGGTGGTGCAGATGAGCGTGGTGCGGCCGGCTCGGGCGGCGGCGAGGCGTTCGGCGATGCGGGCCTCGCTGTGGGCGTCGACGGCGCTGGTGGGCTCGACGAGGATGAGCACCTCGGGGTCGGTGATCAGCGCTCTGGCGAGCCGCAGCCGCTGCTGCTGGCCGCCGGAGAACTCGCGCCCCGCCTCGGCCACCTCGGTGTCGAGCCCGTCGGGCAGGGCGTCGACGATGTCGGTGGCGCAGGCGGCGCGCAGGGCCCGGTGGATGTCCTCGTCGGTGGCCTGGCCGCGGACGTCGAGCTCGTCGCGGAGCCGGCCGTTGAACAGGCGGGCGTCGTTGTCGGCGACGAGGATGCGGGAGCGCACCTCGTCGATGGGGAGGGTGCGCAGCTCGGCGGAGCCGAAGGTGACGTCGCCGTCGGCGTAGCGGCCGAGCCGGTCGGCGATGGCGATGGCGTCGCCGGGCGCGGCGGCGGCGACGGCGCTGAGCCAGCCGGGCTGGAGGGTGACCCCGCTGTAGGAGTCGCGCAGCACGCCGCCCGCGCTGCTGCCGGTGCCGCCGGTGACCTCGGGCTCTAGCGACAGGATGCGGATGACCCGGCCGGCGGCGACGTGGCCTTTGGTGAGTTTGTCCGCGGCCTCGGTGAGGGTGCGCATGGGGCCGATGAGGAAGACCGCGTAGAGGTAGAAGGCGACGAGTTGCCCGGTGGGGATGTCGCCGGCGACGGCGAAGGAGGCGCCGATGCCGGTGACGAGGGCGATGAGCAGGCCGGGCAGCACGATCTGGGCGCCTTCGAGCACGGACTCGACGCCGGCGACGCGGACGCCCGCCCCGCGTACGTCCTGGGACTCGTCGCGGTAGCGCCGGGAGAAGACCTGCTCGCCGCCGACGCCGCGCAGCACCCGCAGCCCGGCGACGATGTCGGCGGCTCGGGTGGACAGCTCGCCGGTCAGCTCGCGCTGGTGGCGCTGGCGCCGGTGGAGCGGGCGGAGCAGGGGCGCGACGGCGGCGGCCATGATCGGCACGCCGACCAGCACGAGGAGGCCGAGCGGCAGCGAGGTGGAGATGAGGATCACCGTGACGGTGACGATGGCGACGACCGCGCCGGTGCCGCGCAGCAGGATGTCGATGCTGTTGCCGATGTGGGCGATGTCGGAGTTTCCGACGCTGACGACCTCGCCGGTGGACAGGCGTTTGGGCAGCGTGGCGCCGAGCCTGGCGGCCTGGCGGGAGGTGAGCTGGACGGTGCGGTAGGCGGCGGCCAGCCAGTTGTAGACGGCCATGCGGTGCCGCATGATGCCGCTGAACGCCTGGATCAGCCCCAGCCCGAACAGCACGGCCGACCACGTGACCAGGGACGGGGTGTCCTTGGCGGTGACGGCCTGGATGCCCTGCCCGAGCACGGCCGGCATGAGGGCCTGCACCAGCCACCACAGCACGGCGAAGCCGATGCCGAGGAGCAGGGACGGCGCCTGGCGCCCGGCGTTCCACCACAGGTAGCGGAGCGGGCTGCGGATGTCGGGCACGCCGGGATCGGCCTCAGGAAGGGAGCGCATAGCTCGACCACCTTGACAAGGCGTCACCTGGACCGGCAAACCGTTTTCATCCAGTTACAAGAGCCCCGTCCACAATCTTTACAAGGTGCACATCCGGGGCGAATGGGGTGCCCCGGACGCTTCCCGTCCAGCCTCCCGGTGCCCAGAATTTCCGCCCTGTTGGGGCATTTGTACCGTCCTTACATCGTGTATCGGAGCCGCCCGGATCGCGCGGCGCAGCGCCCGGCGAGGGTACGCGTACGCCAGAATCGACCCTTGTGAAGCACGGGTACACCAACAGCACGTTCGGCGACGGCGCCCTGGTCGTGAAGTGCTACCAGGGTCCCGAGGCGGCCTTCAGGCTGACCACCGAGAGCCGCTACCTGCGCCGCCTGCGCGGCCGCCTGCCCGTCCCCCGCGTCCACCAGGTCACCGCCACCAGCCTCACCACCCGCTACGTCGACGGGCTGCACGGCCAGGACCTCCTCGACGAGGGGCGGGCCGAGGAGGTGTTCGCCGAGTGCGGAC
Organism: Nonomuraea salmonea; assembly: GCF_042428605.1. NCBI lineage: Bacteria > Bacillati > Actinomycetota > Actinomycetes > Streptosporangiales > Streptosporangiaceae > Nonomuraea > Nonomuraea salmonea. The sequence continues at coordinate 115,966 of NZ_JBHMCF010000012.1, forward strand.
GCATGCTGGCCCGCATCCACCGGCTCGGCATCGTCCACGGCGACTACGGGCCCCAGAACATGCTGTTCGACCCGGCCACGTACGAGACGGCGGCCATCCTCGACTGGGAGTGGGCGCACCCTGGGCGCCCTGTCGAGGACCTCGCCTGGGTGGAGTGGATCGTGCGCAGTCACCACCCCGAGCACGTGGCCCTGCTGCCGCGCTTCTTCGCCGCGTACGGCGACCCCGTGCCCGCCTGGCCCGACCGCCACGCCGCCATGGCGGCCCGCTGCCGCGCCCTGCTCGACTTCTGCGCCCGCTGGGAGCCGGGCGGCGACGGCGAGAAGCTGTGGCGCACCCGCCTCGACGCCACCACCGCCTGGACGGAGTGACCCACCGGCACACCGTGGACGGTTTCTGTCGGTGGGCTTTGCTTGAGTGCGGGGATGAACTCTCAAGTGATCCTTGTCCTCGGTGCCACGGGGTCCACCGGCCGCCGCGTGGCGAAGATCCTGCGTGAGGCCGGTCACCCCGTCCGTGCCGCCTCCAGGAGCGGCCAGACCAGGTTCGACTGGTCCGACCAGGCCACCTGGGAGCCGGCCGTCACCGGAGCTTCGGCGGTCTACCTCATGGCGCCCGACGGCGTCCCGATCGACCCTGAGTTCGTGTCCCTGGCGGTCGCCAGGGGCGTGGCGCGGGTGGTGCTGCTGTCGAGCGGCGCCATCGAGGTGATGCGCGACGAGCGCCTGCTGGCCGCCGAGCGGACCGTGCGCGACTGCGGCGCCGCGTGGACGATCCTGCGGCCGAGCTGGTTCGACCAGAACTTCGACGAGGGCTTCCTGCGTCCCGCGATCATGGCGGGCGAGCTCCTGCTGCCGCTCGGCGACGTGGGCCAGGCGTTCGTGGACGCGGGCGACATCGCGGCGGTCGCCGCGGCGGCGCTGACCCAGGACGGTCACGCCGGCCGCTCGTACGAGGTCACCGGCCCGCGCTCGCTGTCGTTCGGTGAGGCCGTCGAGATCATCGGCCGGGAAATCGGCCGCGAGGTGCGTTACCGGGGCGGCGAGGAGGACTACATCGCGGCCAACGCCTTCTCGGACGAGTCGATCGGGGCGGCGAAGGCGTTCGCGGCGCTGCGCGCGCTCGGCGACCAGCCGGTCTCCGAGGTGGTCGCCCAGGTGACGGGCCGCCCGCCGAAACCCTTCGAGACGTACGCGGCCCGGGCCGCGGCGGCAGGAGCATGGCGCTGACCTGGCTGTACAGGGCCTGAGCCACCCCCCGAACGGTAAAATAGATGGGAAATCCTCTCGGGTCACGACACACTGATCACGACTCAGTGAGGAGATTCCTTTCATGCCGAACCAGCCCGCACCGAACCTGCTGTCGTGGGCCAGCGAGATCGACGAAGGCGCGATCATGCAGGCCGCACGCACCGCCCGCCTGCCATTCGTCGCCGGTCACGTCGCTCTCATGCCTGACGCTCACGTCGGCATCGGTGCGACGGTCGGCTCGGTGATCCCGACCGAGAACGCCATCATCCCGGCCGCCGTCGGCGTCGACATCGGCTGCGGCATGGTGGCGACCGAGACCACGCTCACGGCCGCCGACCTGCCCGACACGCTGGCCGCGCTGATGCCGATGGTCGAGCGCCGCATCCCGGCCGGCGTCGGCAAGGGCCACGACGACCCGGGCATCGACCGTTCGCTGAGCGAGCTCGGCCTGCCCCACACCGACCTCAACCCGAAGCAGACGAAGAAGGTCGCCGACCAGTTCGGCACCCTCGGCTCCGGCAACCACTTCGTCGAGGTCTGCCTCGACGAGCGTGACCGGGTCTGGACGGTTCTGCACTCGGGTTCGCGTGGCATCGGCAATCAGCTCGCCCAGTTCCACATCACGGGCGCGAAGAAGCTCATGCGCAAGCAGGCCGTCGGTCTCGAGGACCCCGACCTGGCCTACCTCGTGCAGAGCACGCCGGAGTTCACCGCGTACATCGAGGACATGCTGTGGGCGCAGCGCTACGCGATGGCCTCGCGGGCGCGGATGGACCGGGTGCTGATCAACGCGCTGTTCAAGGTCGTCGGGAAGGGGCAGCGGGTCCGTACGATCAACTGCCACCACAACTTCACCCAGCAGGAGACCCACTTCGGCAAGTCGTTGTGGATCACCCGCAAGGGCGCCATCAAGGCCGACCACGGTGACGAGGGCGTGATCCCGGGCTCGATGGGCACCCGCTCGTACATCGTGCGCGGGCGCGGCAACCCCGACTCCTACCACTCGTGCTCGCACGGGGCGGGGCGGCGCATGTCGCGGACGAAGGCCAAGAAGCAGCTGTCGGCGCGGTCGCTGACCGAGGCGATGAGCGGCCGCACCTGGAACGCCGACCGGGCGGCCGCCCTGGTGGACGAGCATCCGGAGGCGTACAAGCCGATCGACCAGGTCATGGCCGACCAGCAGGACCTGGTCGAGGTGCAGCACACGCTGCGCCAGATCTTCAACTACAAGGGGTGAGCCGGTGGCGATGCCGAAGAAGGGCTCGCGACGCATCACCGTCGCCGGCGGTTCCTACCGCTGGCGGGTGCGCCGCAAGCCGTCCTACAGCCAGGGCAACGGGTGGACGCCGCTGACGTTCGCGGTCGAACGGGCGGAGGAGCCGGGCGACGTCCTGGTGGTGTCGCTGCCGTGCGCCCGGCCGGACAACTGGCTGGGTCACCGTACGATCCCGGTCACGCCCGCCCTGGTGGCCGCCTGCGTCGGGCGGGCGCTGGAGCGGGGCTGGGACCCGGGGCGGTCCGGCTCGGCCGTCACGCTGAAGGTCTCCGAGGACGATCTCACGCACTTCCTGGGCGAGCAGCCGCGCTACCTGATCCCGTTCTTGTGGGGTTTCGTCCCCGCGGACGGCACGGCCTCCGCCTGAGCCGCCGCTGCTGCCCGGCCCGGCAGCAGCGGGATGAGCGCCAGGACGACCACGACGGCGGCGAACGAGATCCAGAAGACGCCGCGCAGCCCGCTCATGGTGTCGGCGGCGGTCTGGACGACGAGCGTGACGAGGGCGACGCCCAGGGCGGCGCCGAGCTGGTTGAGCATGTACAGCACGGAGCTGCCCTGGGCCACCATCGGCCCGGGGAGCGTGCGGTAGAGGGAGCCCATGGTGGGCGCGCTGAAGCAGCCACTGCCCAGCCCGAACGTCAGTGCCGCCAGGGCCGGCCACACCTCGGGGGTGTCGGGGCCGATGCGGGTGAGGGCGTACACGCTGAGCAGGGCCACCAGCGCGCCTCCCGTGGCGAGGCCGCGCGCGCCGAGCCGGTCGGACAGCCGGCCGGCCAGCGGCATCGCGATGGAGCCGCCCAGCCCGAGCGGCGCCATGAGCAGCCCGGCCGCCAGCACGTCATGGCCGTGCTCCTGCTGGTAGTACAGGGGCAGCGCGAACAGGGCGGCGTACAGGCCCATCCCGCCGAGCCCCATGATCGTGACGCTGGCGGTGAAGCCGCGGCTGCGGAACAGCCCGAGGTCGATCAGCGGGCGCTCGCGCCTGGCGTGCCCGGCGTACGCGATGAGCAGCACGATCCCCGCGACCAGCGGCAGCAGCACCTGCCACGCGCCGAACCCGCCCTGCTCAGCCGTCTGCGACAGCCCCAGCACGACGGCCGCGAACCCGGGCCCGAGCAGCGCCAGGCCGATGACGTCGAGCCGCGCGGGCCGCTCGCCGGCCGGTGAGTCGGCGGGTGAGTCGGCGGGTGAGTCGGCGGGGATCACCCGTACGGCGAGCACCAGCGCCACCACCCCCACGGCCACGCTGAGCAGGAACATCGCCCGCCACGACAGCGACCCGAGTATCGCGCCACCGGCGATCGGCCCCAGCACGGGCCCGAGCGACAGCACGACCCCCATGAGCCCCATCACCCGCCCGGCCCTGGGCGCCCCCGCCGCCCTGGCGAGCAGGATGAGCACGAGCGGGTCGAGCAGCCCGGCCCCGAATCCCTGCACCACGCGGAACGCGATCAGGCTGCCGATGTCCCAGGCCAGCCCGGCGGCCAGCGACCCGGCGAGGAACACGCCGAGGCCGGCGAGCCAGAGCCGCTTGCCGCCGTAGCGGTCGACGGCCCAGGTGGTGAACGGGATGGTGGCCGTCACCGCGAGCAGGAACCCGGTGGACGCCCACCCGACCGTGCTCAGCGAGGTGTCGAAGACCGTGGCCAGGCTGCCGGTGGCGACGGCGGCCATCGTGCTGTTGAGGATGCCCAGCAGGCCGCCGAGCAGGACCACGGCGATGGTGGCGAGCAGCCGCCCGTCCATGCGGTCGTCATTTGAACTCATGAGTTCAACGTAATGATCCCATCCGTTGCATGGCAACCCGACCAGTCCACCTACTTGAACCCGTGAGTACAATCGGAACCATGACGACCACGCGCGGCCGGATCGACAAGCGCCAGGCGATCCTGGAGGGCGCGTTCACCGTGTTCGCCCGCGAGGGCTACGCGCAGGCGTGCGTGCAGGCCATCGCCCGCGAGGCCGGCGTGGCCAAGCCGACGGTCTACAACCACATGACCGACAAGGCCACCCTGTTCAGGCACGCGCTGGAGGCCGCGGCACGCACCGTGCTCGACGAGCGGATCGCCGCCCTGGAGCCGCTCACCGCCCCAGGCGACGACCTGCGCGCCACCCTGGAGCAGGTGGCCGGCCGCCTGCTCGGCCTGCACACCGACGGGCGCTCATGCGCGCTGCGCCGGCTGCTCTACTCCGAGGTCACCCACTTCCCCGACATCCTCGACATCGTCAAGGACAGCGGCCCCGACCGGCTCACCAGGGCGCTCGCCGACCGGCTGGCCCGCCTCGCCCTCGCCGGACGGCTGCGCGCCGCCGACCCCGACCTCGCCGCCGAGCAGTTCCTCGCCCTGCTCCTCGGCCCACTCGAAGCACGCACGCAGCTCGGCACCCGCACATTGGCGGACGCCGAGCTGCGCGCGATCGCAACGTCGGCCGTGGACACCTTCGCCCGGGCCTGGGACCTCTCCTAGCGGGGCAGCGTGTCCGTCCAGCTCGCCTCGATGAGCGCGTTCGAGTTCCACACCGTGCCCGGCTCAAGCCCCGCCTGGTAACCGCCGGACCGCACGACCACGTGCTCGTTGGCGAGCGGGCGGCCGGTCGCCTCGTCGAAGATCAGCCGGTTGTCCGAGACGCCGCCCTTGGGGTAGGTCTCGCGTACGGACACCGCCGTGCCCCGCCGTCCCTCGGCGTCGGTGACGCCGGCGGTCACCTCCACCTCGTCCAGGTCGGCCAGCATGCGGAAGGCGGCGCCGCGCACCTCGGGCGTCACCGGCATGTCCATGATCAGGCCCATCGCGACCCTGAACAGCCAGGCGTCGCCGGTCATCTCCTCGCTCGTGGACTCCGTCCCGTGCCCCGCGTACGACGCCATGAGCCACTTCTTCAGCGCCTCCGGCTCGTCCGGCAGCCCGCGCAGGTCCTTCATCGTGACGTTGCGGCCCAGCCAGAACACGTGGCCGTCCACCAGCTTGCTGCTGTCGAACCGCTCCGGGCGCGGCGTCGTGGGCAGCGTGAGCCTGCCCGGCTTGTTCTTCCTGTCCTTCGCGGGCATCCGCACGTCGATCTCGGACGGCTTGCCCGCCGCCTCCCACGCCTGCCTGTCGGCGTCGGTCATCGGCTGCACGCCCAGCGACCGCGTACGCCACCACTGCTCGCCCTTGGGATCGGCGGGCGTCCACTGCTCGCTGCTCGACCGGTCGACGACGCGGTAGCCGTCCTCGGCGACGTACACGTTCCTGCTGATCGTGACGCTGTGCCAGAAGTCGCCCTTGCCCTCCACCTGCCGCCCGGCCTTCTCTGCGGCGGCCAGCAGCACGTCACGCGCCGACAGCCGCACCGTGGGGGCCTGCTCGGTCGGGGTCTGCTCGGTCGGAGTCTGCTCGGTCGCCACCGGGTGCCGCACCCCGGGGCCGGGGACGGCGGTGTTGCCGGAGACGACGATCGCCACCGCCGCCGCGGCGGCCACCGCGCCCGCGAGCCCGAACCCCCACACCGGCCGCGCCACACGATTGCGCCCCCGTCTCGGCTCGCGCGGCCGCGCCATCGCCCTGGCCAGCTCCACCGCCCGGGTCTGCTCGTCCACCTGCCGCTCATCGAGATGCGCGGGCCTGGCCGCCCGGAGCTCCTCCATCGGGTTCATGACCACTCCTCGCTGAGATTCCGCACGTGGGACCGCTTCGGCGCCGGCTCCGTCTCCATGGCCTGCTTCAGGCGCTTGCGGGCCCGGTGCAGGCGTACGCGGTAGGCCGCGGGCGAGCAGCCGACGACTCCGGCCGCCTCCTTCGGCGACAGGCCGTGCCAGGCGACGAGGACGAGGATCTCCCTGTCGTCCTCGTGCAGCGCGGCCAGCGCCCGCAGCACCCCGAGCCGCTCGGTCACCTGCTCGGCCACGTCGCCCTCGGTCCAGGCCCGCAGCTCGGCCGCCAGCGCCTCGCGGCGCAGCTCCGCGCGTACGTTGTCGCGCAGCACGTTCCTGGCCACGCCGAGCAGCCACGGCAGCGCGGGCTCCGGCACGTCGTCGAGCCGCCGCCAGGCGATCGCGAACGTCTCGCTCACCACCTCGTCGGCGACCTGCCGCCCGGCGCGACTGACCACGTACGCCCACACGCGTTGCCGGCATGCGTCGTACATGCCGGTGAACCGGTGCGCATCATCCGCCACCGCCCAGCCCCTTCGTTCGGACATCGTTTCTTCCTGACACCGGGAAGTGGTCCGAACCGCCCCCTTGTTACCGCCTTCTCAGAAAAAGAGCTATTCGCCCGCGTACAACCGGTGCAGATCCACCAGCTCCACATCCCGCCGCCCGCGCGCCGCCTCCACCAGCTCGCCCGTGAACCCCGCCCTGGCGAACAGCAGCAGCTTGGGCGGCCCGTCCACCCGATCGTCGGGCAGCAGCGCGCGCAGGTGCTCCAGCCGCTGGAGCTGGGGGACGTCCATGGGGGCGAGCGTGCCCTTGGCCTCGCCGATGGCGGTGATGCGATCCCGCTGCGACGAGGCCGTCCCGGTGACCACGACCCCGTCGGGAGACGATCCCGCGGTTGAGATGGCGTCAAGGGACCACCGTCTCCGCACGCGACCTCCTCCACAGCCGTCAGCCGCAAGACCCTCACGATTGAGGTGGGCAGCCTTCGCTCCGGGCCTCACAGGCAACTACGATGAACGGCCCCACGGCCCTGATCGTGCAAGGCCACAGGTCAACACGCTCAGGACGATCCCAAGGTCAGGGAGGGCGTAGAGGGCCCACCGTCTCCACGGGCAACGGGTGGGAGACCAGTCACCGGAGGCGTGGGGTGCGCCGGGAGGCGCCGAAAGCAGAACTGCCTGAGCTCACTTGCGCGAAGCGCTCCAGAGCGAAGACCTGTTTGCTCGGAGCACCAAAGCCGAAGGGGCAGGTGAGCGCAAGCTCACCCGCCCCTTCGGCGTGATCGGCTACTTGGCGTTCGCCTTCAGGTAGTCGCTGTTCATCTGCGCGATCGTGTCCAGCGGGATCCCCTTCGGGCACACGGCCGTGCACTCACCGGTGTTCGTGCAGCCGCCGAACCCTTCGGCGTCCATCTGGTCCACCATGGCCTTGGCGCGGGAGAGCCGCTCAGGCTGCCCTTGCGGCAGCAGGGACAGGTGGGTGATCTTGGCGGCGGTGAAGAGGGAGGCGGAGCCGTTCGGGCAGGCCGCCACGCAGGCGCCGCACCCGATGCAGGTGGCCGCGTCGAAGGCGGAGTCGGCGTCCTCCTTGCGCACCGGGACGCTGTGGGCGTCCGGCGCGGACCCGGCCGGTACGGAGACGAAGCCGCCCGCCTGGATGATGCGGTCGAACGCGCTGCGGTCCACGACGAGGTCCTTGACGACGGGGAACGGCGCGGCCCGCCACGGCTCGATGGTGATCTCGGCGCCGTCCTCGAAGTGGCGCATGTGCAGCTGGCACGTCGTGGTGGCGCGCTGCTCCCCGTGGGCGACGCCGTTGATGACCATGCCGCACATGCCGCAGATGCCTTCGCGGCAGTCGTGGTCGAAGGCGATCGGGTCGTCGCCCTCCAGGATGAGGCGCTCGTTGAGCACGTCCAGCATCTCCAGGAACGACATGTCCGGGGAGACGTCCTCAACCTTGTACGTCACCATGCGGCCCTCGTCCGAAGGGCCCTTCTGACGCCAGACGCGTAGGGTCAGGTTCACTTGTAGCTCCGCTGGGTCATCTTGACGTACTCGTACTCGAGCGCTTCCTTGTGCAGGACCGGCCCGTCGGGGGTGTGCTCCCAGGCCGACACGTGCGCGAAGTTCTCGTCGTCGCGCAGCGCCTCGCCGTCGGCGTCCTGGGACTCGGCGCGGAAGTGGCCGCCGCAGGACTCGGTGCGGACGAGGGCGTCCAGGCACATCAGCTCGGCCAGGTCGAAGAAGTCGGCCACCCGGCCGGCCTTCTCCAGCACCTGGTTGAGCTCCTCGGCGGTGCCGGTGACCTTGACGTTCTGCCAGAACTCCGCACGCAGTTCGGGGATGCGATCGAGGGCCTTGCGCAGCGACTCCTCGGTGCGCTCCATGCCGCAGTAGTCCCACATGAGCTTGCCGAGCTCGCGGTGGAAGGAGTCGGGCGTCCTGGTGCCGTTCACGGACAGGAGCCGGTCGATCTTGTTGCGGACGCGGATCTCGGCCTCGGCCACGGCCTCCTCGTCCACGTCGCCGAACGGGCCGGCGGCGAGGTAGTCGCCGATGGTGGTCGGCAGCACGAAGTAGCCGTCGGCCAGGCCCTGCATGAGCGCGGACGCGCCGAGGCGGTTGGCGCCGTGGTCGGAGAAGTTGGCCTCGCCGATGACGAACAGGCCGGGGACGGTGGACTGCAGGTCGTAGTCCACCCACAGCCCGCCCATCGTGTAGTGGACGGCGGGGTAGATGCGCATCGGCACGTCGTACGGGTTCTCGCCGGTGATGCGCTCGTACATCTCGAAGAGGTTGCCGTACTTCTTCTCGACGGCGTCGCGGCCGAGCCGGTTGATGGCGTCGCGGAAGTCGAGGTAGACGCCGAGCCCGCCGGGGCCGACGCCGCGGCCTTCGTCGCAGACGTTCTTGGCGGCGCGGGAGGCGATGTCACGCGGCACCAGGTTGCCGAAGGCGGGGTAGATGCGCTCCAGGTAGTAGTCGCGCTCCTCCTCCGGGATGTCGCCGGGGGCGCGGGTGTCGTTCTTGAGCAGCGGCACCCAGACGCGGCCGTCGTTGCGCAGCGACTCGGACATGAGCGTGAGCTTCGACTGGTATTCGCCCGACACGGGGATGCAGGTCGGGTGGATCTGCGTGTAGCAGGGGTTGGCGAAGTACGCCCCGCGCTCGTGCGCCCGCCAGATGGCCGTGGTGTTGCAGCCCTTGGCGTTCGTGGACAGGAAGAACACGTTGCCGTAGCCGCCGGTGGCGAGCACGACGGCGTCGGCGTAGTGGCGCTCGATCTCGCCGGTGACCATGTCGCGCACGATGATGCCGCGCGCGCGGCCGTCGGAGACGATCAGGTCGAGCATCTCGTGCCTGGTGTGCATGGTGACGGTCCCGGCCGCGACCTGCCGCTCCAGCGCCTGGTACGCCCCCAGCAGCAGCTGCTGCCCCGTCTGGCCGCGGGCGTAGAAGGTGCGGGAGACCTGGGCGCCGCCGAAGGAGCGGGTGTCGAGCAGGCCGCCGTACTCGCGGGCGAACGGCACGCCCTGCGCCACGGCCTGGTCGATGATGTTCACCGAGACCTGGGCGAGGCGGTAGACGTTCGACTCGCGGGCCCGGAAGTCGCCGCCCTTGACGGTGTCGTAGAAGAGCCGGTAGATCGAGTCGCCGTCGCCGCGGTAGTTCTTGGCGGCGTTGATGCCGCCCTGGGCGGCGATGGAGTGGGCGCGGCGCGGGGAGTCCTGGTAGCAGAAGGACTTGACGTTGTAGCCCAGCTCGCCGAGCGTGGCGGCGGCGGATCCGCCGGCCAGGCCGGTGCCGACGACGATCACGTTGAGCTTGCGCTTGTTGGCCGGGTTGACCAGCTTGGCGCTGAACTTCCGCTTTTCCCAGCGCTCCTCGATGGGCCCGGCGGGAGCCTTGGTGTCCCGGATCTCGGGGCCTTCGGTGTACTTCACTTGACTACTCCGAACGTGATCGCGAGGGGCGGGGCCAGGAAGCCGATGACCAGCGCGGCGGAGACGAGGCCGGCGGTCGCGCGCAGGACGCGGTAGCGGCTGCGGTTGGCCCAGCCGAGCGTCTGGAAGCCGCTCCAGATGCCGTGCCGCAGGTGGAGGCCGACCATGACGACGGCGACGAGGTAGATCAGCGTCACCCACCACCGGGAGGGGTCGAAGCCCGCGATCATCCGGTCGGCGGGTTCTGAGTTGAAGCCCTTGGGGTTGACGACGCCGAAGGTCAGGTCGAGCAGGTGCCAGATCACGAAGAGCACGATCGTCACGCCACCCCACCGCATGATGTGCGTGGTGTAGCCGCTCGCCTGGGACTTCTTGGCCACGTACTTGACCGGCCTGGCCTTGCCCGCGCGGCGGGAGAGCGAGATCGCGGCCCACATGTGCGCGACGACCGAGACGACGAGGACGATCTCGACGAGGGTCAGCAGCGTGCGGTAGGGCGCGATGGGCTCCAGCAGGGTGCGCAGCGCGTGGGCGTACTCGTTGAAGGACTCACGGCCGAAGAAGATCTTCAGGTTGCCGAGCATGTGGCCGACGAGGAAGAGCACCATCACGGCGCCCGTGACGGCCATGACGACTTTCTTGCCGTTGGACGAGCTCAGGAACCCGCCGGGCTTCTTGCCCGTCGGGGCTTTCTTGGGGGCGGAAACAGGCGCGGTGGCGGACCCGCGCTCTATCGTGGCAGTCACAACGCAAAAGCTAGGTATCCAGCAATGATCCGTCCAAGTCATCGTGGGTCTGGTTTCGATAGCTTGCGGCTATGATGTGGGTCGGTGCGGCTTTCTCGAAGTTCCCCGCACGCGCCGATGCGAGGAAAATCACATGCAGTTTCAGCAGCTCGCGTACTTCGTGGCGGTCGCGGAGGCCCGTCACTTCACGCAGGCGGCCGAGCGCATGCGGGTCGCGCAGCCGTCGTTGAGCAAGCAGATCAAGGCGCTGGAGGAGGATCTCGGCGCCCGGCTGTTCTCGCGGGCGCGCGGCAACGTCACGCTGACCGCCGCTGGCGAGGCGCTGCTGCCGCTGGCCCGCCGCATCCTCGCCGACGCCGACACCGCCCGGCAGGAGGTGGCGCAGCTCGCGGGGCTGCGCAGGGGCCGGGTACGCCTGGGCGCGACGCCCTCGCTCTGCGCCGGGCTGATGGCCGACGCGCTGGCCCGCTTCCACCGCTCGTACCCCGGCATCGAGCTGCTGGTCGAGGAGGGCGGCTCGCGTGACCTGGTCAGGGCGCTGGCGAGGGGGCAGCTCGACCTGTCGCTGATCATCATGCCGCTGCAGAGCGACGACCCCTCGCTCGTCACCCAGGAGATCCTGCGCGAGAACCTCGTCGTCGTCGCGCCCGCCCACGAGCCGCTGAAGCGCCCCTACCTGCACATCGAGGACCTGCGGGGGCGGCAGATGGTGATGTTCAGGCGCGGCTACGACCTGCGCGAGGCGACGCTGGCGGCCTGCCGGCAGGCGGGGTTCGAGCCGCGGTTCGCGGTGCAGGGCGGCGAGATGGACGCGGTGCTGCGCTTCGTCGAGGCCGGGCTGGGCGTGGCGGTGGTGCCGTCGATGGTGCTCGACGGCCGTCCTGGGCTGCGCGGCACGCCGCTCGCGCCGCCCGGCCTGAGCAGGACGATCGCGCTGGCCCACCGCAAGGACGTCGAGCCCACGAGGGCCGCGCAGGCCTTCAGAGAGACCCTCCTCTCATACGTCGTCGAGGCCGGGCACGACGGTACGCTTCCGGAAGGGGTCGAGCTCATCGCAGAATGAGCATCCAGGGCACCGCACTCCCCAGAAGAGGTGTTTTGACCGCCAATCTCTCCGAAACGCTGACGTTGCTCCTCATCGAGGATGACGACGGTGACGCGTTCCTGGTCGAAGAGCTGCTGAAGGAGGCGGTGGCGCCGCCCCGGATCTTCCGTGCCCGCAGCTTGAGCGAGGCCAGGCGCAAGCTGACTCCGGAGATCCAGTGCGTGCTGGTCGACCTCTCGCTGCCCGACGCCAGCCGGCTGGAGGCCCTTGAGGAGGTCATCGCGCTCGCGCCGTACACCGCCGTGCTGGTGCTGACCGGCCTCAGGGACGTCCACGTGGGCGTCACGGCGGTCCAGGCGGGCGCACAGGACTATCTGGTCAAGGGCGACGTGGAGGCCCGGCTGCTGGCCAGGTCCATCCGCTACGCGATGGAGCGCAAGCGGGCCGACGTGGCGCAGCTCAAGCTCGTCCAGGCGGAGCTGACGGCCAAGGAGAACGCGCGGCTGGAGAGCGCGCTGTTGCCCGACCCGCTGCTGCGTACGCAGGAGATCGAACACGTCACCCGCTACCTGCCCGGCAGCGGCGGCACGCTGGCCGGCGACTTCTTCGACACCGTGCAGACCCCCGACGGCTCGGTGCACCTGGTGATCGGCGACGTCTGCGGCCACGGCCCCGACGAGGCCGCGCTGGGCGTGGCGCTGCGCATCGCCTGGCGCACGCTGGTGCTGGCCGGGCAGACCGGCGACACGCTGCTGCGCACGCTCGACGCCCTGCTGCGCGCCGAGCGCCAGGCGCCCGAGATCTTCACCACGCTGTGCACGGCCACGATCTCTCCCGACCTGCGCCACGCGACCATGCGCGTGGTCGGCCACCCGCCGCCCGTGCTGGTGCGCGGGGGCACGGTGGAGGTGGTGGACGGCACGCCGTCGGGGCCGCCGCTCGGCATCTTCCCCGACGCGGCGTGGTCGGTCATCGACGTGCCGCTGGGCGACGACTGGTCGATGATGCTCTACACCGACGGGCTCATCGAGGCGGCCGTGCACGAGCCGGGCCGGCTGCTCGGCGTGGACGGCCTGGTCGAGCTGGTACGCGCCCACGGCGTCATCGACCTCGACGGCCTCATCAGACATGTCGGCACGCTCAGCGACGATCTGGCCGTGGTCATGCTGAGGAGGAGGAGAATGTGAGCATCCACCCGCTTCCTCCGCCGAAGGAGCCCACGGGTCTCGGCCGGCTGCCGGTCGCCCGCTGGTTCCTGCTGGTCGCGATACTCGCCGGGCTCATCTTCGCCGCCGGGGTGGCGACGGTGATGACGATGACCGCCAAGACCGCCGAGCTCAACCCGCGCCCCGAGGTGGCCGCCCAGGTCGACCGGCTGATCGTGGCGCTGGTCGTGGTGTTCGTGCTGCTGCTCGGCTGCGGCGCGGGGCTGGTGGTGATCGTCAGGTACGCGGTGCTCAAGCCCATCGACCAGCTCACCGACCAAGTACGCGCGGTCGCCGCCGGCGACTTCGACCGCGACCTGCACGTCGACCGGCCCGCCGAGCTGGCGGAGCTGTCCAGCCACATCGACTCCATGCGCGGCCGCATCCTGTCGGCCTGGCGGGTGGCCAACGACCAGGCGGAGGAGCTGCGCCGGTCGAACGGCGAGCTGGAGCAGTTCGCGTACGTCGCGAGCCACGACCTGCAGGAGCCGCTGCGCAAGGTGGCGAGCTTCACCCAGATGCTGGAGCAGCGCTACGGCTCCCAGCTCGACGAGCGGGCGAAGCAGTACATCGCCTACGCGGTCGACGGCGCCAAGCGCATGCAGCTGCTCATCAACGACCTGCTGGACTTCTCCCGGGTGGGCCGGGTCACCGGCGAGCGCACGGTGACCGAGCCGGGCGCGGCGCTGGACCGGGCGCTCGACAACCTCTCCGCCACGATCGAGGACACCGGGGCCACCGTCACCCGCGACGAGCTGCCCGCGGTCATGGGCAACCACCTGCAGCTCACCCAGCTCTTCCAGAACCTCATCGAGAACGCGGTCAAGTTCCGCTCGGAGGAGCCGCCCCGGGTGCACATCGGGGTCAGGCGCGACGGCGACATGTGGGAGTTCAGCTGCTCCGACAACGGCATCGGCGTCGAGCCCAAGTACGCCGACCGCATCTTCCTCATCTTCCAGCGCCTGCACGCCCGAGACGTCTATCCGGGGACTGGCATCGGGCTGGCCCTGTGCCGGAAGATCGTCGAGTATCACGGCGGACAGCTCTGGCTCGACGGCGAGGACACCGAGCCGGGCGGCCACGGCGCCACGTTCCGCTGGACGTTGCCTGCGGCGGGAGACGGACGATGAACGGATGGCGGCCCATCGAGGTGCTCCTGGTGGAGGACGACCAGGGGGACATCCTGCTGACGAAGGAGGCGTTCGACCTCAACAAGGTGCGCAACCGGCTCAACGTGGTCAACGACGGCGAGCAGGCGATGGCGTTCCTGCGGCAGGAGGGCGAGTACGTCGACGCGCCGCGCCCCGACCTGATCCTGCTCGACCTCAACCTGCCGCGGATGAGCGGGAAGGAGGTGCTGCGGGAGGTGAAGGCCGACGCGGTGTTGCGGACGATCCCCGTGGTGGTCCTGACGACGTCGGAGGCCGAGGAGGACATCCTCCACAGCTACCACCTCCACGCCAATGCTTATGTCGCGAAACCGGTGGATTTCGAGCAATTTATCCGGGTTGTCCGACAAATCGATGATTTTTTCGTGACGGTGGTTAAGTTGCCGGCACAGGGGCAGCGCCTCTGACGCGGGTACGTGACAGGAATCACAGCTAGTCATCGAAAAAGTGAGTGACCCCGCTCACAAAACACGATCCTGTCGTCGTAACGTATCCCCCACCAACGCGCGCCCGAGCGGATCCCGCCGTGTGAGCGCGCCCAGCGAAACGAAACCACGGACCCCCTGCGCGAAGGGTCCGCGGGAGGTGGAGAGGTCCGCGATGACCCAGACGACGCCCGAAGCTCCGGTCCGACGGCAGCGTGCGCAAGTGAGAGTACGCACCCTGCGAACAGACAGATGGTGGCTGGCCCCGCTCGTGACATTCCTCGGGCTCGCCTCCTTCCTCGTCTACGGCGTATGGGCGATCATCGACAACAGCATCTTCGTCGATCCGTACATCGCCCCGTTCGCCTCGCCCTGCCTGGCGGCGGTGACGTGT
The DNA here is from genome assembly GCF_042428605.1 of Nonomuraea salmonea. Lineage (NCBI taxonomy): Bacteria > Bacillati > Actinomycetota > Actinomycetes > Streptosporangiales > Streptosporangiaceae > Nonomuraea > Nonomuraea salmonea. The sequence continues at coordinate 131,062 of NZ_JBHMCF010000012.1, forward strand.
CCCGAGGGGGCGCAGCTGTTCGGGTGGGCGCCGATCGGCGACTGGTACACCCTGTCGCCCGGCCTGCTCATCCTGGCGCTGCCCGGCGGATTCCGGCTGACGTGCTACTACTACCGCAAGTCCTACTACCGCTCGTTCTGGCTCTCGCCGCCGGCCTGCGCCGTCCAGGAGCCCCACGGCAAGTACACCGGTGAGCGCCGCTTCCCGCTCATCCTCCAGAACGTGCACCGCTACTTCTTCTACGCGGCCATCGTGATCGGCCTCGTCCTGGCCTACGACGCGGTGCTGGCGCTCGTGCACAAGCCGCTCGGCCTCGGCAGCTGGATCCTGATCGCCAACGCCGTGCTGATCAACGCCTACACGCTCTCGTGCCACTCCTGCCGGCACATCACGGCCGGGCGGCTCAACCACTTCTCCCGTCACCCGCTGCGCTACCGGGCCTGGACGTTCGTCTCCAAGCTCAACGCCAAGCACCAACCCCTCGCGTGGGCCTCGATGTTCTCGGTGATGGGCGCCGACCTGTACGTCCGCCTGGTCGCCAAGGGCATCATCGCCTTCCCGTACGCGTAAGGACAGCTTTCAAGTGGAAAACACGCACAACACAGAGCGCCACGAGTACGACGTCGTCGTCATCGGCGCCGGCGGGGCCGGTCTGCGAGCCGCGATCGAGGCCCGCCAGCAGGGCAAGCGCACGGCCATCGTCTGCAAGTCGCTGTTCGGCAAGGCGCACACGGTCATGGCCGAGGGCGGCGCCGCCGCCGCGATGGGCAACGTCAACCCCGACGACAACTGGATGGTGCACTTCCGTGACACCATGCGGGGCGGCAAGTTCCTCAACAACTGGCGGATGGCCGAGCTGCACGCCAAGGAGGCTCCCGACCGCGTGTGGGAGCTGGAGGCGTGGGGCGCGCTGTTCGACCGCACCAAAGACGGCAAGATCAGCCAGCGGAACTTCGGCGGGCACGAGTACCCACGGCTCGCACACGTGGGCGACCGCACCGGCCTTGAGCTCATCCGCACCCTGCAGCAGCGCGTCGTCGCGCTCCAGCAGGAGGACTACGAGACGCACGGCGACCACGAGGCCTACATCAAGGTCTTCGCCGAGTGCACGGTCACCCGGCTGCTGAAGGACGGCGACGCGATCTCCGGCGCGTTCGGCTACTGGCGCGAGACCGGCAACTTCGTCCTCTTCGACGCGCCCGCCGTGGTCCTCGCCACCGGCGGCATCGGCAAGTCGTACGTCGTGACCTCCAACTCCTGGGAGTACACCGGCGACGGCCACGCCCTGGCCCTGCTGGCCGGCGCCAAGCTGATCAACATGGAGTTCATCCAGTTCCACCCCACCGGGATGGTCTGGCCGCCCTCCGTGCGCGGCATCCTCGTCACCGAGTCCGTCCGCGGCGACGGCGGCGTGCTGCGCAACTCCGAGGGCAAGCGCTTCATGTTCGACTACATCCCCGAGGTCTTCAAGGACAAGTACGCGACCACGGAGGAGGAGGGCGACCGCTGGTACACCGACCAGGCCAACAACCGGCGCCCGCCGGAGCTGCTGCCCCGTGACGAGGTGGCCAGGGCGATCAACGCCGAGGTGAAGGCCGGGCGCGGCTCACCCCAGGGCGGCGTCTTCCTCGACGTGTCCACCCGGCTGCCCGCCGAGGAGATCAAGAAGCGGCTGCCGTCGATGCACCACCAGTTCAAGGAGCTGGCCGACGTCGACATCACCGCCGAGCCCATGCAGGTGGGCCCGACCTGCCACTACATCATGGGCGGCGTCGAGGTCGACGCCGACACCGGCTCGTCCAGCGTGCCCGGCCTGTTCGCGGCCGGCGAGGTGTCCGGCGGCATGCACGGCTCCAACAGGCTGGGCGGCAACTCGCTGTCCGACCTGCTGGTCTTCGGCCGGCGGGCGGGCGCGGGCGCGGCCACGTACATCGACTCCCTGCCCGCCCGGCCCAAGGTCGCGGCCGAGCAGGTGGAGACCGCCAGGGAAGAGGCGCTGGCCCCGCTGGGCCGCAGCGGCGAGAACCCGTACGAGGTGCACCACGAGCTCCAGCGGACGATGAACGACCTGGTCGGCATCATCCGCAAGGCCGAGGAGGTCTCCGAGGCGCTCGGCGTGGTCGAGAAGCTCAAAGAACGCGTCCGCATGGTCGGCGCGGCCGGCTCGCGCATCTACAACCCCGGCTGGCACCTCGCGATCGACCTGCGCAACATGGTGCTGGTGTCGGAGTGCGTCGCGCGCGCCGCGCTCATGCGCGAGGAGAGCCGCGGCGGGCACACCCGCGACGACTTCCCCGGCATGAGCCCGGAATGGCGCCGCAAGCTGCTCGTCTGCTCCACCGAGGACGGCTCGACGGTCAACGTGGAGGTGAAGGTCCAGCCGCCGATGCGCGACGACCTGATCAGCCTGTTCGACCGGGACGAGCTGAAGAAGTACCTCACCGACGAAGAGATGGCCGAATTCGACAGGATAGCGAAGACGTCATGAGCTACAAGGCAAAGTTCAAGGTCTGGCGCGGTGAGGGCGGCGAGGGCCGGCTGGAGGACTTCACGGTCGAGGTGAACGAGGGCGAGGTCGTCCTCGACATCATCCACCGCCTCCAGGCGACCCAGGCACCCGACCTCGCCGTACGGTGGAACTGCAAGGCCGGCAAGTGCGGCTCGTGCAGCATGGAGATCAACGGCAAGCCGCGGCTGGGCTGCATGACCCGGATGTCCACCTTCGAGGAGGACGAGACCATCACGGTCACGCCGATGCGGACGTTCCCGGTCATCAAGGACCTCGTCACCGACGTGTCCTACAACTACCAGAAGGCCCGCGAGGTGCCGTCCTTCACGCCGCCCGCCGGCGTGCGGCCCGGCGAATACCGGATGAAGCAGGTCGACGTCGAGCGCTCGCAGGAGTTCCGCAAGTGCATCGAGTGCTTCATGTGCAACAACGTCTGCCACGTCATCCGTGACCACGAGGAGAACAAGACCAACTTCTCCGGTCCCCGGTTCCTCATGCGGATCGCCGAGCTGGACATGCACCCGTACGACGTGGCCGACCGGCAGGAGGCGGCCCAGCAGGACCACGGGCTCGGCTACTGCAACATCACCAAGTGCTGCACCGAGGTCTGCCCCGAGCACATCAAGATCACCGACAACGCGCTGATCCCGATGAAGGAGCGCGTGGTGGACCGCAAGTACGACCCGCTGGTGTGGCTGGGCAACAAGATCTTCAGGCGCGGCGCCGACACCACCAAGCCGTAGCCCGCTCAACCGAAAGGGCCGGTTACCCCCGCGGGGGTCACCGGCCCTTCGCCGTCTACGGCCCGGCACGCTCGCGCCCCTCAGAGCCTCCGCGCCTTCTCGGCCCGTGCCCCCAGGGCCTCCGCGCTCCCTGGCCCGGCGCTCCCTGGCCCGGCGCTCCCTGGCCCGGCGCTCCCTGGCCCGGCGCTCCCTGGCCCCGCGCTCCCTGGGCCCGCGCTCCCTCCCTGGGCCCGCGCTCCCTCGCTCGGCCCGCGCGCCCAGCGCTCACCGGCCCCGCGAGCTGTCCGCCCGGCGCCTCGGGCGGTTCGCTACTTCTTCTTCCTGCCGAAGAGGCGGCGCTTGGAGTCGGGCATCTCCTTGGTCGGCTCCTGCGGCTGAGCCGCCTGCTCCTGCTCCTGCTCCTGGGCCGGAGCGTCGGGCTGGGGCTGGGGTTGGGGCGGGAGAGGCTGGATGGCCGTCGCCTCGCCGTCGGCCGGCACGTACGGCGGCGGCTCATAGTCCTTGGCCGGCTCGAACAGCCCGCGCTGATGCTGCTGCCACGGCTCCGAGTCGCCCGACTCGGCCGCCGAGGCCGGCCCGAGCGGCTGGTCCTGGTCAGGATCGTACGGGCCGGCCCCACCCGGCGGGATGTCCGCCGCCACCGGCTCCGGCGGGATCACCGGCTCGAACGGGTCACGCTCACGGGAGGCCGGCGGCTCGCTGTAGGAGTCGAACTCGTCCGGGTGCAGCACCACCGGCTCCTGCGGCGGCTCCGCGTAGGGGGTGGTGGGTTCCTGCACGTACCCCTGCGGCGGGTAGGGGTGGTGGGGGTCGTACTGGGGCGGGGTGGCCGGCGGGTAGGTCTGCACCGGCACGAAGCTGATGATCGGCGCGTACGCCGTACCGCCCGGGTAGCCGGGAGCCGCGAACCCGGCCGTCGCGTAGCCGGGGCCCGCCGGGTAACCGCCGGGCGGCATGGCCGCCGCGTCCGGGGGCAGCTGCGGCCCCGCCTTCCGTACGGCGGCCGCGTGGGCCATCCTGCGCAGCCGTCCCTCGAAGATGAGCACCGCGAACAGCGCGAGCAGCACCAGCACCAGCGCCGGGATGCTGAGCTTCTGCGTCAGCGTGCGCTGGTCGTACTCCGGCGCCGCCTGCCGCAGCTCCAGCGGCACCTCCTCGGTGGAGGCGGCCTGCGTCTGGCTCGGGGGCGTCTCCGGGGTGGTGGCCGCGTCGGTCGGCGCGACCGTCGGCAGCTCCACCGACGCCTCCGCCGTGGGAGTGGTCGAGGTCACCGGGGGGACCTCGATGTCCTCCTGCGTCGGCAGCGGCTGCGGGGCGTGCGTGGGGGTGGTCTGCGGGGTGGGCGTGCTCTTGGTCTTGGTCGGCTTGGGCGTGGCCGTCTTGCTGGGAGTGGCCTTGGTCGGGGTCGCCGTGACGGTCTTGGTGACCGTGGTCTCCGGCGCCTCCTCGTCGCTCTCGGGCGGCGGCGGCTGGCCGGCGGTGGCGGTGACCGTGACGGTGACGTCGGTCTCCGGCGGGTCCAGGTCGCACACCTGGCCGGCGTCACACCCCTCAATGGGGTCCATCGCCACGGAGGCGCTCGCACTCTGCATGATGAACGGCGCCGCACCGGCACCCGACAGGGTGAGTGCGAGGACGATAGCGGACACGGCCGTCACTCGTGTGCGTGCCACCGGTGCCCTCCGCGTAGTCCCGGAACCTTGGTCAAGGGAATACTAGTCGGGTCAAAGTAACAGTAAAGACGAAATTAGAACACCTTTCTCTGGTTACGCCACTTTTGTACCGTGACAACGAGCCACAAGCCGCTCATCAGCACGGCGATGGCCGCCACGACCAGGGGAAACGCCTTCGGCCCATCAATCGGGCTCACCCACGCGACCGGCTTGACCGGCTTCGTCCGTACGCCCATTTCCCATGGCAACGGCGCTTCACCCCCCGGCAACCCCCCGTCCCCCACAACGCCACCCACCGTTCCAGGCATACCTCCAGCCGCCACACTAGGAGCCACCCCAGGCACGCCACCGGGCGCGGAACCCAAGGCGCCCCCAGGCGCAGGCACCGCCTCCGGCATCACCAGCCCCGCCGCACCCGCCCCATCACCACTCACGCCCGCATTCCCGGTCACCCCCGGATTCCCGGTCACGCCGGCATTCCCGGTCACCCCGGCTGCGGCCTCCCCCGCCACGCCCGCGTCCACGCCTCCGACACCCGACTGCGCCGCCGCACCGGCCTGCGCCTGGTTCCCCGCACCGGTCACCGCACCGGTCCTCGCCCGCTCCCCCGCGCCGGCCGCCGTTCCGGCCCGCCCCGCGCCCTTGCGCGCCACGCGGGCGTCGCCCGCGCCTCTCCGTGTCGCGCCGGCGCGCGCCACGCCGCTCTGAGCGGTGGCCGTTGCGGGGCTGGTCGCGGTTCTGTCGGTGGGGGTGTGGGGTGCGCTCTGGGCGGCTCGGGTGCCGGTGGGTCTCAGGCGGTGGGCGGGGCCGCTGAAGGTGGCGGCGTCTCCTCTGATCGGTCCGCGCACCTGTACGGCGGCCGTCCTGCTCATGGTCGTCAGCTTCTTGCCGTCCCGCATCCTGGCCACGGCGGCTACCACCACCTGTCCGGCCCCCTCCGGCGCTCGCACGGTCACGTCGACCGCCTTCGTCCCGGACACCTTCCCCAGCGCGCACACCCGCGCCCCCGGCACCACCGCGCCGTCCGGCAGAGCCTGGACGTGCTTCGCGTCTTCCAGGACGGCCTGGGCGCTCGTCGGGTCCGCCGACGAGGCCATCCTGGCGGCGCCGGCGGCGGTCAGGGCGCGTGCGGCCAGCGCCCCCGCCGCGACCGTGCGACCCGTCACCTGCACCTGATCCACCGGCACGGTGCCCACCTCGGCGGCCCGGTGCCCACCTGCCGTCGCAGGCTGAGCCGCACCCGCGATCGGCGGCACCCCACCAGAACCGCCCGCGACCACCCCAGAGGCCGCCCCCGCCGTCCCAGAGCCCGCCCCGGCCGCCGCAGAGTTGGCCGCCGCAGAGTTGGCCGCCGCAGAGTTGGCCGCCGCCGTCCCAGAAGCCATGGGACCGGCCGTGGTCGCGCCGGAGGCCGCCGACAGTGCGGCGGTCTTGGTGTCGGGAGGTGTGGCGCATGACACCTCGGCCAGGGCTTCGGCCGGGTCGGCGGCGACCGCCACCCGTGTGCCCCTGGCCATCCCGTTCACCCGCACCCGGAACCGCTGCGTGTCCCCGGTCCTGACCCACTTGCCGACGTCCTCGGCCCCGTTCATCCGCTCAAGCACCAGCGACACCCCGGTCGCCGCCACAGGCACGGACGGCACCGCCACCAGGGTCAACACGCCGGCGACGATCCACCCACGCCGCATCGCTCCCCACTCCCCCGCCGCGACAAATTACTCGTAGTAATCATTGTGTCACAGAGAGGAACGGCCTAATCCTCCGGGAGCAGGTTCTCCACGGCCCTCATGATGGGCAGATCAGCGGAAAGCCAGGCGACGTCGTAATACTCGCCCGGCCCGAGCCAGCGCAGCGCCAGATGTTCCTTGGCCACGGGCTCCCCGGAGGCGAGGGAGCAGAGCCAGACGCGCATGACGTACCCCTCGGCGAGCGGCCAGTCGGCCCCCACCCGCCGCCCGACCGCGACCTCGACCCCGATCTCCTCCCGGCACTCGCGGACGAGCGCCGCCTCATCGCTCTCCCCCGGATCCACCTTGCCGCCGGGGAACTCCCACCCACCGGCGAGCGCGGCGGGCTCGGCGCGCTGGGCGGCCAGCACGCGCCCGCCGGGGGCCACGATCACGGCTGCGACGACTGTTCTCATAGGGCAGGATTCTGCAGCTTCTTGAGCTGCTCCAGCACAGCGGGGTTCTGCAGGGGACGGGTGAAGCCGACGCGGTTCTGGCGGGCTTGGTAGCTGGTGACCTTGATGGGCCCGCACAGCCGGCACCGCGCCTCCAGCATCTTGCCCTTGGAGACGACGAGCCCGACATGGCCGGGGTTGTTCGGCGCCGTGCCGGGCCCGGAGTTGAAGAACACCAGGTCACCCGGCTGCTCCTCGCCCGCCTTGATCTTCACGCCGAACGGCCACTGCCCGAACGTCGTCCGCGGGATGGACAGCCCCGCCGACCGGTAGGCCGCGTAGATGACCCCGGAGCAGTCGAACGCGTCGGGCCCCGTGCCGCCCCACAGGTACGGCTTGCCGCGCTGCGCCAGCGCGAACTGCAGGATCTTGGCCACCACGTCACTGGGCGCCGCCTCGACGAGGGGCTCGTCGCAGTCCTCGGACGCCTGCGGCGGCACCTTCACCTCACCCGACTTGGCGTACTTCCTGGCGATCTCCTCGACCTGGTCGACGTACCACCAGGCGCGGTTGTAGACGAACAGCGCCTGCCGCACGTTCTCGGGCGCGCCGTTGCGCTTGAGCATCTTGGCGGCGCCGAGAATGGCGTCGGCCGGGTTGTAGACGTCGCCGACGCCGTCACCGTCGCCGTCGGAGGCGTACCCGTTGAACGTGGACGACATCGGCACCCTGGCCTTGCCGCCCCACGTGGAGATCAGGAACTGCATCGGCCCCGCCGCGCCCGCGTGGTTGGTGCCGCTCTTGACGCCGGGCAGGTCGGACCTGCCGTGGTCGGTCTCGCGCTTGCCGACGGCGGCGAGGATGTTCCACTGGACGCCGATCTTCTTGCCGTACTCCTTGTAGAGCTCCAGGTAGTCGTCGGGGATGTCGGAGGAGGCCGAGTCGGAGACCTCCTCCACCTGCGCCTGGTCGTCGCAGTCGACGGTGGTGCCGCCGTTGCTGAGGAACGACGGCATCGACATGAGCAGCAGCGGCGAGACGACGACCGCGACCAGGAGCAGTAACCCGGCCAGGCCGACGAGCAGCGCGATGCGTCCTCGTGTGAGCTTCACCCGGAGGTGTCTCCCTCCTGGCCCTCGGTGGACGGGAGGATGTCGTAGATCCGCCAGTCGCTCCCCGACTGGCTGACCGTGACGGCGTACTCCTCGCTCGCCTGCTTGTCACCGCTCTGCGCGGCGATCTGCCGGGTGGCGGTGACGACGAAGACGATGGAGTTCTTCTCGACCTGCCTGATCTCCTTGAGACTGGCGGTGGCGGTGGAGACGATCTGGTCGTTGCGGTTCTGCTCGACGGTGCCCGCCGAGGTGAGCGTCCTGGCCAGCGTGTTGCCGAGCTCGGGCGTGGTGTACGCCTTGAGCCTGGCTGCGTACGCCGCCGGGTCCTCGTCGAAGCGGAAGGTGCCGTACTCGGCGGTGAACCGCTCGGCCAGGTCCGCCGCCGCCGCGAGCTGCTCCTTCGACATCGGCAGGTACGAGTAGACGTCGAACGGCGCCGCGCTCGCGGTCGCCAGCGGCGTGCTGGACACCACGGCCGAGCCGGTCGTACGGGCCGCGGGCGGCTCGGCCTGCTCCTGGTCGGGCGTGTCGGGCCACATCGTCAGGTAGATGCCGACCGCGGCGATGACCACGACGACGGCGGCGAAGGCCACCCCCCGCCTGTCACCTGGCTGCGCCATGTCTCAGTCCTTGTCGGGGTTGTTCGGCTTGAGCCAGAACGGCACGGAGGGGCTGTCACCTCCGGAGCCGCCGCCGTCACGGCTGCTGCGCAGCCAGAGCGGGGGTGCCTCGGAGGTGCGGGATGAGGGCTCGTCGGCGCCGAAGATCCTGGGGCCTGGCGAGGTGCCACCGCCCGACCTGCCGCCGCCGCCCGTACGGGACGAACCGCCGAACAGCCCGCCGCCGCCGGACCGCGACCCGTTGCCGCCCGAGCCACCCGACCGCGACCCGCCCGACCGCGACCCGCCGCCGCCGAACAGCCCGCCACCCGAGCCGCGCGACCGACCGCCGCCGCCCGAACCGCCCGACCCGCCGGAGCCGCCGAAGCGGGAGCTGCGCGTGCCGCCGCCCGAACCGCGGGTGCCGCCCGCGGAGCCGCCGCGCCTGGCCCAGCCGCCACCCGACGCCCCGCCGAACCAGCCCCCCGACCCGGCCCCGGCTCCGGAACCTCCTGAAGCGCCGTTCGTGGTCGGGCCGCCGACCCGGGGACCACCCGCTGCCGGACCCCGCGTACGTCCCTGACCGCCGCCCAGGTTGAGCGGCGGCGCGGTGCCCCTGCGCGGCTCGGGAACAACGCGCCCGGCCGCCTTGCCGCCCTGCTGGTCGGTGTCGAGGGGAGCCGCCGTCGCCGGTACGCGGGTGCCGGAGGGCGTGCCCTCCCCTTCCTCCCCGCGTACGCGGACCTGCCCGGCCGCCATCGAGCCGGCCGCCGAGGCCGCCGCGCCCGTGCCGCTGACCGCGCTCGCCGCCCTGACGATGGGCTCGGCCTTCCGCAGCCCCCAGCGTCCGATCCTGGCCGAGGCGACCGGCGGCAGCACCCCCGCCGACCGCTCGAGCACCGGCGAGCCGGCCGCCTCGCCCAGCATGCGGGTGGCGACCGTGTGGCCGCTCATCGAGGCGAACAGGTGCTGGAACGGCCGCCGGTAGAAGAACACCGCGATCGTCAGCAACGCCATGAACAGCACCTGCATGCCCCACGGCATGGCGGTGGAGATGATGAGCGCGTACCCGTAGACGAGCACGCTGAGCACGATGGTCAGCACGGCCTGCCGCAGCAGTGTGCCGATGAGCATCTCGACCCAGCGCATGGCGATGATGCGGCCGCTGCCCGGATGGACGCCGATCAGCAGGAAGATCGGCCCGAGTATCAGGAGCAGCAGGAAGCCCACCTTGAGCACCAGCAGCGAGACCGCCACGAGGAAGATGAGCAGCCCGGCCACGAGCGCGGCGATGAACGCGCCCACCGCCACGCCGAGCCGGTTGGACCAGTCGCGCCCCGAGAAGGTGGCGTAGCGGGGGTCGTTGCGCAGCTTGTCGGCCAGGTCCGCGTATTCGGACTGGCGGGCTCCCACGTCTGGCGCCGCCTGCCCGGCGACGGCCTGCGGGACCGACTGCATCTCCAGCACCTTGCGGCCCCAGTCGCGCACGATGGGCTGCTGCGGGTCGGCGGTGCCGAACTGGCCCACCAGCCACGGCTTGCAGACCAGCGTGGACCACAGCGCGTCGGCGTTCTGGTCGACGCCCGGGGTGCCGGTCTGCGCGTAGCCGCCCGCCCTGACCTGCGCGTCGGCCTGGCCAGGCGGCTGCAGGCAGGACGCGCCGCCGGCGCCGGGCAGGCCGGCGAAGGCCGAGTTGACGACCTCGCCCGTCTTGTCGGTGACGACCTTGCCGAGGCCGGTGAAGTCGCCGGGCCGGCTGAAGAACCAGACGGCCACGGTGACCGCCAGCACCATCCAGATGACGCCCTCGGCGGTCGTGGTGGCGCGCTTGCGGATCAGGCCGTACCAGGCGAGCCAGATGGCGCCGAGGATGACGATCGGCCGGAGGAAGGGCCAGTACATGGCGTTGGACAGGTTCGTGACGATGTCGTCGACGACGTCCTTGATGGACTGGAGCGGTCCCTCGGTCGCCGCCGCCTGGTACGTCGTGATCGTCAGCCGGTCGACCGCCTTGGCCGCGGTGAAGATGCCGTTGGCCCACATGTTGCCCAGCACGGCCACGTAGTCGGAGCAGGTCAGCTCGTGCGTGTGCCAGAACTGGCCGCTCATGCCGAACTGGGCGTAGTTGGTGGTCGCCGCGGGCTGGGCGCCCTCGGGCACCGGCGGCTGGATCAGGCCGTCGACACCGCTGCCCACCATCTCGGGCGACAGCGGGCCCGACAGGTCACAGGGGGCCGCCGCGACCGGTGTGGCCACCGCCCCCACCACGATCGGAACCACCAGGATGCCGGTGACGAGCGCGAGCGTCAGCGCGAGTCGTCGGGATAGCCGGATCTTCATGACCGTACCTCCTGCGCCCTGCCCACGCCCCCTTGAAGATCATCATGCCCGGCGCCGTCGGGTTTGTCGTGTGTCGGGTTCGTGTCGAGCCAGCGGAGAAGTTCCTCGGAGATCAGGTCTACTCCGATGCGGCCCGCCCTGCCATCCAGATCGCGGAATACGCATTCGCCGTTGCCCAGCGAACGCAGCACGGCCTTGTGCTCCTCCGACGACTCCACCCCGAGCAGGGACATGACGTGGTCCACCTCCACCCGTTCGGTGGACCTGAAGGCGAAGACCGACGACAGGCAGTTGGTCACCTGTTCGTTGAGCAGGTCTCCGGCGTTCTGCGACACCAGGACGAGCGCCGTGTTGCGGGAGCGGCCCATCCTGCTCACCTCGGGCACCAGCTTGGCGCCCTCCGGCGTGGACGTGATCGCCCACGCCTCGTCCAGGAAGATCGCCTTGGGCGCGCGGCGGTCGAGCCCGTTCATCAGCCGGCGGGCGAACTGGGAGACCAGGTAGAGCAGGGCCACCGAGAGCCGCTGCTCGTAGGAGTAGTCCTCCCTGCCGGTGGTCACGTCGGGCAGCGTCAGCCCGCCCAGCGTGAACACCGTCGTCCACCCCTCGGTGTCGATCTGCTCGCCGCCCGACGGGTCGAAGCAGAGCCGCGCCAGGTGCATCTCCGACATCGAGCGCAGCACCGCGCCGAGGTTCTTCGACGCGGCGTCGTCGGCCCGCTCCAGGTAGTCGACGACCTTGCCGAGCGACGGGTCGGAGCCGTTGGAGACCGCCGCGACCGCCTGGATCATCGCCGACTCGCGCTCCTCCGACATGCGCGGCAGCAGCAGCCGCAGCGTCTCGGTGGCCATCGTCTTCTTCGCCGCGATGTCGTCGCCGAACGAGAACGGGTCGAGCAGACCCGGCGCCGCCGAACCGAGCGGGATCACCCTCGCCTTGCGCCCGCGCTTGTCCAGCAGCTGCACCAGCGACTCCGCGTCGCCCTTGGGGTCGATGACCGCGACCGTCACGCCGCGCAACGCCATCTGGTAGATCATCAGCAGCGCCAGCGTGGTCTTGCCGCCGCCGGGCTCGCCGGTGATCGCGATGGCCGTCGGCCTGTTACGGGTCGCCGCCACCAGCGGGTCGAAATGCACGATGCTGCGCGCCCTGCCGACCGTCTCCCCGATGTACGGCCCCAGCCAGCCCTCGCTGCCCTCGCCCAGCCGGTCGCCGAGATCGACCGTGGCCGTGGCCATGCCGCCCGCGATCGTGCGCAGCGGCTGCCGCTGGGCGTAGGCGTTGACCCTGACCTTCTCGCCCGGCAGCGCCTCGCAGAACAGCGAGAACTGGTCGCCCGTCGAGTTGACCACGTCGATGCCCATGTCGCGGTAGTGCTCCACCACCGCCTCCACGCGCTGCACGCAGATGTCCTCGGTGGGGGCCGAGATGATCAGGCGGTGCCAGCCGTACACGAAGGGCAGGCGCTCCTTGGTGATGCCGTGCTCCAGCATGCGGGCCGCGTCGATCTGCTCGGCCAGCGCCAGCGGCGCCTCCGCGCCCGCCTCCCTGATGTGGTGGTCCATGTCGCGGGCGTGCGCCAGCTTGCGCGCCACGTCCTTCGACGCCTTCACCGGCGGGATCAGCCGCATCCGCGAGGAGATCTCCACCGGGAACGGCAGCTGGTCCGCGAAGTGCATCCACGGCTCGCCGTCGGGGAACGGCATCAGGTCGGGGAAGCGCGCGAACGACAGATGCGCGACGTACGAGTCGCCCTGGGGCTGCACGATCCGCAGCAGCGACCTGCCGTTGTGGATCTCCCCCTCGACCAGCGACTCGATCTCGCCCCTGCCCCAGCGCCGCCGCGGGCTCGCCGACGGCGGCGGATCACCGAGCGAGCCCGCCGCCGCGTGCTGGAACAGCCACGCCACCTCCGTCGAGGTGGCGTGCCTGGCGTAGAGCGCGCTCGACGCGAGCGCCCTGCCGAGCCGCTCGGCCGACTCGGTCCACCGGCCGATCTCGCTGTCGGGTACGTGGTCGTCCTCCATGCCCAGCGTCTTCTCCGTCTTCTGGTAGAAGCCGAAGAGCTGGGAGAGCACGCCGCTGCCGAGCTGCTTGCCGCGCGGGCCGAGGCGCACCCCGAGATAGACCTCCTTGGTCCAGAAGTCCTTCGCCCAGACGTGCCGGTACATCTCCTCGAGGTAGTCGCGCCAGCCGGGCCCCTCGTCGGAGGTGGCGTTCAGCGCCATGGCCCACTCCGCCGCCGGATAGGTGCGGTGCGCCACCCGCAGGTGGACCTCGGCGTCGGGCATCCTGATCGCGGCCAGCGCGATCGTGATGTTGGTGGCCAGCGCCTCGCGCTCCTCCGGCGTGACGAACTCGTAGCTGACCGTGGGAAGCCGGAAGTAGGCCCATGCGCAGGTGTCCGTGAGCAGGATGCGGTCGTCGAAGTAGCGGACCGCGAGGCGCTGATGCGCTCGGGACGCCCTGCTCATGCCGCCCCCTCGGCGCATGAACGGGCCAGACCTGCTCGCTTGTTCACTTATCGCTCACCGATTCTCGTGCCCGGGGGGTCACTCGCCAACTCCTCTTCGCTCGGTCGTACGGTCTGCGCCGCGAAGCCCGCGACCACCACACCGGCGAGGGCGAGGTAGGCCCGCCGCCCGGCCGCGCGCAACTGCCCGGGATCGACCACCTCCGCGCCGCCAGGCGCCAGGTCGTCCTCCCAGGGGACCCTGACGATGGCCCGGCACCTGCCCCTGGCCACCGACTCCGCCTGCTCGACGTCGGCCATCGAACGCCTGCTGACGCCGTTGACCACCATCACCGCCCGCCTGCGCAGCTCCGCGCAGCCGTGCCCGTCGAGCCACTCGTACGTCATCGCCACCGCTTCCGGCGCCTCCTCGCTCGCCGGCACCACCAGGACGAGCTGGTCCGCGTACGGCAGCAACCTGGCCGCCAGCGCGGCGGCCGGGTCGATGACGGCCAGCTTGTAGTGGCGGTCGAGCAGGCGCATGGATTCGCCGATCCGGCGGTCGGAGAAGAAGGACCGGTCCGCGAGCCGCTGCTCGGCGCCCGCGTCGGTGTCCGCGCTGATCACCTCGAGGCCCGAGGCGGTCCGCGTGGTGTATCCCCGCATCGTGAGGTAGCCGCTGACCCGGTCGAGACCCGACAGCAACGACGTCAGGGTCTCGGGGGTCTCCGGCTCGATCTTGCTGGTCAGGGTGCCGCCGCCGGTGCTCGCATCGACCGCCACCACCCTGTCGTCCCTGTACTGCGCGAAGGTGTGCCCCAGCATCAGCGCCGTCGTGCTCTGCCCCGCCCCACCGGTGCACCCCAGCACGACGACCCTGCGGCTGCCGCCGAACACCGCGCGGGCCCGCGCCTCGTCCAGCTCCGACCCGTCGGTACGCACCCCGCCACCGCCGACGACGACCTGAGCGATCCGCCGCCATCCGCCGGAGTCGCGTCCCACGACGGACTCGACCCTCCGCACCCGGCCTTCACCACGAGGCCCCGGCACCGGCACGTCGGCCGCCCGCCGCCCGGCCTCATTGTCGTCAGGCTCGGTCACATCCCACCGAGGCAACCGCGCCGCCATCTCCCGCCCCGGCCGCGACGAACCCGCCGCCCGCCCGGACCGCTCATCGGCACCCGCACGCCCCGCCGCACCCGAACGCCCGCCAGCGGCCTCCCGGCCCGCCGCACCCGAACGCCCGCCGGCGGCCTCTCGGCCCGGCGCCTCGCTCGGACGCGCGGCGGCGGCCTCCTTGCGCTCCCGGCGCTCCCGGCCGAGCGGAATGACCTGCCCCTCAGCCGCCTCCGGCGCACCGGCAACGGTCGGACTCCCGGCAGCCGCCTCAAGCCCGGCCGCCGAGCGCGACCGCTCACGACCCTGCTCACGCTCACCCGCAACCGTCGGCGTCTCACCTCCGGCGGCCGAGCCCTCGGTGCTCCTCGGCTCAGCGCTCGCCTGTGGGGTCTCGTTCTCATCGACCGCCTCAGCGCTGGACGCAGCGGCCGGGCGCTGATCGGTGGGGGCACCTTCCGCGGCCTGCTCGATCACCGGCGCGGCCGGGCGCTCGTCCGCGTCGCCCGTGGCCGACCTCGGCTCGGCGTCGTTGCCGGTGTCCTCACCGCTCGCCTGGACGGTGTCCTGGGCCGGGGCTTCCCCGCCCGCGGTCGCGAGCTCGCCGGGCTCGGTGGCGGGCATCTTGGGGAGCGGGCGCAGGTCGTCGTTCGCGTGCGGCTCGGCGGCCGGACCTGAGGCGGGCACCGGCGTCCCCGCCTCCGGCGCGGACGCCGTGGCCGATGGCTCCGGCGCCGCAGCTTCCCTCTCGTCTGCCGGGGCACTCGTGCCGTCGGTCCGGGACGGAGTGGGGCCGGCCGGAAGGTCGTGGCCGGCCTGGACTTCGCGACCGGTCTCCGGGGCTTGGGCGGGGTGCTCGGTGCGGTCCTCGGTGCGGCCCTCGGTGCGGTCCTCGGTGCGGCCCTTTGCCTGCTCGTCGTCCTTGCGGGGTGCGGGGCGCGGGGTGGGCTTGGTGTTCGGGTTGAGCGGGGGCCAGACGCGGTGGGTGCCCGACAGCAGCAGACCGGGGGCGAGCCGGGGTGGCTGGCCCTTTCTGTGCTGGTCGCGGGCGATCTCGTCCTCGTGCCGTGCGTCCTCCGGAGATCCGCCGCCCTCGACGTGCGAGGCCGCCTCGGCCCGTGCGTCGGCCTGTGCGTCGGCCCGTGTGTCGGCTCGGCCCGCCATCTCGGCCGGCGCGTCGGCGCTGGCCGCCAGCTTGCGCAGCCGCCGCAGCGCCTCGGTGTCGATCGGCTTGCCCGCCACGCCGCTCACCACACCATCGGCGCCATGCCCATCGGCGCCATGCCCATCGGCGCCATGCCCATCGGCGCCATGCCCATCGGCGCCATGCCCATCGGCCTCTTGACCGTCCGCGGTGCGGTCCGCCCCACGCGGCGCGGGGCTCTCCGAAGCGGCGGGCTCGTCGGCCGTGAGGTCGGGGGCGGCGGGGTCCAAAGGCTCGTCGGCGGGGGTGCGGCGGCGGATGTCAGAACCCCCGCCCCACACGTCACCCCCGCCCCGCAGGTCACTTCCGCCCCACACCTCACCCCCGCCCCGCAGGTCACCGCCACCCCGCAGGTCACCCCCGCCCCGCGAGTCACCCCCGTCTCGTGCGTCACCCCCGTCTCGTATGTCCGGGTGGAGGACGATGCGGTCGGTGGAGGCGCGGCGGGCGGTGCCGATGACCTCGTCCATGAGGGGCACAGGTTCCTGGCTGCGCCCAGAGCCGCCTGAGAGGCCCTCCTCGCGCCGTACGCCCCCGCCCGGGGCGCCGGTGCCCGCCGGCAGGGCCGGAGCCTTGAGAGCGGGCGCTGTACCCCTGCGGGACCCCCACCCCGTACGCCCGGCCGCCGGCTCGGCGACGGGCGCCTGTGAGGCGGCGGCCGCCGCGGCGGCGACGGCGGGACGGACCTGCCGCGGCCCGGTGAGCTGACCCTCGCGGCGCCGCTGCGTCCTGCGTTCCTTGCGCGGCGCCTTGGCCGCCTTGGCCGCCTTGCCCGCCCGCGTGGCCTTGGTGGCCTTGACCCGCGCGGGCGCGGCCCGCCAGACCCGGCCGGAGAAGGCGACGACCTCGGGCTCGGACGAGGGCGCGAGGCGGTACCAGGCCTTGGGCTGCCCGAGGTAGCGCAGCTGGGACTCCAGCAGCTCGGTGAGCCGCTTGCCCTCGATGACGGGCCGGGTGGACAGCCACGTGACGATGCCGGGCGGCACCAGGAACAGCACGTGCCAGGGCATCTCCACCGGCACGCCGACCAGGACCAGCAGGAGGGACCACGGGACGAACACCCCGACGAAC
Organism: Nonomuraea salmonea; assembly: GCF_042428605.1. NCBI lineage: Bacteria > Bacillati > Actinomycetota > Actinomycetes > Streptosporangiales > Streptosporangiaceae > Nonomuraea > Nonomuraea salmonea. The sequence continues at coordinate 148,006 of NZ_JBHMCF010000012.1, forward strand.
ACGCCGATCCAGACGATGGGCAGCGGCATGGGCAGCCGTAGGTCGTACAGCTTGTAGAGCCGCTTCTCGATACGCCAGATGTTCGTATACGTGGGCAGGTCCAACGCGGTCCTCCTCTCCACCCGCTCGTACATGACCGCGGGAAAGCGGTCTCAACCCTTACTTGATGCCCAGTGCGCCCGCGATCGCCCTCGCCGTCACCTCGATGATGTTGGGAACGTAGAAGATCACTCCGATGGCCACGGCCAAGATCAGGAACTGTACGAAACGGGTGATCTCCCGCGTGAAGAGGAAGAACAGCGCCACCACGGAGACGACGACGAGGAACAGCGGGGCGAAGAACGCCCGCAGGAAGTTGGCGAGCCCCCCGGTGTCGATGCCCGTGGGAGTCGGCGTGGGCGTCATCTCCATCAAGGTGAGCAATATGGTCTTCAAGGTCACTTCTTGTCCTCCCGGGGGGTACCGTTCAGCAGCGCGGCCGTGCGTCTATCCAACGGACCGGCCGCCGCCGCGGATGTCGGCGACGAACCATTTGTCGCCCTGCTTCTCGACGGTCAGCCGGTAGGCCTGCTCGAGCGTGCCCCCGACCACGGCCGGGTCGGTGGCATCGGGAGATGGTGATGGGGCATCGCTCTGCACGGCCCACACCACGACCGCCTGGATCTCTCTTGTGGCACCCCCCACAGGCACCACGACTTCCTTGAGCTGCGAGAAGGTGAACGTGCCGCCGAAGCTCGGCAGGCTCTTGCCGGCGGCGACGTAGCGCTGCAGCCCGGCGGAGTCGCCAGAAGCGTATTCCTTGAAGAAGCCTTCGAGCTGCGGCTTCAGCTCCGCCGCCGCGGCGTCGTCCGTCTCTGGCGCGGCGACCTGGGGCAGGTCGGCGGGAGCCGGCGCGGGCAGGATGGCGGGGCGGCCCGAGACCACGAAGCGCCCGGCGTCGTCGCCGGAGAAGTAGACGGGCACGGTGAGGATCATGCGCTTGGGCCCCGACTGGAAGGCCACGCTGACCACGGCGTTCTGGGCGTCGGTGACCTCGACGTCGTACGGCTGGATCGCGACGGCGGCCAGCTTGCCGTAGCCGTCCCAGCCCATCTGCTGGTCCATGCCGGCCGCGAGGAATGCGGCGAGCTTGCCCGACCTGCTCGCCGCGTCTTCCGGGCTGAAATTGAGATAGACCCCGGCGAACTGGGCGGCGAATGCCATGCCGCGCTCGGTCGGGAATCCATGGTCGGCCTGCACGGCGCCATTGGGCGTCGCAGGCTCTTGCTGGGTAAACCGCTCAAATGGGGCACGAATCCCATTCACCACGATAACCACAATAAGCGCCCAGAGAATGACGCGGCCGGTCCATACCAGCCAGCGCCCGCCGCCACCCGACCAGCCGCCACGCCGCGGCCGGCGCGGCGGCGGCGCGTCGAAGTCAGCCGTGTCAAGGGTTGCGGAAAGCCCGGGGCCGTCAGCGATCCGAGGATCGTGGACGGTAGACCTACGAGCCATCACGCCTCCGCTCGCGCCGATCCCCCCGGCTGGCGCGGTGTCGTCCGTTGCCGATCCCCATCATCCGCGGTGAAGTAGCCACCCTATCCGGTCTCCGCCATTGTTCCAGGAAAGCCACGCCCATGCTGCGGCATGACCGTCCGCACGGCAAACCGGGCCCGTATGACAGGCCGCAGTGCCGATTCCTGTCAGTTCCCGGCAGAAACAGCTTTTGACCAGGCCAGACGCCTAAAATCGGGTAGCGCGGCGGCCACGGATTCCTGTCCAAAACAGGCATGAACTGTCCCGACCTGCGGAATCGGCATGGCTCGCGCGCCGGAGGTCACGGCCGGGCAGCATGGAAACCTGTGCTCAGGCGGGCTCTGGGTCCTGGTGCGCGCGCGCCTGGCGCCTGCTGTGGAGGTCGACGACGGTCGGGCGCACCGACCGCTCGAGCGAGTGGCGCAGATCGGCCAGCATCTCGGCGGGCTCGCGCTCGCGCATGCGCGTGGCCATCTCGTTGCGCTCGTCCACCTTCCTGCGGAGGTACTCCTCGCGGTTGACGCGCAGGCCGTACATCAGCTCGACCCTGATGAGGGCGAGCTCCTCCTCCAGGCTGATGCCGGTGAGGGTGGGTGCCGGGCGTCGTTTCCGGATGATGCGACGGATCATGAGGGCCTCCCGAGTCAGCGTGAACGCCGTGACGATTCGACGCGCGGGGGCCCAGAATGGTTGACGCATCAGTTGTCCCGGCGGCAAGCGATGGACGGCCGCCGGGAATGAGCACGCCAGACGGGCTGCACCGCCGTCCGCCGCCGGTAACCTACCGCAAGCGAAGATCACCGAGCGTGATTGGCGGGCGGCGGGGCGCTCAGACGTTGAAGCGGAACTCCACGACGTCGCCGTCGCGCATGACGTAGTCCTTGCCCTCGATCCTGGCCTTGCCGGCCGAGCGGGCGCTGGCGATGGAGCCGGCCTCCACCAGGTCGTCGAACGAGACGACCTCGGCCTTGATGAAGCCGCGCTGGAAGTCGGTGTGGATCACGCCGGCCGCCTCCGGCGCGGTGGCGCCCCTGCGGATCGTCCAGGCCCTGGTCTCCTTCGGGCCGGCCGTCAGGTAGGTCTGCAGGCCGAGCGTCTCGAAGCCGACCCTGGCGAGCTGGCGCAGCCCCGACTCCTCCTGGCCGACCGACTGCAGCAGCTCCAGCGCCTCCTCCTCGTCGAGCTCGACCAGCTCGGACTCGATCTTGGCGTCGAGGAACACCGCCTCGGCGGGCGCGACCAGCGTGGACAGCTGCTCCCTCAGCGCGGTGTCGGTCAGCTCGTCGGCGTCGAGGTTGAAGACGTACAGGAACGGCTTGGCGGTGAGCAGGTGGAGCTCGCGCAGCTCGTCGCGGTCGAGACCGCTCTCGAAGATGGTCTTGCCGGTCTCCAGGACGGCCAGCGCGGCCTCCGCGGCCTCCAGCGCGGCCTTCTTGTCCTTGTTGTTGCGCGCCTCCTTCTGCAGGCGCGGCACGGCCTTCTCCACCGTCTGCAGGTCGGCCATGATCAGCTCGGTGTTGATGGTCTCGATGTCGCGCTTGGGAGAGATCTCACCGTCGACGTGGGTCACGTCGGGGTCGCTGAAGACCCGGATGACCTGGCAGATCGCGTCGGTGTCGCGGATGTTGGCGAGGAACTGGTTGCCCCGGCCCTGGCCCTCGGACGCGCCCTTGACCAGGCCCGCGATGTCGACGAACTCGACCTTGGCGGGCAGGATGCGGGCCGAGCCGAAGATCTCGGCCAGCACGGGCAGCCGGTCGTCGGGCACGCCGACGATGCCGACGTTGGGCTCGATGGTGGCGAACGGGTAGTTGGCCGCGAGCGCGTTGCCGGTCTTGGTCAGCGCGTTGAACAGCGTGGACTTGCCGACGTTGGGCAAACCGACGATGCCGATGGACAGACTCATCGGAGCGGCTCCGTCTCTCGCGGAAGTCTCTGACTGCTGGTTGTCGCCTCGCTGCGCTCGTTCACGGTCAGCGAGTTTACTGGCTGGCGACGTACAGACAGGTAACCGGACGATAGCCGCCCTCGGCGCGGAGGTAGCGGCGCGCGCGCTCCGGGCAGTCATCGGGCGAGGACGTGAACGCGAGCACCTTCGCCCAGGCGTGCGGCGCGTCGCACGGCACGCGGGTGAGGGCGGACCTGGCGGTCACGTTCGCGGGCGGCTCGGCCACGCAGGCGCCCTCGTCGAGCACCTGACCGCCCCGGCCGAGGCAGAGGACCTGGGCGCCGGCCTGGAGGGTGTCGAGGGTGCCGTCAGGGCAGGTCTCGGGGGCGGGGGCGAGCGCGAGTGCGCGGCCGTACCAGCCGGAGCCCGCGCAGGGGTGCTCGCGGCCGTCCAGCGAGACGCAGTCGCCGGGCCTGAGCAGGCCGCCGCCCCCGCCGGGCGCGCCCGGGTGCGGATCGAGGAAGTTGCGTACGCACGCCGTCCTGCCCTCGCCCACCCGCAGCACGTCGTCGGTATCCACCGGGCACTCGCCCGGCCCGGGCGGGTCGGAGGCCAGCGCCACCACCTCGGACCGGCCGCCGTTGCACGCGGTGAGCGCGTAGTCGGCCGTCACGCACGCGCCGGGCGACCAGCGCAGCACCGGACGCGGCGGGCCGGTCTCGCGCACGCCCGTCTGCGAGCCCGCGACGACGGCCCCGGCCAGCGCGATCAGCGTGAGCGCCAGGGCGCCGCAGGCGGCGGCCACCTTCGGGAGCGTGTTCATCCCTGTACTCTGCGTGACCGTCGATGGACCGCACAAGCGGAACGCCCAAGCGTGTCGGGAAGAAGCGCGGCCCCAAGTTTTGCCATCATCGCTGGAGTGGACGTCGTCTCGCTTGTCATCGGTCTGGCCGTCGGGTTGCTCGTCGGGTTCCTCGTCGCGCGGACGCGGGCGGCGGTGCGGGTCGCCGAGGCCGACGCCAGGGCGAAGGCGTCCGCCGAGAAGCTCGTCTACGTCGAGGAGCAGCTCGCCGAGCGGTTCCAGGCGCTGTCCACGCGGGCGCTCGACGTCAACAACATCCGCTTCCTTGAGCTCGCCGAGACGCGCCTCGCCGCCACCCGCGCCGAGGCCGCGGGCGATCTCGACCAGCGAAGGCAGGCCGTCGAGCACCTGGTCGAGCCGCTGAAGGACGCGCTCGCCCGCGTCGAGGAGCAGCTGCGCGACACCGAGACGGGCCAGAAGGTGGCACGGGCCGAGCTGGCCAAGCAGATGGAGTTCGTCCGGCAGAGCAACGAGCAGCTGCGCTCGCAGACGACCGCGCTGGTCAGGGCGCTGCAGCGGCCCGAGGCGCGGGGGCGGTGGGGCGAGCTGCAGCTGCGCAGGGTCGCCGAGATCGCCGGGATGCAGCGCTTCTGCGACTTCGACGAGCAGGTCACCGAGGGCTCCATGCGGCCCGACATGGTCGTCAGGCTCGCCGGCGGCAAGAACATCGTGGTCGACTCCAAGGTGTCGCTGGCGGCCTATCTGGAGGCGGCCGAGGCGGCCGACGAGTCGCTCGCGTCCGTCCGGCTCGACGCCCACGCCAGGCACGTACGCGAGCACATCGACCGGCTGGCGGCCAAGGCGTACTGGCAGGGGTTCAACCCGTCGCCGGAGTTCGTGGTGCTGTTCATCCCCGGGGAGGCGTTCCTCGCGCCGGCGCTCGAACGCGACCCAGGGCTGCTGGAGTACGCGATGACCCGCCGGGTGCACATCGCCACCCCGACCACGCTGATCACCATGCTGCGCACCGCGCACTACGCCTGGCAGCAGGCGGCGCTCAGCGAGAACGCGCGCACGGTGTTCGAATTGGGCAAGGAGCTGTACGAGCGGCTGTCGTCACTGGGCAGGAACGTCGAGTCGCTCGGCCGGGCGCTGACGCGGACCGTGGAGGCGTACAACAAGTCGGTCGGATCTCTCGAAAGCCGCGTCCTGGTCACCGCGCGCAAACTTAACGATCTGGGCGTGGTCGAGGGCGAACTCGACGCCCCGGAGATGCTCGAAGGGCTGCCCAGGCCTTTGGCCTCCCCCGAACTGCTCGAAACCTCATCTCTGATAACCCACGCGAACGGTAAGTTGGCCAACGGGTCGCAGTAAATGGGGGTGGGCCACGTGGGTGAGAAGGGCAGGCGTTCTGCCGTCAGGCTGACGGCTCGCGGTGCCATCGCGCTCGCCCTGGTCGCCACTCTGGCGGGCTATGTGCTCGCCGCCCTGCTCGACGTCGAACACGTCGTGGGGGCCGCGTTCGTGCTCGCCAGCGCGCTCGGCGTGCTGCTGGTCAACCGGCGCGAGCTGCTGTCGCTGGTGGTGACGCCGCCGCTGGTGTTCTTCTGCGCCACGCTGTTCGTCGAGCTCGGGCGGGCGTTCGGGTCGGTGTCGATCGTGCAGTCGCTGGCGCTCGGCCTCTACACGTCGATGACGCGCGGCGCGCCCTGGCTGTTCGCCGGCTCGGCCATCGTGCTCGGCGTGGCCTGGCGGCGCGGCCTGCGCGACAACGTGCGCGAGCTGCGCGAAGAACTGAAGGCGGGCGCGGAGGCCGCGCGCCCGCGTCAGTCGTTCGTGCCCGAGCCCGAGGGGTACTTCGAGCCCAAGGTGTACGGCACCCCGCGCGGCGAGGACTAAGAGACCCGCAGGTCCTTGCGCAGCTCGTGGGGCAGCGCGAAGCGCATGCTCTCCTGCACCGGCTCGACCTCGGTCACGTCGCCGAACCCGTGGCCGGCCAGCCGCGCGAGCACCTCCTGCACCAGCTCGTCCGGCACCGACGCGCCGCTCGTGACGCCCACCGTGGTGACGCCGTCGAGCCACTCGTCGCGGATGAAGTCGGCGTTGTCGACGAGGTACGACGCCTGCGCGCCGTAGTCCTTCGCCACCTCCACCAGCCGCTTGGAGTTGGAGGAGTTGTCGGAGCCGACGACGATGACCAGCTCGGCCTCGGCCGCGATCTCCTTCACCGCGACCTGCCGGTTCTGGGTCGCGTAGCAGATGTCGTCGCTCGGCGGGTCGAGCAGGTTGGGGAAGCGCTGCTTGAGCCGCGAGACGGTCTCGGTGGTCTCGTCGACCGACAGCGTGGTCTGCGACAGCCACACCAGCTTGCTCGGGTCCTTCACCTCGACCTGGTCGACCGCGTCGAGGCCGTCGATGAGCCTGATGTGCTCGGGCGCCTCACCCGAGGTGCCCTCGACCTCCTCGTGGCCCTCGTGGCCGATCAGCAGGATCTCGTAGTCGTCCTTGGCGAACCGCTTGGCCTCGTTGTGCACCTTCGTCACCAGCGGGCAGGTGGCGTCGATCGTGCGCAGGTTGCGCTGCCTGGCCTCCTCGTGCACCGCGGGCGAGACGCCGTGGGCCGAGAAGACCACGATCTGGCCCTCCGGCACCTCCTCGGTCTCGTCGACGAAGATGGCGCCCCTGGCCTCAAGGGTCTTCACCACGTGCGTGTTGTGGACGATCTGCTTGCGGACGTAGACCGGCGCGCCGTACTGCTCCAGCGCCTTCTCGACCGCGACGACGGCTCGATCGACTCCGGCGCAGTAGCCCCGTGGCTTGGCTACGAGGACTCGGCGGGAAGTGGGGGTCTGGGGCTCCATACTTCTTATGCTACGTGGAGCGGCCAATCGGCCTGCGCGTGCGGTGCCCGCCCGCGGTGCGCCAGACTGGCCGTCCAAAACTGACCTCCCAGGGAGACGTACATGTCCTTCAGCGACGTGCTACGCAACATCGCTAAAACCGTCACCAACAAGGACGAGCTCAAGGAGAAGGCCAAGGACCTGCCGCTGCTCGTCGTCCAGACCACCTTGAGCGCCGCCGGGCAGGCGCTGCTGCTCGTCGATCGCATGAAGAACTCGATCAAGGGGAAGGGCGGCAAGGAGGAGCGCGAGGAGGAGGAGGAGGAGGAGTACGACTCCCGTCCCTCCGCCGCCGAGCAGGTCGCCGCCAAGCCCGCCGAGACCGAGGACGACGACAAGCCGGCCCGCAAGGAGCCGGTCATCTTCGCGCCGCGGCCCGAGCCGAACGGCGTCGCCAAGACCAAGCCCGACCCGGTCATCTTCGCCCCCGCCAAGACCGACGAGCCCAAGCCCGAGGCCGCCGCCGCTGAGGCTGCTCCGGAGCCCGCTGCTCCGGTGGTCGCCCCTGCCGCGCCCAAGGCCGTGGCCGAGCCCGCCGTCGAGAAGCCGGTCGCAGAGAAGCCCGCCGTCGAGGAGCGGGTCGCAGAGAAGCCCGCCGTCGAGGAGCCGGTCGCAGAGAAGCCGGCCAAGACCTCCAAGACCTCCAAGACCTCCAAGGCCGCCAAGCCGAAGGCGACCGAGTCGAAGGCCGCTGAGCCGGTCGCGGCGCCCGAGCCCGCAGCGGCGACCGAGGAGCCCGCGCCGGCGCCCGAGCCCGCCGCCGCTCCCGAGCCGGCCGCCTCCCCCGCCAAGGTGGACATGACCGAGCCGCTGCCTGGCTACGGGCAGCTCACCGTCGCGTCCCTGCGCGCCAGGATGCGCGGCAAGACGGCCGAGCAGATCGGCGACTACCTGGCGTACGAGAAGGCGACGACGGCGCGCCCCGAGGTCATCAAGATGTTCGAGAACCGCCTCGCCAAGCTCCAGGCCGCGGAGTAACCCCCACAGGACCCCGTAGTCTTCCCAGCATGACCTCGAAGACCTCGCCCGAGTCTCCCCTGCCGATCCGCACGGTCCTGCAGATGGTGGGCGGCTGGATCGGCAAACTCGGCACGGTGTGGGTCGAGGGCGAGATCACCGACCTGAGCGCGCGCGGCGGCACGGTGTTCCTGACCCTGCGCGACCCGATCGCCAACGTGTCCGCCAGGGTCACCGCGCCGCGCGGCGTCTACGAGGCCACGGTGCCGCGGCCGGCCAACGGCTCGCGGGTGGTGCTGCACGTCAAGCCCGACTTCTGGGTCAACAGGGGCTCGTTCGCCTTCACCGCGCTGGAGATGCGCCCCGTCGGGGTGGGCGAGATGCTGGTCAGGCTGGAGCGGCTGCGGCAGTTGCTGGCCGCCGAGGGCCTGTTCAACGCCGACAGGAAGCGGCGGCTGCCGTTCCTGCCCGGCACGATCGGGCTGATCTGCGGGCGCGAGTCGGCGGCCGAGCGCGACGTGCTGGAGAACTCCCGGCGGCGCTGGCCGGCGGTGACGTTCAAGGTCGAGGAAGTCGCCGTGCAGGGGCCGTACGCGGTGGGCGAGGTGACCGAGGCGCTGCGCAAGCTCGACGCCGACTCCTCGGTCGAGGTCATCGTGATCGCCCGGGGCGGCGGCTCGCTCGAGGATCTGCTGCCGTTCTCCGACGAGACGCTGGTACGCGCCGTCTCCGCCTGCCGCACCCCCGTGGTCAGCGCGATCGGCCACGAGCAGGACAGCCCGCTGCTCGACCTGGTGGCCGACGTACGCGCATCGACGCCCACCGACGCCGCCAAGAAGGTGGTGCCTGACGTGGGCGAGCAGCTGTCGCTGGTGCGCCAGCTGCGCGACCGTGGCCGCCGGGTGATGAGCGGCTGGCTCGATCGCGAGATGTCCTGGCTGACCTCCGTACGCTCCCGGCCGTCGCTCGCCGATCCCGTACGCGAGCTGGAGCGCCGCGCCGAGCAGGCGGAGGCGCTGCGCGACCGGGCCAGGCGGTCGTTGTCGAGCTCGCTCGACCGGGCCGCCGACGACCTGGCCCATCTGCGGGCCCGGCTGGTCTCCCTGTCCCCCGCCGCGACGCTCGAACGCGGCTACGCGATCGTCCAGCACCCGTCGGGCGACGTCGTCCGCCTGGCCAAGGACGTCGCGCCCGGCTCCCGCCTGACGATCCGGCTGAGCGACGACCGCCTGAACGTCCGCGCGGAGGAAGACGGCTGACCTCAGCGCATGACCGACTCGGCCAGCAGGGTCAGTCCCGCCTTGATGTCGTCGACGGTCATGCCCCGTTCGTGGCGCTGGTAGGCGATCAGGCAGGCGTTGGCGGGGGCGAGCAGCGCGTCGGCCAGGTAGGCCGTGGGCGTGCCCGGCCGCACCTGGGTCAGCAGCGCGGCCAGGTGGACGTGGTGCAGCCCGTACGGGCCCATCCCGATGTTCGCCTTGCGGCTGCGCTCCAGCAGCACGTACAGGTCCTCCTGGGCCACGATGCGGTCCACGAGCGCGTGCAGGAAGGCGATCACCCGCTCGTCGGGCGGCGCACCGGGGCCCAGCGGTGGCGGGCCGGCGAGGAACGCCTCCTGGAAGCGTCGCTCGTGCTCGTCCAGCAGGGCCATGAGCAGTCCCGTACGATCGCCGAAACGCCGGTAGACCGTGCCCACGCCGACCCCCGCGGCGCGGGCCACCTCGTCGAGCGACAGGCCGTCGGTGCCGTGCTCGATGATCATCCTGGCCGCCACGTCGAGGATCTTGCGCCGGTTGCGTACGGCGTCGGCTCGCTCCGGCTGCGGCTGGCCGATGACGGGCAGAAGGCGACGTTCCCACACGGGGTCGAGCATACCGATGACAAGCGGAGAGAATTCCGGTTAGGCTGCCTCAAGCGGAGAATTCTCCGATTAGTGGGACGAGGAGCCGAGAATCGTGAACGACTTCAACGCGAAGGTCATCGAGGAGTTCCGGGCCAACGAGGGCCGGGTCGGTGGCATGTTCGAGGGCCAGCCGCTGCTGCTGCTCACCACCAAGGGCGCCAAGAGCGGCAGGGACGTCACCACGCCCGTGGTGTATCTGGCGGACGGCGACCGCTACGTCGTCATCGCCTCCAACGGCGGCGCCGACAACAACCCCGCCTGGTACCACAACCTCCGCGCCACCCCGGAGGCCACCATCGAGGTGGGCAAGGAGACCTTCGTGACCAAGGCGGACTTCGTGGGCGACGAGGAACGCGACCGCCTCTACGCCCGCATGGTGGAGCAGGCCCCGGGCTTCGCCGAGTACGAAAAGAAGACCACCCGCCGCATCCCGGTCATAGCCCTCACCCGCACCGCCGCCTGAAAACGGAGGCTCGGACGAGAGGCCCGGCACCGGGCCCGCAGCCGAAGGCCAGGGGCCAAGGGCCAAGGGCCCGAGGGCCATGGGTGGGGGCAGGGGGCCAGGGGCCCCGACGGCCATAGGCGGGGCCAAGGGCCAAGGGGCCCGACGGCCATTGGCGGGGCCAGCGGCCGTTGGCCGGAAACCCGGAGCCGGAAACCCGGAGCCGGAAGGCGGGCGAGGGGCCGGAGGCCGAGGCCAGTGGCTCGGGAGTCGGGGGTCAGAAGGGGGTGTCGTCGGATGTGCTGGGGTCGGTGCGGCGGGCCATGGCGGCGGCGAGTTTGACGCGGGCGCCCTGCAGCCACTCCTCGCAGACGGCCGCCAGCTTCTCCCCCCGCTCCCACAGCTCGATCGACTGCTCCAGCGTCAGCCCGCCGGTCTCCAGCCGCCGCACCACCTCGGTGAGCTCTTCGCGGGCCTGCTCGTAGGAGAGTGTCTTCTCGCCCGCGGGCGCCTTCTCGTCTGCCACGCCGTCCAGCCTAGACGCGCCGGCGCCCGTGCTCAGCCTTTCGGCCGCTGCTGGAGGCGGCCGGCGAGGTCGGCGAGTTCGGGCCAGTCGGCGGTGCCGGTGACGACGAGCGTGACGTCGGGCAGGACGCGGACGAGCGAGCGCTGGTTCTTGTCCTCGCGGAAGCGCTGCTCCCAGGCGACGCCGCCGATCTGCTGGGTGCCGACGGCCTTGTCGCTGTTGGCCATGCGGCTGGCGAACCCGGCGGCGGGCTGCTCGTCGCTCTGCGCGAACATCGCGTGCTCGCGCTTGGCGGTGGCGTAGCCGAGGTAGAGGACCTTCGCGCCGTTCTCGCCGTCGGCGATCCTGTTGCTGTTGGGGACCCACCCGGGCGGGTCCTGCTGCGGCGCCCACACACCGTACGGCACGCCGTGGCCGAAGTTGGCGACGGTGATGGAGTAGTCGAGCCGCGGAATGTGCTCATCGCGGCTTTGCGGGGTGACCAGCAGGAACAGCCCGGCCCCCGCGAGGCAGACGAAGAGGGCTACCGCGTAGCCGTAGAGACCTTGGGTGAACCGTCGCACACTTGGCGAGGTTACCCGTTGGAGCGGCCGGTCGCAGAAGCGGCCGGGCGGATGCCGCCGATGATGGCGAGAACGTCCTCGGCCAGGGCCCGGTTGTCGGTGAGGACGATCTCGGAGACGGCCGCGGCGAGCGCGCCGGTGATCACCACGACGAGGGCGCGGTCGTCCTCGAAGAGCGCGGCGTTGCGCTGCGCCCACGTACGGAGCCGGTCGCGCATGATGACGTCGAACCCGGGCGGCCCGTCACCGCGCAGGAACAGCGCGGCCAGCTCGCGTTCCTCAAGGCACCCGTCGAGGTACGCGCGCGCGGCACGCACGAACACCCCCATGGGGTCGCTCTCACCGGCGGCGCGGGCCGCGCGGGCGGCCTCCTTGGTGCGCTGGGTCTGCCGGGCCTGGAACTCCTCCCACAGCGTGAGGTAGAGGTCGGCCTTGCCGGAGAAGTGGTGGTAGAGACTGCCGACGCTGGCCTCGGCCCGAGCGACCACGTCGGTCACGCCGGCCTCGGCGAACCCCTTGGAGACGAAGACCTCGCGGGCGGCGGCGAGCAGTGAGCTGCGGGTGGCCGCGCCGCGCTCGGACGTACGCGGCTGGGTGACGACGGCCCCGTCGCTGCTCGCGCCGACGGGGACGTCGCCGTCGACGTCGCTGTCCACTTCGCTCATCAGGGATCTCCTCCACGGCGGGGGCGCCACGCACCATGTTGGAGGCGCGATCCCCGGCGCGCACAGCGTATGGCACAAAATCCACGCACCATTTGCAGATTATCCCCCTCCGACCGGGAATAGACCGGCAACTACGATCGAGGGAGACGTCCCACGAGGAGGCCAGCCATCATGTCCGACCAGACTTCCGTGCCGCCGGCGCTCGCCACCAGCGAGCACGCCCCTGATCGCAACCTGGCACTGGAACTCGTCCGTGTCACGGAGGCGGCCGCGATGGCGGCGGCCCGGTGGGTCGGCCGCGGCGACAAGAACGGCGCGGACGGCGCCGCCGTCAACGCCATGCGCCAGCTCATCAGCACGGTCTCCATGAACGGCGTGGTCGTCATCGGCGAGGGCGAGAAGGACCACGCGCCGATGCTCTACAACGGCGAACAGGTGGGCGACGGCAGCGGCCCCGACTGCGACGTGGCGGTCGACCCGATCGACGGCACCCGGCTGACCGCGCTCGGCATGCCCGACGCGGTGTCGGTGATCGCGGTGAGCGAGCGCGGCTCGATGTACGACCCGTCGGCCGTCTTCTATATGGAGAAGCTGGTCACCGGCCCCGAGGCGGCGGACGTGGTGGACATCGAGGCCCCGGTCGCGGTCAACATCGACGCGGTGGCGAGGGCCAAGCACTGCTCGCCCTCCGACGTGACCGTGGTCGTGCTCGACCGGCCGCGCCACGAGCGGCTGGTCAAGGAGATCAGGGAGACGGGCGCGCGGATCAAGTTCATCACCGACGGCGACGTGGCCGGCGCGATCATGGCGGCCCGCCAGGGCACCGGCATCGACCTGATGCTGGGCATCGGCGGCACGCCCGAGGGCATCGTGGCGGCGTGCGCGCTCAAGTGCCTGGGCGGCGTCATCCAGGGCAAGCTGTGGCCGCGCGACGACGCCGAGCGCTCCCGCGCCGTGGACGCGGGCCACGACCTGAGCCAGGTGCTCACCACGAACGACCTGGTGAAGTCCGACGACGTGTTCTTCGCGGCGACGGGCATCACGCAGGGCGAGCTGATGCAGGGCGTACGGTTCCGCGCCGGCTCGGCGGTCACGCAGTCGCTGGTGATGCGCGGGCGGTCGGGCACGATCAGGAAGATCGAGAGCGAGCACCAGCTGTGGAAGCTACGGGCGTACAGCGCGATCAACTTCGACACCGCGGGCTGATCGTCAGGAGAGAGCTCAGCGGCGGCGCTTGCGGCGCGGCGGCTCCTTGACCTTGACCTCGCCCGCGAAGTTCGTGGTGCGCACCTCGACGACCGGCGCGCCCGGCTCGGTGGGCTGCTTGGTCAGGCGGACGGTCTTGTCCTTCGCCACCCTGATCACCTCGAGCCCCTCGGGCACGTGGATCTCCAGCCCGCCGAAGACGAGGGTGGCGTTGATGATGATCCGGCGGTTCTGCAGGATGGCGTCGCGGAAGTCGAGCTTGGTGGTGCCGAACATGGCGGTCACGGCCAGCTCGGCGGGCACCACCCAGCGCCCGCCGCGCTTCTCCTGCTTGAAGATCGCGGAGACGGGCCGTCCGTCGAGGTTGAGCGGCTGCTGGTCGGGCGGCAGCAGGTCGGTGGTGAGCTCGGCCAGTTCGCCGAGCGTGCGGGCTGAGTAGAGCACGCCGAGCCGCTCTTCGAGCTCGTCGAGCATGAGCCGGCCGTCGGCGTGGGCGTCCTGGAGCACCTGGGCGATGCGTTCGCGGTCGGCGTCGGAGGCGCGCAGCTCGTGCGGCTGCGGCACGTCGCCGCCCGATGGCTGCGGCCGGCGGGCGGAGACCCACTCCTCGGCCAGTCGCTCCCCGACTTCCTGCAGCTTCGGCAACCACGAGCCCGCGCGTTCGTTCACATCTCCGACGATATCCGGCGGTCGGCGGATTCGCTCGCCCTCGGTGGTGAGGTGTCCGAGGATCCCGGCGAACGGCGGCGTGCCGCGCGTGTCCCGTTTTCTCCGCCGATTACGCGGAATCCAGGCGTCCGTACGGCCGTTGATCCGCTTAAAGGGAGGCGTACGTGCATCGACCGGCGCGGTGGGGACTCGGCGCGGCAGGCGCCGGCATAGCGGTGATCATCGGCTTGGAGCTCTCCAGCCTGGACGAGATGGATCCGTTCCGCCGGACCATCAGCGAGCACGGGCTGGGGCCCGGCGGCTGGGTCTTCGGCCTCGGGGTGGGCTTATTGGCGGCGGGGTCGCTGGCCATCGGCGTGTCGCTGGCCAGGAAGAAGCTGGCCGGGGTGCTCGGCACGATCGCGCTGATGGGGTGGAGCCTGGGATTGTTCGTGACGGCCTGGTTCGAGAAGCACGACTGGTCGGTGGGGCCGAGCATGAGCGGCAGCATCCATCGGGTGGGCAGCTTCGTGGCCTTCCTCTGCCTGCCGCTGGCCGCGCTGCTGATCGCCAGGCCGTGGCACCGGCAGCGGTCGCGGGCGACCTTGGTGGCGTTCGGGTTCGGGGTGTGCTCGCTGCTGTGGGTGGCGGGCATCGGCACGATGATGGTCATCGCGTCCGCCGAGGGGCTGCCGTGGTATCGCGTCATGCCGTTGGGGCTGGTGGAGCGGGGTCTGGCCGTGACGGAGGTGGCGGCGCTGCTGGCGCTCGGGGTGTGGGCGGCGGCGGGGCGGATCGACGTACGGGAGCGGGAGCGGCCGGGCGGCGTGGCGGTGGAGACCTCGACGTAAACGTGCCGATCTCGTGCTGGTGGTGGGCCGGGGCAGCCGCTAACCTGACTCAGCCTCACGTTTGACTCCCCCCACCAGGAGGCCGCCGTGCCGTCCTCACGTGATCGCCAGGCCCGCGTCGCCACGTACGTCGTCTACGGCGTCCAGGGCCTGTCCTTCGCCTCGCTGCTCATCCAGGTCGCGAACCTGCAGTCCAAGCACGGCCTCGACGAGGGCAGCCTGACGTTGCTGCTGCTCATCGTGCCCGTGTTCGCGGGCGCGGGCAGCGTGGCGGCCGGAGCGTTCGCCGCCCGCCGGGGCAGCAGGCTGCTGCTGCGCGTCGCGCAGCCGGCCGTGGCCGCCGCCGTGGTGCTGGCCGGGCTCGCCCCGAACGTGCCGCTGCTGGTGCCGGTGCTGCTGCTGTTCGGAGTGGCCGTGGGCGCGGTGGACGCGGGCATGAACATGCAGGGCGTGGCGGTCGAGCGCCGGTACGGCATACAGGTGCTCAACGGCTTCCACTGCGTGTGGAGCGTGCTCAGCATGCTCGGCGCGCTGTGGGCGTCGGCGGCGGCCGACCTGCCGCTGCCGGTCGTCATGGGCGCGCCCATGGTGTTCGCGCTGGCCGGCTCGCTGTACGCGGGGCGGCACCTGTGCGGCCCCGCCGAGGAGAAGGTGGAGACACCCGCGGAGACGGTCGCCGGCCGCTTCCCCTGGCGGCCGATCATCCCGCTCTGCCTGGCCATGGGCTTCCTGTACGTCGGCGACGCGGCCGTCTCCAACTTCAACACCGTGTTCATGAAGGATGTGCTGGAGGCCGGCCCCCGGGTGATCCCGCTGGCCTACGTCGCCTACCAGGCGACCACGCTGGCCGTCCGCCTCGCCGGCGACCTGGCCGTGCGCCGCTACGGGCCCGCCGCCATCGTCAGGATCGGCGGGGTGATCGCCACGATCGGGTTCCTCGGCGTCGTGCTGGCGCCCAACCAGCCGCTCGGCATCGTCGCGTTCGGCCTGACCGGGGTGGGGCTGTCGGTGGTGGCGCCGCAGTCGTTCTCGGCGGCCGGGCGGCTCGACCCGGCGGGCACCGGCGTCGCCATCGCCCGGGTGAACCTCTTCAACTACGTCGGGTTCATCGTGGGCGCGGCGCTCGTGGGCGGGATCGCGGACGCCGTGGACATGCGGGTGGCGTTCGCCGCGCCGCTGGTGCTGGCGGCGGCGATCATCGCCCTGGCGCCCGGCTTCGAGCCCAAGCGCACCCCGGCCACCACCTGACGAGCCACGCCGCCCACCGCCCACCACCTGCCGTTTCGGCCGGCTGCGTCCCGGCCGCGTCAGCGGCGGACCTCCGCCACCTCCACCTGGCGGCCTTCGCGGAGCGAGAGGTCGGCGGCTTCGGCGACGTACAGGGCCTCCAGAGCGTCCTCGACCGAGCAGGGGCTGTGGTCGCCAGTGAGGAAGGCGTCGATCTCGGCGCGGTAGGCGGCCTCGAAGCGGGTGACGAAGTCGGGCCACGGCTCGGCGCCGCTCGCGGGCTGCTCGGCCGAGTGCAGCGGGGCGCGGGGGCCCAGCCCGACGGCCTGCGTGCGCCGGGTGCCGGCCAGCTCCATGCGCACGTCGTACCCGCCGCCGTTGTAGCGCGAGCCCTGCAGCGTGGCGAGCGTGCCGTCGTCGAGGGTGAGCAGCGCGGCGCTGTTGTCCACGTCGCCGGCCTCGGCGAAGAAGGCGGCGCCGCGGTTGGCGCCGCGCGCGTACACCGACGCCACCTCCCGGCCGGTGACCCAGCGCAGGATGTCGAAGTCGTGGATGTGGCAGTCGCGGAAGATCCCGCCCGACATCGGCAGGAAGTCGGCGGGCGGCGGCGCGGGGTCGGCCGTCACCATGTGGACGCGGTGCAGCTCCCCCAGCTCGCCGGCGCGCAGCGCCGCGGCGGCGGCCACGTAACCGGGGTCGAACCGCCGCTGGAACCCGATCTGCACCCGGTTGTCCCCGCGCGCCTCCAGCACCTTGACGGTCTCGGTGACCGTGCCCGCCACCGGTTTCTCGCAGAAGGCCGGGATGCCGCGCTCGCAGGCCGCGACGATCAGCTCGGCGTGGGTGCCGGTCGGCGTGGCGATGACGACGGCGTCCGCCTCGAAGGGGTCGCCCGGCCTGCCGTACGGGGATGTGCGCACGGGGTCGGCCACGATCAGCTCGTCCACCAGCGGGTGCGCGGCGAGGGTGGCGGCGTGGAAGGCGCCGATCCGGCCCAGACCCAGCAATCCCACCCGCATGACGCCTCCCTGCTTATGGGATCAGATTCTCGTTCTAGGCCCGCCTACCCTCTCCAGTCAAGATTTGTCCAGACATTCTGACCTTCAAGCCTCGTACGGCCTCCTCTGCCTTGTGCACGGGCAGCCGGGCGAACCCCATGACCACGGCCGGCGGCCCTGCGGACTCCCGCATCGGACCGACCGGCTCGACCGACAGGCCCAGCTCCTGGGCGGCCCGCACCGTACGCGGCTCGTCCCACCCGGCGGGCAGCTCCAGGTAGACGTGCAGCCCGGCCTCGATGCCGCGCACCCGTACGGCGGGCAGCTCCGCGGCCAGCGCGCCCACCAGCGCGTCACGACGGCGGCGATACTCCCTGCGCATCCGCCGCAGGTGCCGGTCGTAGCCGCCGGTCCGCAGGAAGTGCGCGAGCGCGTGCTGCTCGATGACCGGCGAGCCGAGGTCCAGCTCGCCACGCGCCCTGCGGATGCCCTCGGCCAGGTCGGGCGGCGCCGCCACCCAGCCGAGGCGCAGGCCGGGCGCGAGCGCCTTGCTCACGCTGCCGCACAGGATCACCCGGTCGGGCGCGAGCCCCTGCAGGCAGCCGACGGGGTCGCGGTCGAAGCGGAACTCGGCGTCGTAGTCGTCCTCGATGATCAGCCGGTGCCCCGCGTACGCCCACTCCATGAGCGCGGCCCTGCGCCGCGGCGAGAGCACCACCCCGGTCGGGAACTGGTGCGCCGGCGTCACCAGCGCCGCGTCACCGCCGATGCGCCGCACGTCGAGGCCCTCCTCGTCCACCGGCACCGGCACGACGTGCGCGCCCGCCCTCCTGAGCAGCGGCACCTGCCGGTGACTCGTCGGGTCCTCGACGGCCAGCCGCAGCGGGCGCTGGCCGGTGAGCACGTGCAGCGCCAGGCTCAGCCCCTGGGCGACGCCGCCCACGACGACGAGGTTCTCGGGGCGCACGTCGGCCGCCCTGACCCTCCTGAGGTAGCCGGCCAGCTCTTCCCGCAGCTCAGGCACGCCGCCGGGGTCCCCATAATCGAGGGCGTCCGAGGGTACGGTGGTCAGCACGTGCCTGACGGCCGCCAGCCAGCGTTCACGGGGGAAGTGGCTGAGGTCGGGGGAAGTGGGGCGATGGCCATGGTAGGAGACGGTGCTCGGCGTCCTGCGGCGCACCTGTTGCGGCTTGGGCGGCGGCGCGGCGCGCTGCCGGGTGTTCGCGGGCGTCACCTGTGTGCCGACGCCGACCCTGGAGACCAGGAAGCCCTCGGCCACCAGTTGCTCGTACGCCTCCACCACCACGCCCCTGGAGACCTGCAGGTCGGTGGCGAGGTCGCGGGTGGCGGGCAGGCGGGTGCCAGGCGCGAGCCGCCCGCCGCGGATGGACTCGCGCAGCTCCGACGCGATCTGCCCGGCGATGCCTCCCTTCCCGCGGTCTATCCGGATATGGAGGTCGGCCATATTGGTCCTGTCTTCCAGCGGCGAATTGGACTGTTTTCCCGAACCATTGTCTCCCTAGCATCCTTCGCATGATGAGAAACGGCATCCTGGGCGCCGCCGCGGCCATGTTCCTGGTGGGGACCCTGGCCGGAGTCGCGGGACTGATCGGCGCTTACCCCATATACGGCGGACAGGCCGTCAGGTATCTCGTCGCGGCGGTCGTTCTGCTCGTCATCACGCGGGTGCTCGGCCTGCGGTTCGTCAGGATGACCGGCCGCGAGGTGCTCTGCCTGGCCGGGCTCGCGCTGCTCGGGCTGATGTTCTTCAACGTCTGCGTCATCGAGTCCACCCGCGCCTCAGGCCCTGCCCTGGTCGGCACCGTGCTCGGCACCGTGCCGCTGGCGCTCGCGCTGGCCGGCGGCCGGCCGGCGCCCCGGCTGCTGCTCGGCGCCGCCGTCGTGGTGTCCGGCGCGACGCTGGCCACCGGGCTCGGCAGCGGCACCACGGAGAGCCTGCTGTGGGCGCTCGGGGCGCTCGTCGGCGAGATCAGCTTCTCGCTGCTGGCCATCCCGCTGCTGCCCAGGCTCGGGGCGATCAGGGTCTCGGCGTACTCGACGACGCTGGCCGTGCCCATGCTGGCGCTGGTCGGCTGGGTGAGCGAGGGCCCCGCGATGCTGCGGACGCCCACTCTGCCCGAGGCGCTCGGGCTCGGCTACCTCGCGATCGTGGTGACGGTGATCGCGTTCTTCCTGTGGTACCGCTCGCTGCCCAAGCTGGGCCCCGGCAGGGCCGGGCTGTTCGCCGGGCTCATCCCGGTGGCGGCGATCGTCACGGGCGCGGTGCTCGGCGTCGCCACGCCGACCGCGTACGACCTGGTCGGGGCCGGGCTGGTGATCATCGGCATCATGGTGGGCCTGACCGCGGCGCGCACCGGCGGCCCCGAGCCCGCCGTCCGGCCGTCGGAGGCCTGAGCCGGTCCCTGGTCCGCTTCAAGGGCGCGTAATCTCTTGGAGCGACCGAAAGGATGGACATGGGCGAGTTCGACTACACCGACCTGCTTCCGCTTGGAGCCGACGACACCGAATACCGGCTGATCACCTCGGAGGGGGTGCGGAAGGTCGAAGCGGCCGGGCGTACGTTCCTCGAAGTGTCGCCGGAGGCGCTGCGCCTGCTGACCGAGGCGGCCGTCCACGACATCTCCCACTTCCTGCGCGCCTCGCACCTCGCCCAGCTCAGGAAGATCGTCGATGACCCCGAGTCCAGCGGCAACGACCGCTTCGTCGCCCTCGACCTGCTGAAGAACGCCTCCATCTCGGCCGGCGGCGTGCTGCCGATGTGCCAGGACACCGGCACCGCCATCGTCATGGGCAAGCGCGGCCGCCACGTGCTGACCGACGGGCGCGACGCCGAGCACATCTCGCGCGGCGTGTACGACGCCTACACCAAGCTCAACCTGCGCTACTCCCAGATGGCCCCGATCACCATGTGGGAGGAGAAGAACACCGGCAGCAACCTGCCCGCCCAGGTCGAGCTCTACGCCGAGGACCCCCACGGGCACCCCGACGAGTACAAGCTGCTGTTCATGGCCAAGGGCGGCGGCTCGGCCAACAAGTCGTTCCTGTACCAGGAGACCAAGGCCGTGCTCAACGAGAAGCGCATGATGGCCTTCCTGGAGGAGAAGATCAGGTCGCTCGGCACGGCGGCCTGCCCGCCGTACCACCTGGCCGTCGTCGTGGGCGGCACCTCCGCCGAGTACGCGCTGAAGACCGCCAAGTACGCCAGCGCCCGCTACCTCGACTCCATCCCCACCGAGGGCTCGCCGTCCGGCCACGGGTTCCGTGACCTGGAGATGGAGGCCAAGGTCTTCGAGCTGACCCAGAAGCTGGGCATCGGCGCGCAGTTCGGCGGCAAATACTTCTGCCACGACGTCCGCGTGATCCGCCTGCCCCGCCACGGCGCGTCCTGCCCGGTGGCCATCGCGGTCTCCTGCTCGGCCGACCGCCAGGCGCTGGCCAAGATCACGCCGGAGGGCGTCTTCCTGGAGCGGCTGGAGACCGACCCGGCCCGCTTCCTGCCCGACACCACCGACGAGCACCTCTCCGACGACGTCGTACAGATCGACCTCAACCGGCCGATGCCCGAGATCCTGGCCGAGCTGTCGAAATACCCGGTCAAGACCCGCCTGTCGCTCACCGGCCCGCTGGTCGTGGCCCGCGACATCGCACACGCCAAGATCGCGGAGCTGCTCGACGACGGCGGCGAGATGCCGCAGTACCTCAAGGACCACGCGGTCTACTACGCCGGACCGGCCAAGACCCCCGAGGGCTACGCCTCCGGCTCGTTCGGCCCGACCACGGCCGGGCGCATGGACTCCTACGTCGAGCGCTTCCAGGCGGCCGGCGGCTCCATGGTGATGCTGGCCAAGGGCAACCGCTCGAAGCAGGTCACCGAGGCGTGCCAGAAGTACGGCGGCTTCTACCTCGGCTCGATCGGCGGCCCCGCGGCCCGGCTGGCGCAGGACTGCATCAAGAAGGTCGAAGTGCTGGAATATCCGGAGCTCGGCATGGAGGCGGTGTGGAAGATCGAGGTCGTCGACTTCCCCGCGTTCATCGTCGTGGACGACAAGGGTGAGGACTTCTTCACCGACAAGACGGGCCCCGTGCTGAGCATCGGCCGCCGCTGAGGCTCCTCATCGGACGGGTCACCGCCGCCGCTGGGGCTCCTGTGCCCTGGCGGCGCGGCGGTCAGGAGCTCAGGCGGCCAGCGGCGCGCGGTGCGGGGCCACGACGGTGCCGTCGGGCAGCAGCAGGCCGGTGTCGTCGAACAGCACGACGCCGTTGCAGAGCAGGCTCCACCCCTGGTCGGGGTGGGAGGCGATCACGTGCGACCGCTCACGGTCGGGAGAGTCGGCACTCGGGCAAACGGGGTAGTGACTGCACATCGCGCACCTCTCAGATGGCGCTCCTGGTAGCTGGTGGTCAGAAGGGCAGATGGCGCCCTGACGGAGTGCGGAGGTCGAGCGCCACCTTGACCGGCTTCCTCGGCCGGCGGCGCACCTGCGTCTGGCGCATCTCCCTCACATCCTTCGGCGGTCTGTCTTCGGTGGATGGGACTTCAGTCTGACGTCGGGGACCGACAGTTTCCGGTGAGTTCGCCGCGAGTTCGCCGGGCGCTTCGCCGGGTTTCTACGCCTTCACCGTGCCTCCGTCCTCTTACGGCACCCTTTCAACTCGCTGACGGCACCCCCGTGGTTCCTGTCAGCCAGCCTGCCGTACTACTGGTAGTCCCCTACCAGGCATCATGCACAACCAATCCGCCGAATGTTGTGCCGATCGGCACATACGGCGCATGACCTGCGAAAACGCTCTGCCACTCGGGGCAGGGGTTGCGACGAACCGCAGGTGATCGCGTACGCTGGGCTACCGGAGACGGGGCGCGAGCACCGCGAGCCCCCGGCGCACGCATGTGACCAGGGGGTTTGCTGACGTCACAAGTCATACGGGTTGACTTAAGTTCGCAACAATTAATCGGCCCTGCCTCTACTGGTCGGTTTACACAAATAGGTAAGCTGCCTGCCATGCGTGCGCCTTCCGGTTACCTCCTCGCCGCGCGCTATCGGCTTCTTGAGCCGGTTGGTCGTGGCGGCATGGGCACCGTTTGGCGGGCGCATGACGAGCTGCTCGACCGTGACGTGGCGGTCAAGGAGGTGCGGCTGCCCACCGTTCTCGACGAGGAGCTGCGCGCCGAGCTGTGCGCGCGCACCGAACGCGAGGGCCGGGCCACCGCGATGGTCGCGCACCCGTCCGTCATCACCGTCTTCGACGTCGTCACCGAGGACGACCGGCCGTGGATCGTGATGGAGCTGCTCCACGCGAGGTCCCTTGAGCAGCTCATCAAGGAAGAGGGACCGCTCCACCCCCGCAAAGTGGCCGAGATCGGCCGGCAGATCCTCGGCGCGCTGCGCGCCGTGCACGCGAAGGGCATCCTGCACCGCGACGTCAAGCCGAGCAACGTGCTGGTGACGGAGGACCGCGCGGTCCTGACCGACTTCGGCCTCGCCGCACTCGAAGGTGACGTCTCCATCACCCAGGCGGGCATCGTTCTGGGCTCCGCCGGATACATCGCTCCAGAGCGGGTGCTCGGCTCCAAGGCCAGCCCCGCCGGCGATCTGTGGTCGCTCGGCGCGACCCTCTACACCGCCGTCGAGGGCAGGGGCCTGAGCGGCAGGCGTACGGCCGCCGCCGCCCTGGCCGCGCTCACCAGCGGCGAGCCGATCCCCATGACCAAGGCGGGGCCGCTCGCGCCCGTGCTCGACGCGCTGCTCAGGATCGACCCCGCGACCAGGCTCGATTCCGTACGCGCCTCGCTCATGCTGGCCAGGGTGGCCGCGGGCGGCTCGGCGGAGGAGCCGCTGCCGCCGCGTAAAAGCGACGCCAAAAACGCAGGTAAAGCCACTGGCAGGCCCCCGGCGTCGAACCCACAGCCCTCTTTCGTACGCCGGCCCTCGCACCGGGGGATGCACAGGGCCGACCCGCCCGCCGCGCCGTTCACCGTGCCCTCGCCCAGACTCGAACGTAAATCCGGCGAAGGCGTCCACAGGAGGCGTGTCGAACAGCGGCCCACGCCGTCCGCTTATGCCCGATTCAAAGCGACGGTGATAAAGTTGTTCCTTCCTCGGCGGTTCTGGCCAAGAGAACTTCGCAAGCGAGGGTAAAGCACTTCCCAAGCGAGAATCGATATCTTCTTCTCATGCCGGAACAGCAGACACGCCTGCTCGCGGAGCGCTACGAGCTCATCGCCCCGCTCGGCCGGGGCACGATGGGAACCGTGTGGCGCGCCCGCGACCGCGCGCTCGGGCGCGAGGTGGCGGTCAAGGAAATCCGCCAGGACCCCGGGCTCACCGAGGAACAGCGGGCCGAGCTGCGCGAGCGCATGGTCCGCGAAGGACGTATCGCCTCGCGGATCAACCATCCGTCCGTGGCCTCCATCCACGACGTCCTCATCCAGGACAACAGCCCGTGGATCATCATGGAGCTCATCGAGGCCCGCTCCCTTGAGCAGGTGATCGAGGAGGAGGGGCCGCTGCCGCCGCGGCTCGTCGCGGAGATCGGCGTCGACCTGCTCGGCGCCCTCCGCGCCGCGCACGCCCAGGGCATCACCCACCGCGACGTCAAACCGGCCAACGTGCTCATCACCGAGAGCGGGCGCGTCGTGCTCACCGACTTCGGCATCGCCAAGGCCGAGGGCGACTCGCGGCTCACCAAGACCGGCATGGTCATCGGCTCCCCCGGCTACACCGCTCCCGAGCGGGCCCGTGGCGAGTACACCGGGCCCGAGTCCGACATCTGGTCGCTCGGGGCGACGCTGTACTTCGCCGTCGAGGGGCGGCCCGCGTACGAGCGGTCCACGATCGCCGAGACGCTGGCCGCGCTGCTCACCGAGAACGCCGACCCGCCCACCCAGGCGGGGCGGCTGCGTCCGGTGCTGAACGGGCTGCTCAACAAGGACTACCGGCAGCGCCTCGGCGCCGCCAAAGCGGAGACCCTGCTGCGCATGGTCGCCGACACCCCCACGAGCGAGATGCCGGCGCTGACGGCCGAGGCTCTTAAGGCGCAGGAGGCCGCTTTGCCCGACCCGTTCGCCCCCCAGTCCAAAACCTCCCAACCCCAGGGACGCGGCTCCCAACACCCCGGCGCAGCAGGCCAGGGCCCAGGCGCACAGGGCGGCCAGGGCGGACCGAGCGGCCAGGGCAGCCAGGGCAGGCCGGGAGGACCGGGTGCGCAGGGCGGCCAGGGCAGGCCGGGCGGCCCAGGTGGGCAGCGCCCGGGGATGCCGGTCAGCCCCGGCGGACCGGGCGCGCAGGGCCCCGGCATGCCCGGCGCTCCCGGCGGTCAAGGCGGTCCCGGCGGTCAAGGCGCCGGTGGACAGGGTGGCCCTGGTAGGCAGGGCGGCCCGGGTGGCGGGCAGGCTCCCACGGGGCCTGGCCGGCGACCGGCCGCTGCTGCCGGCGGCCGTGGCCCCGCGTCGGGTGCGCACCCGGCATCAGGCCCCCACAGTGCCACGGGCCCACAGGGTGCTTCCGGATCAGGCCCGCACGGACCCACGGGCCCGCAGGGGGCTCCCGGGTCTCGGGGTGCCACGGGTCCGCATGCTGCTTCAGGGCCGCAGGGCGGCGCGCGGGGTGCGAACTCGCCGACCATGCCCCAGGTCACCCCTCCCAGCTATCCCCCACCGGGCCAGCAGCAGGCTTTCGCCTCCCCGGCCCCGGGCGGCGCTCCCGGGACGGCACCGGGCCGGCCGGGAAACGGCCCGCACGGCAACACGCCGGGCGGCGCGGGCAGCGGGCCCTACGGAAGCGCGCCGGGCAATGGCCCGCACGGAGGCCCCCAAGGAAGCCCCCAAGGCGGGCCGCGCGGCGGTGCCCAGAGCGGCCCTCAAGCTCCCACCGGCCCTCAAGCTCCCACCGGGCCGCACGGGACCGCCCAGAGCGGCCGTCAGGCACCCACTGGACCGCACGGGACCGCCCAGGGCAGCGCTCAGGCGCCCACCGGGCCGCACGGGTTCGCCCAGGGTGGGCCCGGCGCGCCTCAGGGTGGGCCGCGTGGCGGTGCGGGCGGAGGGGGCGACGACTACGACCCCGAGCGGACGGTCAGCATCTCGCGCCCCAAGGGCCCCTTCCCGTCGGCTCCTGACCAGGGCGCGGGCGGCCGGCCACCTCAGGGTGGCGACGAGGGTGCGGTGGTCACCACTCGCATCCCGACCCCGCCCAAGAACCCACCGGGCCAGCAGGTCTACCCGGTGCCCCCGCCCCAGCCGGGCCAGCAGCCGGGCCAGCCGCAGCCGGTCGGGCCGCAGCAGGGCATCAGCGAGAGCCACGGCCTCGGCACGGACCTGTTCGCGATCGCCGGCCCGGAGGAGAAGCAACCGGCCGGCAACCGCAACGGCATGCTGGTCCTGATGGCGGTGGCCGCCGCGGCCGCCGTGGTGATCGCCGTCCTCATCGTGGCCCTCTTCTCCAGCTGACCCGCTCCAGAGCACCCACGCCTCCCCGGGAAACGCCGGTGGGGTTCAGGGGGAGAGCTACGCGGTGGGTAAGACTGGACGGCATGAGTGAGTTCAGGATCGAACATGACTCCATGGGTGAGGTGCGCGTGCCGTCCGGCGCCAAGTGGCGGGCGCAGACGCAGCGGGCCGTAGAGAACTTCCCGATCTCGGGGCGGACGCTGGAGCCGTCCCACATCGCGGCGCTCGGCCTGGTCAAGGCGGTGGCGGCGGAGGTCAACGGCGAGCTGGGCGTGATCGAGAAGGACATGGCGGAGGCCATCGCCCAGGCCGCGGCGGACGTGGCGGAGAACGAGCACGACGCCCAGTTCCCGATCGACGTCTTCCAGACCGGCTCGGGCACCTCGTCCAACATGAACGCCAACGAGGTGATCGCGATGCTGGCCGAGGAGCGGCTGGGCCGCCCGGTGCACGCGAACGACCACGTGAACGCCTCGCAGTCGTCCAACGACGTGTTCCCGACGTCGATCCACGTGGCGGCGGCCACGGAGGTGACGTACCACCTGCTGCCCTCGCTGCGCCATCTGGCGGAGGCGCTCAGGGAGAAGGCGGTGGAGTTCGACGGGGTGGTGAAGTCGGGCCGTACGCACCTCATGGACGCCACGCCGGTGACGCTGGGCCAGGAGTTCGGCGGGTACGCCACGCAGCTTGAGCACGCGGTGGTGCGGGTGACGGCGGCGCTGGAGCACGTCCTGGAGCTGCCGCTGGGCGGCACGGCGGTGGGCACGGGCATCAACACGCCGCAGGGGTTCGCGCAGCGGGCGATCGCGAAACTGCGCGAGGCGACGGGCATCCCGTTCCTGGAGGCGCGCGACCACTTCGAGGCGCAGGGCGCGCAGGACTCGATCGTGGAGCTGTCGGGACAGCTCAAGGTGGTGGCGGTGTCGCTCACCAAGATCGCCAACGACCTGCGCTGGATGGGCTCGGGGCCGCGGGCGGGGCTGGGCGAGATCAACCTGCCCGACCTGCAGCCCGGCTCGTCGATCATGCCGGGCAAGGTCAACCCGGTGATCCCCGAGGCCACGGCGATGGTCGCGGCCCAGGTGATCGGCAACGACGCGGCGATCACGTTCGCGGGCGCGTCGGGCGCCTTCGAGCTGAACGTGCAGCTGCCGGTGATCGCGCGCAACATCCTGGAGTCGATCAAGCTGCTGGCGAACGTGTCGCGGCTGCTCGCCGACCGCTGCGTCGCCGGGATCACGGCGAACGTGGACCGGCTCCGTGAGTACGCGGAGTCGTCCCCGTCCATCGTGACCCCGCTGAACCGCTACGTCGGCTACGAGGAGGCCGCGAAGATCGCCAAGCAGGCCCTGGCGGAGCGCAGGACGATCAGGGAGGTCGTCATCGAGCGCGGCCACGTCGCCGCCGGCACGCTGACCGAGGAGCAGCTCGACGCGGCCCTCGACGTCCTGTCGATGACCAGGCCGTGACGCTCAGCCGGAGCTGACGGGCCGCAGCCGGGCGGCGGCCTCCTGGGTGGCGTGCGCCCAGCGGGTGAGCAGCGACAGCGCCGCGCCGGAATCGACCGCGTCGGCGGCCCGCTTGACGGCGGCGGCCAGCGCGGGCGTCAGCTCGGCGGCGGGCGGCGTGCCGTCGGCGGCCACCAGCGCGGCGGCGGCGTTCAGCAGGACGACGTCGCGCACGGGCCCCGGCTCGCCGGCGAGCACCGCGCGGGCGACCTCGGCGTTGTGCCGGGCGTCGCCACCGCGCAGGTCGTCGGGGCGCGCCCGGGCGATCGACAAGTCGAGCGGGTCGAAGGTCGTGCGGGTGACCGCGCCGCGGCGTACCAGCCAGATCGTGGAGGGGCCGCAGGTGGTCAGCTCGTCGAGCCCGTCGTCGCCCCGGAAGACGAGCGCGGAGCAGCCGCGCTCGGCCAGCACGCCCGCGATCACGGGCGCCATCGACGGATGGTAGACGCCGACGGCCTGGGCGGGCGGCAGCGCGGGGTTGGTGAGCGGGGCCAGGAAGTTGAAGACGGTCGGCACGCCCAGCTCGCGGCGCGGCGCCGAGGTGCGTTTGAGCGCCGGGTTGAAGGCGGGCGCGAAGCAGAACGTGATGCCGGTCTCCTCCACCACCCGTACGACGGCGGCGGGCGGCAGGTCGACGACCACGCCCAGCGCCTCCAGCACGTCGGCGGAGCCGGCCATGGAGGAGGCGGCGCGGCCGCCGTGCTTGACCACCTTGGCGCCGGCGGCGGCGGCCACGACGGCGGCCATGGTGGAGATGTTCACGGTGCCCGCGCGGTCACCGCCGGTGCCGACCAGGTCGACGGGGTCGCCGGGCACCCGGATGGCCGCCGACCTGGCCAGCATGCCGTCGGCCAGGCCCGACACCTCGGCGACGCTCTCGCCCTTGGCGCGCAGCGCGACGGCGAACGCGGCGATCTGGGCGTCGGTGGCGCGCCCTGACATGATCTGGTCCATCGCCCACGCGGCCTGGCGGGAGGTGAGCGACACGCCGTCGAGCAGCGTGGTGAGGAGCTGCGGCCAGGTGGAGGTCATGGGTTCCCCTTCTCGTCTGTGCTCGACGGGGGGACACCCACCACACGGTGACGGCCGCCTCGTCGAGGCGGCCGTGTGCGTATCGCGCCGGGAGGACCGCCTAGGAGGCGGACCACCACTGGGACAAATACGCGATCATGCCTCCCAACATAGCAGACGCCGCTGATCCACATAGGACGCCGCGCATCTATGTCGCTCGGCCCCATGCTGCCCGCGGGGGTCGAGCGCCTAGGGTGCGAGGTATGGCGAAGGAGCTGACGGGGCGGACGGCGCTGGTGACGGGCGCCGGCGGCGGCATCGGGGCGGCCTGCGCCCGGCGTCTGGCCGCGGCGGGGGCCAGGGTGCTGGTCGTGGACGTGCGGGCCGAGTCCGCCGAGAGGGTGGCGGGCGAGGTGGGCGGCACGGCCGTGGTGGCCGACCTGAGCGATCCCGGCTTCGTGGCGGCGCTGCCCGGCGAGCCGGTGGACATCGTGGTGAACAACGCGGGCTTCCAGCACGTGGCGCCGATCGAGGAGTTCCCGCCGGAGGTGTTCGCCACGATGCTCAAGGTGATGGTGGAGGCGCCGTTCCTCATCGCGCGAAAGGTGCTGCCCGGCATGTACGCCAGGGGCTGGGGCCGGTTCGTGAACATCTCGTCGGTGCACGGGCTGCGGGCCTCGCCGTACAAGTCGGCTTATACGACGGCCAAGCACGCGCTGGAGGGGTTCTCCAAGGTGGTGGCGCTCGAAGGGGCGCCCCACGGGGTGACCTCGGTGTGCGTCTGCCCCGCGTACGTGCGGACCGGGCTGGTCGAGGCGCAGATCGCCGACCAGGCGCGGGTGCACGGCATCGACCCCGAGCAGGTCGTGACGGACATCATGCTCGCACCGGCCGCGATCAAGCGGCTGATCGAGCCGGAGGAGGTGGCCGACATGGTCGCCTACCTGTGCGGTCCGGGCGGGTCGTTCATCACGGGCGTGTCACTGCCCGTGGACGGCGGCTGGACGGCGCGGTAGTGGTCAGGCGGTTTCTCGAGCTGCTGGCCAGGGAGGCGTCGGCGGTCGAGTTCGAGGGGCCGATCATCCAGGCGCGGGCGGCGGGCGCTGACCCGGCGGCGATCGAGGAGCTGGAGCAGGCCAAGGTCGAGGCGCTGAAGGTACGCGACCTGCTCAAGCGGCGGGCGCGGCGCGAGGCGGAGCTGTCGGCCCTGTACGACACCGCCGGCGACCTCGCCGCGCTGCGCGACCTCGACGCGGTGCTGGAGGCCATCGTGCACCGGGCCAGGCAACTGCTGGCGACCGACATCGCGTACATGACGCTGCACGACCCCGAGCGCGGCGACACGTACATGCGGGTCACCGACGGGTCGATCTCGGCGAAGTTCCGTGCGCTGCGGCTGGCGATGGGGCACGGGCTGGGCGGGCTGGTGGCGCAGACGGCGACGCCGTACGCGACGGCCGACTACTTCGCCGACGCCCGCTTCCGGCACAAGGAGCACATCGACGAGGCGGTCACCGAGGAGGGTCTGGTCGCGATCCTGGGCGTGCCGCTGCGGCTCGGCCAGCGGGTGATCGGCGTGCTGATGGCGGCAAACCGCAGCGCGCGGCCGTTCCACCAGGAGGAGGTGTCGCTGCTGGCGAGCCTGGCGGCGCACGCCGCGGTGGCGATCGACAACGCCAGGCTGCTGCAGGAGACCAGGAACGCGCTGGAGGAGCTGTCCCAGGCGCACAGGACGGCCAGGGAGCACGGCGAGGCGGTCGAGCGGGCCGCGCTGGCGCACGACCGCATGACCTCGCTGGTGCTGCGCGGCGGCGGCATCGAGGACGTGGCGGCCGTGGTGACCGACGTGCTGGGCGGGTCGCTGGCGGTGCTCGACGACCTGGGCAGGGCGATCAGCGGTGACGTGGGCGAGCTGGACGCGGGGGTGTTCGAGGCGGCGCAGGCGTCGCGGGCGCTGGGGCGTACGGTGCGCAGGGGCGACCTGCTGATCGCCTCCGTGGACGTCGGCGGCGAGCCGCTGTGCACGCTGATCCTGCGCAGCGACGACGCCGACGAGCGGATCCTGGAGCGGGCGGCGCTGGTGTGCGCGCTGCTGCTGCTGTTCCGCAGGAGTGTGGCGGAGGCCGAGGGCCGGGTCAGGGGCGAGCTGCTCGACGACCTGATCTCCCGGCCCGAGTCGCCCGGCCTGTCCGACCGTGCCCGCAGGCTGGGCATGGACCTGGGCGCGCCGCACGTCGTGGTGGTGGTCAAGCACGGGGGTCAGCGCGAGCGTGCCGCGTTCTGGGCGTCCTCGCAGGCCGCCGTACGCCACGGGCTGGCCGCGGGCCGCGGCGACGAGGTGGTGCTGCTGCTGCCCGGCGACGACGCGGGCGGCGTGGCCCGGCGGGTGGCGGCGGAGCTGACGGCCTCGCTGCACAGCGCGGCGACGGCGGGCGCGGCCCGGGTGGGCGGCTCATGGGCGGGCTCCCGGCAGCAGGCCGGCGCGCACGAGGTCGCGGCGGCCTACCAGGAGGCGCGCAGGTGCGCGGACGCGCTGATCGCGCTCGGCCGCGCGGGCGACGGGGCGGGCGCGGTCGAGCTGGGCTTCGTGGGGCTGCTCATGGGCGACGGCCGCGACGTACGCGGCTTCGTCACCCGGGTGCTCGGCCCGCTCATCGACTACGACGCGCGCCGGGGCACCGCGCTGGCCGACACGCTGAGCGCGTACTTCGGGACGGGCGGCTCGCCGTCGCGGACGGCCGAGGCGCTGCACATCCACGTCAACACCGTCACGCAGCGGCTCGACCGCGTCGCCAAGCTGCTCGGCGACGGCTGGACGGACCCCGAGCGGGCCCTGGAGATCCAGCTCGCGCTGCGCCTGCACCGGCTGGGCCGCACCGACGACCCACACAGCTGAGCGGAAGACTGTGGGCTCCCGCACCATATGAGTGACTCCGGTCACACCCTACGGTGACCGGCATGGCCACTTCCATCAAGAAGATCGTCGCCGCGAGCCTGATCGGCACCACCATCGAGTGGTACGACTTCTTCCTGTACGGCTCGGCAGCCGCCCTGGTGTTCAACAAGCTCTTCTTCCCCGACTCCGACCCGCTGACCGGCACGCTGCTGTCGTTCCTCACCTACGCGGTCGGCTTCGTCGCCCGGCCACTCGGCGGTCTGGTCTTCGGCCACTTCGGCGACCGGATCGGCCGCAAGACGCTGCTGGTCGTCAGCCTGCTGATGATGGGCACGGCGACGTTCCTGATCGGCTGCCTGCCGACGTACGAGACGCTCGGGCCGGCCGCCGCGCTGGTGCTGACGGCGCTGCGGCTCGTGCAGGGCTTCGCGCTCGGCGGGGAGTGGGGCGGCGCGGTGCTGATCGTCTCCGAGCACGGCGACACGGCGCGGCGCGGCTTCTGGGCCTCCTGGCCGCAGGCGGGCGCGCCGGGCGGCAACCTGCTGGCCACCGGCGTGCTGGCGGCCCTGGCCGCCTGGCAGTCGGACGAGGCGTTCCTGTCGTGGGGGTGGCGGGTGCCGTTCCTGCTGTCGGGGGTGCTGGTGCTGATCGGCCTGTGGATCCGGCTGACGATCACCGAGTCGCCGGTGTTCCAGGCGGCGCCGCCGGAGCCGCGCGCGCCCATCGTCGGAGTGCTGCGCCATCACAGCAAGGACGTGGTGGTGGCGATCGGCGCCCGGCTCGCCGAGAACATCTCCTTCTACCTGCTGACCGTCTTCGTCATCACGTACGCCACGCAGAGCGGCATCGACAACTCGACCGTGCTGAACGCGGTGCTCGTCTCCTCCGCCATCCACTTCGTGACGATCCCGATGTGGGGCGCCCTGTCGGACCGGGTGGGCCGCCGCCCGATCTACCTCGCGGGCGCGGCGGGGATCGGCGTGTGGATCTTCGCGTTCTTCCCGCTGGTGGGCACCGGCAACTTCTTCGCGATCACGCTGGCGGTCACCGTCGGCCTGCTCTTCCACGGCATGATGTACGGCCCGCAGGCCGCCTTCTTCTCCGAGTTGTTCGGCACCAGGACCCGCTACACCGGCGTCTCGATCGGCGCGCAGCTGTCGGCCATCGTGGCGGGCGCCCTCGCCCCGATCATCGCGGTGGCCCTGCTGCGCGAGTACGCCAGCAGCGTGCCGATCTCCATCTACCTCGCGCTCGCGGCGGTGCTCACGCTGGCCGCCGTGTACGCGGCGCGCGAAACTCAGGGCAGCGACCTCGCGGAAAGGACGACCACGCGTTGACATTCCCCCCTCCTAAGGAGGGGGAGTCCCACGGTCGCCCGTGGGCCTTCCTGCTTCACCGCCGATTGCCCGCCCGAGAGGACTCTCGTTGAGGTCTTACACCAGCTCCACAGGCGTTTCAGCTCTCCGCCAGCCCGGCGGCGAGCACATTCTTGGCCGCGTTGACGTCCCGGTCGTGGACCGCGCCGCAGGCGCATACCCATGCGCGGATGGTCAGCGGCATCTTCTCCCGCAATGCGCCGCAGGACGAGCACAGCTTGGAGGAGGGGAACCAGCGGTCCACCGCCATCAGGGTGCGCCCGTACCAGGCGGCCTTGTACTCCAGCATCGACCGCAGCTCGCGCCAGCTCGCGTCCGAGATGGCGCGAGCCAGGCGGCGGTTGCGGACCATGTTGCGAACGTTCAGGTCCTCGATCACGACCGTTTGGTTCTCACGGACGAGCCGAGTGGTCACCTTGTGCAGGAAGTCCCTCCTGCGATCGGCGATGCGGGCGTGCACCCGCGCCACCTTCAGGCGGGCCTTGGCCCGGTTGTTCGACCCCTCCTCCTTGCGGGCGAGGTTCCGCTGGGCCTTGGCCAGTGTGCGGCGGTCGCGACGCTCGTGCCGGGGGTTGACGATCTTCTCGCCGGACGACAGCGTCACCAGGGCCGTGACCCCCGCGTCGACCCCCACCGACCGCTCCACCGGCGCAAGCGGGACGATCTCCTCCTCCACCAGGATCGACACGAACCAGCGCCCAGCCGCGTCGCGGGACACGGTCACCGTGCTCGGCTCCGCCCCCTCGGGAAGCGGGCGCGACCAGCGGATGTCGAGCGGGGCGTCCATCTTCGCCAGCGTCAGTGCGCCGCCGCGCCAGCGGAACGCCGATCGCGTGTACTCGGCCGAGGCCCGCGACCTCTTGCGGGACTTGAACGCCGGATACCCGGCCCGCTTGGCGAAGAAGTTCGCGAAGGCCGCCTGAAGGTGGCGCAATGCCTGCTGAAGGGGGACCGAGGACACCTCGGACAGGAAGTCGAACTCGCCGCTGCGTTTCCACTCCGTCAGCTGCGCCGAGGACTCCACGTAGGAGACCCTGCGACCTTCCAGCGCGTAGACACGGGTGCGCTCTTGCAGGGCCTTGTTGTAGACGAGGCGGACGCAGCCGAACGTCCGGGCGAGCTCCTCGGCCTGCCCGGACGTCGGATAGAAGCGGTACTTGTAGGCCCGCTTCACGACCTGCGCCACACCTCGCAGCGTACCGAACGATCAGCCAAGAATCGTGTGTTTGTTCGAAACTGCGTTTTGCCTGGCGGCGAAACGCTTGCCCCTGTCCTGCTTCGCAGGGGTCCGATTCCTCCCTCGCCTGAAGGCGGGGGTTTCCTCGGAGGTCTTCGATGAAGGTCACCACATCCAGGCTCACCCAGCACGTCATGACCGTCGAGGGCAGGGACACCGGCACGCCGGTGCTGTTCGTGCACGGCAACGTCTCCTCGTCGGCGTTCTGGCGCGACACGCTGACGGCGCTGCCCGAGGGCTTCCGGCCGCTCGCGGTGGACCTGCGCGGCTTCGGCGACAGCGACCCCTCGCCGGTGGACGCCACCAGGGGCCTGCGCGACTACTCCGACGACCTCGTCGAGCTGATCGAGGCGCTCGACCTCGGCGGCGTCCACCTGGTCGGCTGGAGCCTGGGCGGCGGCGTGGTGCTGCAGCTCCTGCGCGACCGCCCGGCACTGGTCGGGAGCGTCACGCTGGTCAACCCGGTCTCCCCGTACGGCTGGGGCGGCACGGAGGGCCCTGAGGGCCGTCTGACGCACCAGGACGGCACCGGCTCCGGCGCGGGCGCGGCCAACCCCGACTTCGTGGCCAGGCTCAGGGCCGGCGACCTGTCGGAGGAGTCGCCGACGTCGCCGCGCAACGTCTTCAGGACCACGTACGTCAAGAACCCGGTCCCCGACGAGGACTTCTACCTGCGCTCGATGCTGACCACCCGGGTCGGCGAGTCGCACTACCCGGGCGACGCGGTCGCCTCCGACGCCTGGCCGGGCGTCGCTCCGGGCAAGACCGGCGTGCTGAACGCCATCTCCCCCGTCCACTTCCGCCTGGACGACCTGCACGAGATCGACCCGAAGCCGCCGATCCTGTGGATCAGGGGCGCCGACGACGTGATCGTCTCCGACACCTCGCTGCTCGACCTCGCCCACCTGGGCGCGATCGGCGCGGTGCCCGGCTCGCCGGGCACGCCCGCGCAGCCCATGGTGACGCAGATGCGGGCGGTGCTGGAGCGCTACGGCGACCACCGCGAGGTCGTGCTGGACGACTGCGGCCACAGCCCGCACATCGAACGTCCTGAGGACTTCCGCCGCGTGCTGGCCGAGCACCTCGGGGAGGCGTAGATGTTCGTCGCGCTCACCCTGGTCGCGAGCCTGCTCACCCCGGTGCCGAAGCTCACCGTGCCCGGCGCGGAACACGTCGAGGTCGCCGTGCTGGCCGACCTGACCACGGCGGGCACGGTCGCGAGCGGCCACACCGACCCCGCCGACTGGGCGGGCCTGCACTCGGCCGCCACCGTCAACCCCACCGGCGTGCCGGGCACGCAGATCGACGGCTACTTCCCCGACACCTCCACCGGCAACGCCACGCACGGCTGGAACCACGACTCCCAGTTCGTCATCAGGCTGCCGAAGACGTGGAACGGCGGTCTCGTGGTCAGCGGCACGCCGGGCAACAGGGAGCAGTACGCCAACGACTACACGATCTCCGACTGGGTGCTGTCGAAGGGCTACGCGTTCGCCGCCACCGACAAGGGCAACGTGGGCGTGGACTTCCACCTCGACGGCCGCCGCCCAGGCGACGCCATCGCCGAGTGGAACGACCGGCTCACCCAGCTCACGGTGGCCGCCAAGGCCGTCGTCAAGCGGCACTACGGCCGGTCGGCCAAGCGCACGTTCGCGGCCGGCATCTCCAACGGCGGCTACCTCGTCAGGTGGCAGCTGGAGAACCGCGGCCGGCTCTACGACGGCGGCATCGACTGGGAGGGCACGCTCTGGCGGGTCAAGGGCGACGACCTGCTGAACTTCCTGCCGCAGGCGCTCAAGGCGTATCCGGACGAGCAGGGGGTGCGGGCGGCCGGGTTCGCGGCCGGGTCGGAGTTCCTGTGGCCGTTCCACCGGGACTACTACTGGGAGCTGACCCAGGAGCTCTACCAGAAGGAGCTGGACCCGGCGTACACGGGCGCGCCGGCCGACTACGACTACGACGCGCGCCGGCCGTACGCGGCCATGGCGAAGATCGGGCTGACCGGCCGCATCACCAAGCCGCTGATCACGCTGCACGGCACGCTGGACACGCTGCTGCCCATCACGCGCGACTCCGACGTCTACGCGAAGATGGTCGGCCCGCACCGCCCCTTCCGCTATCACCGCATCGAGGGCGGCAACCACCTCGACAGCCTCGTCGACGTCTACCCCGACCGGCTCAAGCCCATCCTGCCGGCCTTCAGGAACGCCTTCGGCGAGCTGGAGCGCTGGGTCAGTCCTTGAGGTAGCGATGGCCGCCCGCGCGCGCCAGGCGCACGATGTGCCGCGCGCCGGGCAGTCTCCTGCCGAGCCGGTGCAGCGCCGTGTCGCGGCCCATGGGCGAGTGCTCGGGGTCCGCGGCGGCGGCCGGCCTGGCCTCGATCCTGCCGCGGCGCATCTCCAGCGCGAAGCGCAGCCCGACCTCCTCCTCGGACGAGCGCAGCGAGCACATCCAGGCGCCTGGCCCGAGGTGCTCGACGCCCGGCAGCAGCCGCTTGACCGGCACCTTGGCGACGAGCTGGCCCGCGATCCTGCCCGGCACCCCGGCCTCGACCAGGGCGGGCGCGCACACCTCGCGGGCCCGCTTGCCGGTGCCGCGCATCACCAGCTCCAGGGGCGGCCCGCCGCTCGGCGGCACGTACGGCACCGGCAGCACCACGTACGCGTGCCCGCCGATGTGCCTGACCTCCACGCCCGGCGAGACCAGCGCGATCGACTCCGAGAACGAGCGCGGCTCGACGGCCAGGCCCAGCTCGCCCTGGTCGCTCCAGCACGGCACCACCAGCCGCATCCTGGGCCGCTGGGCCAGCACGCCCAGGCAGTTGAGCGGCCCCTCGGGGCGGCTGACGCGGCTCCTCGCCTGGTTGGCGCCGGAGAACATGCGGACGTGCACCTCCCACTGTCCTGGCCGCAGCGGCTCGCCCAGGGCCGCCTGGGTGACGTCCAACCGGGTCTCGCCCTTGATGCGCACCCGCATCCTGCGGCGGCCGTCCTCGATCCGCTCGACCTCCTGGGTCAGCGGCAGGAAGTGCACGAGCCCGGTCTCGGTGTGGCGGACGTACAGCTCGACGCGGGCCCGCTCGACGGCCTCGGTGATGTCGGTGATGTCGTCGGGCAGCCTCTTGGTGTCGAGCGCGCGCGGCGGGATCCAGTGCAGGCGGTCGCCGTCCACCCGGTAGCGGTCGGGCGTTCCGTCGCCGGTCACCACCTCGACGCTCACGCCGAGCACCAGCACGTGGGCGTCCCAGCGCACCTCGGTGAGGTCGGCGCGCAGGCCCGCCTTCCTGGTGGCGTTCGCCATGAGCACGATCTGGTCGAGGCGGCCGGCGCGCACGTACGCGGCCACCACGCGCAGCTGCACCGGCAGGTGGCGGTCGAGCCGCTCGGGGAAGCGGCGCTCGGTCAGCTCCTGGGCGACCCTGAAATGCGCGCCCCGGTCGACCGAGGAGTCCGCGAACTTGCTGGTGACCAGCGGGCGCAGCACCGCCTGGCGGAACCAGTGCGCGTAGACGCGGTCGCGCTGGCGGCCCTCACCGAGGTACATGTCCACGTCGTCGAGCAGCCGGTGCAGCTCCTTGACGATGGCCCTCGGGTCCTCCTCGGTGCGCGGCCGCTCCCCCAGATGGCAGCAGACGTGCTCGGCCAGCACCGCGATGACCTTGGCGTGCAGGTACGCCCGCGTCACGAACGCCTGCTCGCCCATGCGGCTGCCCGGCACGGAGAAGCCCAGCTCGTGCTCCTCCAGGAACGCGCGCCGGTAGAGCTGCTGCGGCGTCAGCACGGTCAGCAGCCGGTCGCGCAGGATGTCCCCCCGCGAGGTGCTGCGCTCGAAGGCGGTCATCGGCGGGCCCCAGTCGCGTACCAGGCGGCCCACCAGCACGTCGGCGTCGCTCTCCACGGCGCGCTCGTACATGCGGGCCAGGGCGTCCCGCTCCAGGCGGTCGTGCTGGCCGAGGAAGAAGACGTAGTCGCCGGCGGCCGCGGCGAGGCCCACGTTGCGTCCGCGCATGGGCGAGCCCGTGTGCGGCAGGTGGAGCGCGCGAGCGTTCTGCCTGATCGCGGCGATGGCGTCGAGGCGCTCGGCGATCCCGTCCGTGGACCCGTCGTCCACGAAGATCACTTCGTATTCGTCCGCGGGCATCGTCTGCTCCATCGCGGAGCGGATGCACGCATCGGCGGTGTCACCCGGATTGAGGACATCGACGATCACACTGACCTTCACACCCATGCGGCCCAGCGTGCGCCCGTATACAGGATGGGGCGCGACGGCTTGCCGATTGGAGAAGGAAAGTTGACCCGCTAATACCAACCCACGGACTGAGAGTGGCCCCAGGCGCCGCAGGGCGTGCCGTAGCGGCCCTTGATGTAGCCGAGACCCCACTTGATCTGGGTGGCGGCGTTGACCTGCCAGTCGGCGCCCGCGCTGGCCATCTTGCTGCCGGGCAGCGACTGCGGGATGCCGTACGCGCCGGAGTAGCGGTTCATCGCCCGCTCGTTCCAGCCGCTCTCCTTATGCCAGAGCCGCTCCAGGCAGCCCCACTGGTCGGCGCCGAACCCGAACGAGGCCATCATCGCCTTCGCGGTGGCCTTGTTGCTGCCCGGCGAGGGGTTGCTGCCGGGCGGGAAGTTCGCGGCGGGGAAGCCGTCACCGCCCGGCGCCCGCTTGGGCACCACCCAGTCGAGGCCCTTGCCCTCGGCGCCGGTGCGCTTCTTCTTGAGCTGGTCGGCCCGGTAGGCCTGCTCGGCTTCGGACTTGAGCAGGTCGGCCTCGGGGTCGGGGGCGTAGAGGTCGCCGCTGGCCAGCTTGCCGAGGTCTTCCATGGTGAAGGACTGCGGCGGCTTGTTGGCGTTCTCGACGGCGCGGTAGGCGACGAACCCGCCGCCGCCGGCGACGACGGCCACCGAGAGCACGGTGATGATCACCCGCTTGGGGGTGACGCGCGAAGGCCGGCGCCTCGGCGGAAGGTCTTCCTTCGGGGGGCGCTCGCTCAGCTTCGGACCGGGGCTCACGATGCATGAGCTTGCCCTGTCCTAGGGGGTGCTCCGCAACCGAAACGCGGGAATTGCTTGCCGTAAATTTCACCAACCACCTGGTTGGCTCCGGATTTCCGAAATATTGTGATGTTGGTCACAATAAGGGTGGCTGCCCTTCAGGCGCCCGTAACGGAAGGGAAGCCGCTTACAGCGTTCCGTGCGCACTTCCGGATCTCATCTACGACATGTCACAGTTCGGTGACACAACCCGGGTAATCAGGACATGGAATAATAATGTGCGCGTGGCTGGCATCCTCCTTGTAGAAGACGATCCCTCGGTGCGCACGGCTCTGGAGCTGGCGCTGACCCGGCAGGGACACTCCGTCACGTCGTACGCGACGGGTGAGGAGGCGCTCGACCACATCAGAGCCCGCCGCCCGGAGATCGCGATCCTCGACGTCATGCTCCCCGGCATCGACGGCATCGAGGTGTGCCGCCGCGTCCGCAAGCTCGACCAGCTCCCCGTCATCCTGCTCACCGCACGAGGCGACGACCTCGACGTCGTGGTGGGCCTCGAGGCCGGCGCCGACGACTACGTGGTCAAGCCGGTCGAGCCGCGCGTGCTCGACGCCCGCATCCGCGCCGTGCTGCGCAGGGCGGAGTCGGCCGCGTCCGACCGCATCACGTTCGGCGAGCTCGTCATCGACAGGGGCGCGCTGAAGGTCACGCTGTCCGGCAAGGAGATCCACCTGACGCCGACCGAGCTGCGGCTGCTGCTGGAGCTCGTCCGCCACCCCGGGCAGGTGCTCAACCGCCGCTACCTGCTGCGCGCGGTCTGGGACCACACCCACATCGCCGACTCGCGCCTGGTGGACGCCTGCGTGCAGCGCATCAGGGCCAAGATCGAGCCCAAGCCGGGCGAGCCCGTCTTCATCCACACCGTGCGCGGCTTCGGCTACCGGTTCAGCCCGCCGTGAGGCTCCCCCGCATCCCTCGTCCCACCGGGCTGCGCGCCCGCCTGGTCATCACCTTCACCCTCGTCGCCGTCGGCGCGGCGCTGCTGGTCGCGACCATCGGCTACGAGCTCGCCAAGTCCGCGCTGGTCTCCAGGGCGGAGACCACCGCGCTCGACGTGGTGACCAGGGAGCTGAGCAGCATCACGTTCCCGGTCGGCAAGCTCAGGCCGGGCGAGGCACCGCCGTCGCAGCGCGACCTGCAGCGCGTCGCCCACGCGCTGAGCGGGCCAGGCCGCAGCGTCTTCGTCGAATACCGCAACATGGTCGCCGCCGAGGGCCCGCTGTCGATGAGCGACGTGCCCAACGAGCTGCACGGCCGCGCCAAGCAGAGCGTCGTCACCCAGCGCAAGATCATCAGGGATGAGCTGTATCTCATCGTCGGCGCCGAGGTCTACCGCGCGAACGCCGGCGTGCCCGAGGCCACGGGGCTGCGCGCGTTCGCCTTCTTCCCGCTGCACGACGACGAGGCCCAGCTCGCCACCCTGCGGAACGCCCTCACCAGGACGAGCATCGTCATCGTGCTCATCGCGCTGGTCGTGGCCCTGCTCTCGGCCCGCCAGGTGCTGCTGCCGGTACGCCGCCTCAGCGCCGCCGCGCAGGCGCTCGGCGAGGGCCGCCTGGACACCCGCCTGCCCGTCCACGGCCAGGACGAGCTGGCCGGGCTGACCGCCAGGTTCAACGACGCCGCCGCCGCACTGGAGCTGAGCGTGGCCGAGCTGCGCTCGCTGGAGGCCATGTCACGCAGGTTCGTGGCCGACGTCTCCCACGAGCTGCGCACGCCGCTGACCGCGATGACCGCCGTCGCCGACATGCTCTTCGAGGAGGCCGACCACCTGCCCGAGGCGCCCGCCGAGGCCGTCAGGCTGGTGCTCAGGGAGATCGAACGGCTGCGCGAGCTGGTCGAGCACCTCATCGAGGTCAGCCGCTTCGACGCCGGCACCGCCACGCTCAACCTGGAGCCGGTCAACGTGGCCGACAGCATCGCCGACTGCCTGGAGGTGCGCGGCTGGAGCGACCAGGTGACGGTGAAGGCGTCGCAGGGCCTGACCGCCCACCTCGACCCCAGCAGGTTCGACGTCATCGTGGCCAACCTGGTCGGCAACGCGCTCAAGCACGGCCTGCCCCCGGTGCTGGTCAGCGCCAGGGCCACCGAGAACGGCCTGGAGGTCAAGGTGCGCGACCACGGCAAGGGCATCCCGCACGAGGCGCTGCCGCACGTGTTCGACCGCTTCTTCAAGGCGGGCGCGGGTCGCGCCCGCAGCCAGGGCAGCGGGCTGGGCCTGGCCATCGCCCGGTCCAACGTGCTGCTGCACGGCGGCACGATCTCCGTACGCCCTCAGACCCCCGGCACTCTCTTCACCGTCTGGCTGCCGCACTCATGAAGATCATCCGCGTGCTCGCCGTCGTCTCCCTGCTGGCCGGGGCGGCCTGCGGCATCTCGCCCACCGACGTGCAGGACCGCGGCAACGCCCCCACCGTGAAGATCCCGCCGCCGTCCAAGACGATCTACCTCATCAGGGACGGCAAGCTCACCCTGGAGCCGGCCGACGTCGAGGACGACACCGTGGACAGCCTGCTCGGCGCGCTCTTCGGGGCCTCCAGGCAGCCGCTGCTCGACGGGCGGGACACGGCGCTGCGCGGGTTCACGTACCTGCGGACCAAGAACTCCGTCAACCCGCCGCAGCGGGACGAGATCCAGCTCCCGCGCACCTCGACGCTGACCGTCTACATCCGCGGCGAGGGCACGCTCACCAGGATCGGCATCGCGCAGATCGTCTGCACCGCGCAGCAGGACGCGGCGTTCGAGCAGGTGAAGATCATCCGCGACAACCCGAACCGCCCCCCGAAGGTCGAGGGGCGGTACACCTGCGGCGAGCTCAAATGATCACATGGTGATGTCCTCGAGCATCTCCGTGACCAGCGCGGCGATGGGCGAGCGCTCGGACCTGGTCAGCGTGACGTGGGCGAAGAGCGGGTGGCCCTTCAGCTTCTCCACGACCGCGACCACGCCGTCGTGCCTGCCGACCCGCAGGTTGTCGCGCTGGGCCACGTCGTGGGTGAGCACCACCCGCGAGTTGGCGCCGATGCGGCTGAGCACGGTGAGCAGCACGCCGCGCTCCAGCGACTGGGCCTCGTCCACGATCACGAACGCGTCGTGCAGCGACCGGCCGCGGATGTGCGTGAGCGGCAGCACCTCCAGCATGCCCCGATCCAGCACCTCTTCGATCACCTCGGGCGAGGTGATGGCGCCGAGCGTGTCGTAGACGGCCTGCGCCCACGGGCCCATCTTCTCGCCCTCGGTGCCGGGCAGGTAGCCGAGCTCCTGCCCGCCGACCGCGTAGATCGGGCGGAAGACGACGACCTTGCGGTGCTGGCGGCGCTCCAGGACCGCCTCCAGGCCCGCGCAGAGCGCCAGCGCCGACTTGCCCGTGCCGGCCCTGCCGCCCAGCGAGACGATGCCGATCTCCGGGTCCATCAGCAGGTCGAGCGCGATGCGCTGCTCGGCCGAGCGGCCGTGCAGGCCGAAGACCTCGCGGTCGCCGCGGACCAGCTTGACGGACTTGTCCGGCTGCACCCGCCCGAGCGCCGAGCCCTTGGCCGACAGCAGCCGCAGGCCGGTGTGGGCGGGCAGGTCTCTGGCCTCCTCGAGGTCGGCGGTGCCCACGTCGAAGAGCGTCTCGACGTCCTCCGCGGTCACCTGGACCTCGGCCATCCCCGTCCAGCCGGACTCGTGCACCAGCTCGGCGCGGTACTCCTCGGCGGCCAGGCCGATCGAGGCCGCCTTGACCCGCATCGGCAGGTCCTTGGAGACCAGGACGACGTCGCACCCCTCGCTGGCCAGCGAGCGGGCCACCGTGAGTATGCGCGTGTCGTTGTCGCCCAGGCGGAATCCGACCGGCAGAATGGATGGGTCGCTGTGGTTGAGCTCAACCCTGATCGTGCCGTCCCCCGTGGGCATCGGCTCGTCCAGCCGGCCGTGCGTGACCCGAAGCTCGTCGAGGTAACGCAGAGCCTTCCTGGCGAAATAGCCGAGCTCTGGATGATGCCGCTTACCTTCCAGCTCCGTGATGACCACGATCGGAAGGACGACGTCGTGCTCGGCGAACCTGGTCATGGCCGCCGGGTCGGCCAGCAGCACCGAGGTGTCCAGCACGTACGTGCGCTTCGCCGGCTGGGAATTAGGGTTGCTCGAGGACACTGCCACACGTTCTCCCCCGGGTGCCCCTTGGTGCGGGCACCCTGCAGACGAGGTGGGAATCGGACCGGACCCGCGTCCCCGACCGCTTCACGCCGTCGGCGCCGGAGTCCGGCCCCCTCGGCATGTGATGGTGCAAAGGCGGGCCCTCTCCGAAATGTCCGACCTGTGGCCGGACATTTCCAACGTTACGTCCTAGATACCCGATTGTCGCGTCAGGAACCGTAACGTCGGTGTCTCGCAGCGTAATCGCGCAGCGCCCGCAGGAAGTCGACCCTGCGGAAGTCAGGCCAGTAGGCCTCGTGGAAGTAGAACTCGGAATGAGCGCTCTGCCAGAGCATGAAGCCCGACAGACGCTGCTCGCCCGAGGTCCGGA
Source organism: Nonomuraea salmonea (assembly GCF_042428605.1). Lineage (NCBI taxonomy): Bacteria > Bacillati > Actinomycetota > Actinomycetes > Streptosporangiales > Streptosporangiaceae > Nonomuraea > Nonomuraea salmonea. The sequence continues at coordinate 191,156 of NZ_JBHMCF010000012.1, forward strand.
TGAGGAGGTCCGGGTCGGGCTGGCCGCGAGTGTAAAGATGCTCCGCGATGTGCTCCACATCGAGCACCTCGACGAGGTCCTCGATGCTCGCTCCCCTGCTCGCTTGCTCCTGGAGCAGTGAGCGCACCGCATCGGCAATCTCACGCCTTCCTCCATACCCAACTGCAACGTTCACAATCAGGCCCGGACGGTGTGATGACGCTTCTTTTGCATTCTTCAGGACATTCGCCGTGCGGTCCGGCAGCAGGTCGAGCGCTCCGACGGGGATGATCCGCCAGCCCTCGGCCACCAGCTCCTGGGTCACGTCCTCGATGATGCGCAGCAGGGGCTCCAGCTCCTCGCGCGGCCGGTTGAGGTTGTCGTTGGACAACATCCAGACCGTGACGACCTCGACGCCGGTCTCCCGACACCAGCCGAGAAGCTCGGAGATCTTGTCCGCGCCCTTGCGGTGGCCCGAGGACACGTCTCCCATGCCCCTGGCACGCGCCCAGCGGCGATTGCCGTCGATGATGACCCCGACGTGCCGGGGGATGCTGTCCTTGGACAGCTTGGCCTCCAGCCGGTGCTCGTACAGCCGGTAGACCAGATTGCGCAGGCCCACGGAGCGCCTCCCCAGCGGTGCTGATTGACCTAACAGGCAATTATCACCGCGATTCGCCCGTGCCTGCTCCGCCTCCCAGATTCCTCGCCATATCTCTACCTTTCAGACACCCTTCCGCCTCATTCAGCAGCTCACGGACGAACCCCGCCAGCTCAGACGAGGTCAGCACCGCTCTCGTGCCGACGCCGCTGGCGGCCCACGCCTCGACGTACGCCCTGCGGGTCAGCCGCCACTCGCCGCGTCCCGCCTGCCAGACCGGGATCGTCCTGAGCTGGCAGCGCAACTCGCCGCCCGGCAGGCCGGCCCTGGTGCGGTAGCGGAAGGAGAACAGCTCGCCGTCGGGCTCGTCGCCCGGGAAACGGTCTTCGGGATCGGCCCAGCGGCGGGCCGCGCCCCTGCCTTGGCGGGCCTCGTCGACGCCGCGGGCCAGCCGGGCCAGCAACCAGCCGCAGCGCTCCCCCACGCTGCCGTAGGGGGTGCCGTCGCGGTGGAGCTCAAGGGTGACCTCGTACGGCGCGCCGACGCTGTCGGTGCACGCGACAGGAGTGACGGTCAGGTAAGAGCCGTCGACACAGCGTAGTCCTCCCATCCCCTGTCAGTTTCCGGGCGGATGCCGCCTAAACCCCGCCGCCAACCGCCTCCACCAGGGCTTTTCCGGTACGGGCTCCGGCTCCATCAGGCCGCGCTCCCGCAGCCAGTCGGCGAAGCCGGCGGCGTCCGTCCGGTAGTCCGGCGGGGGCGTGGCCCTGCTTCGCGCGTACGCCTCGAACTCGGCGGCCAGGTCATGCCCCGCGGCGGCGGCCACGTCGGGACTGATCCGCGCCACGATGGCCCGCCGCTTGGCCAGCAGGCTCGCGGCCTGCACCCGCATCCGCTCCTCGTCGAACCCGCCGGGCACCTCGCCACCGGTGACCAGCGCCGCCACCACCCTGGCCTGGATGTCCGCCAGCCTGGCCCGCTCCCGCTCAGGGGTCATCGCCGGTCCCCGGCCACGCTCATGGCCGTCCTGATCCTGGTCAGCTCGTCCGCCAGCACGGCGTCGCTCGGATACTCGTCGTCCCACTCCAGCAGCACCCCGGGCGGGGTGGCGCGGGCGCACAGCTCGGTGAGCAGGTCGAGGACCTCCTGGGGGGCGGTCGTGGTGTGGGTGTCGTGCCAGATGCCGTGGGCCTCGTAGCCGCCGGCGACGTGCACGTACGCCAGGTGCTCCAGCGGGAGCACGTCCAGGGCCTGCACGGCGGGCAGGCCCAGGTTGACCTGGTTCGTGTGGAGGTTGGCGACGTCGATGAGCAGGCCCACGCCCGTGGCCGTCACCAGCTCGGCCAGGAACTCCGCCTCGGTCAGCTCGTCGTCCGGCCAGCCGAAGATGGCGGCCACGTTCTCCAGGGCCAGCGGCACGGGCAGCGCGTCCTGGGCGCGGCGCACGTTCTCGATGACGACCCTCAGCGAGTCCCGGGAGCGCGGGACCGGCAGCAGGTGCCCGGCCTCCACGCCGCCGCCGCGTACGAACGCCAGATGCTCGCTGACCAGCGGCGAGCCCAGTGCCTCGGCGCATTCCGCCAGGTGTGCGAGCCTCGCCGGGTCGGGCGGCTCCGCCCCGCCGACCCCGAGCGACACGCCGTGCGGGATCACCGGCAGGCCCCTGCCCCGCAGGATCCGCAGGGACTCCGGCAGGCGGGCGGGCCTGATGTTCTCGGCGACCACCTCCACGAAGTCGACGCCGTCCATGCGCTCGATCGTCAGGTCCAGCTCCGACCGCCACCCGATCCCCACACCCAGTCGCGCCACCCCGGCCTCCTCACCCCGGCTCCTCCACACCCATGTCCATCGCGTCCGGACTTGTCGAGACTCATCCGCTCCGCCAAGCCCCGTCCCATTCCAAGCGGCTCGCCACGACCGGTGCTTCCCGTTGCGCCGGTCGTGGCGAGCCGTGGTCCGGTCAGCTGCCGCCGCCGCAGCCACCACCGCCGCAGCCACTCCCACCGCCGCAACTGCTGCTCCCGCCGCCGCAGCCGGAGGAAGCGCCGTAGGTCGCACCTCCGGGGACGTAGCCGCCGCTGGAGCTCCGGGTGGGGATCCGGCCCGTCTGAACGGGCCGGCGTGACGGGCGGCGGAGCTCCTTGCGCAGGATGTCGTCGCGCAGTGCGGCCGTCCCGTGCAGCGCGATGGACGTGGCCTCGTCGCCGGCGTTCGCGGCCCGCCTGGCCGCGTCCAGGACCTCTTGGCCGGCCGGCGTGAGCGCCGCCGCCATCGACCGCCGGTGGCCGCGGAGCATGATCCCCGCGGCCACGGCGGTGCCCCCGAAGACGACCAGGGCGAGCAGCGCGTACGAGCCGGGTCCGGCGGACAGCCCCACCCCCGCGAAAGCCGCCCCCACGACCGCCGCCACCACCGTCACCAGCAGCCGGCGCGCCCACGCACGCAGCCGCCACACGCCGTCGTCCCCCACGACCAGCCCGTCCTCCGCGAGGCGGCGCCTGATCTCGTCGACGGCGATGCTGCCCGCCACCTCACTCTTGAGCACGGCCACGTTCCGCCCCGACCGGCCGACGACCAGGTTGATGACGACGTTCTCGACGGACTCCTCGCCGGCCGGGCCGCGCTTGACCTTGTGGATCCGCCCGCCGCTCCCGAGGCGCACGGCGCCGGAGCTCACCAGCAGGGCGATCGCGGTCTCGGCGGCCCGCAGCGGCCCGCCCGCCAGGTAGGCCAGCTCGTACAGCTCCACGGTGCGGCGTCCGAGCTCGATGGGCGTCCCGCTGCGGACGGCCCGCCACCGTCCTGCGGCCGCTGCGGCGGTGAAGAGGGCCAGGATCACCGCGGCGATCAGCAGAAAAAGGTTCATGAACGACCTCCCCTCGTGCGGTCGATCAACGTCATGTCCTGAGACGTGACTCCTGCATTGCACGGTAAAAGGGCGGTCCGCTCGAACCGGGGTTTTGCTCCTTTAGCTCCCCGCCTTCGCGCGAAAGAACGGCGCCGGCCGTCGCGGTGACGGCCGGCGCCGTGGTGGCGGCCCCGAGGGGCCTCGATCAGCCGAGGCGCTCGAGCAGGGCGTGGTACTCGTCCCACAGCTCCTTGGGCAGGTGGTCGCCGAACTTCTCGAAGTGGGCCGGGATCAGCGCCGCCTCCTCGCGCCAGACGTCCTTGTCGACGCTCAGCAGCGTGCGCAGGTCCTCATCGGACAGGTCCAGGCCCTCGGTGTCGAGGTCGGCGGGCAGCAGCCCGATCGGCGTGGGCACGGCCTTGGCCTCGCCGTTGAGGCGCTCCACGATCCACTTGAGCACCCGGCTGTTCTCACCGAAGCCCGGCCAGACGAACCTGCCTTCGGCGTTCTTGCGGAACCAGTTGACGTAGTAGATGCGCGGCGGCTTCGCGCCCTTGCGGCGGCCGATCTCCAGCCAGTGACCGAAGTAGTCGCCCATGTTGTAGCCGCAGAACGGCAGCATCGCGAACGGGTCGTGGCGCAGCTCGCCCACCTTGCCCTCGGCCGCGGCGGTCTTCTCGGAGGCGACGTTGGCTCCGAGAAAGACGCCGTGCTCCCAGCTCAGCGACTCCGTCACCAGAGGGACGGCGGTCGCCCGGCGCCCTCCGAACAGGATCGCCGAGATGGGCACGCCCTTGGGGTCCTGCCATTCAGGCGCGATGGTCGGGCACTGCGCGGCGGGGGTGGTGAAGCGGGCGTTCGGGTGGGCGGCCGGCTCGTCGCTGTCCGGCGTCCACGAGCGGCCCTTCCAGTCGGTCAGGTGCGCCGGCGGCTGCTCGGTGAGCCCTTCCCACCACACGTCGCCGTCGTCGGTGAGCGCGACGTTGGTGAAGATGCTGTTGCCCCAGAGCGTCCTGACCGCGTTGGCGTTGGTCACCTCGCCGGTGCCGGGGGCCACGCCGAAGAAGCCGGCCTCCGGGTTGATCGCGTAGAGGCGGCCGTCCTCGCCGAAGCGCATCCAGGCGATGTCGTCGCCGATCGTCTCGACCTTCCAGCCGGGGATCGTGGGCTGGAGCATGGCGAGGTTCGTCTTGCCGCAGGCGCTCGGGAAGGCGGCGGCGATGTAGCGGGTCTCGCCCGACGGCGGCGTGAGCTTCAGGATGAGCATGTGCTCGGCCAGCCAGCCCTCGTCGCGGGCCATGACGCTGGCGATGCGCAGGGCGTAGCACTTCTTGCCGAGCAGCGCGTTGCCGCCGTAGCCGGAGCCGTACGACCAGATCTCGCGGGTCTCGGGGAAGTGGCTGATGTACTTCGTCGAGCTGCACGGCCACGGCACGTCGGCCTGGCCGGGCTCCAGCGGCGCGCCTACGGAGTGCACGGCCTTGACGAAGTCGCCGCGCTCCTCGATGAGCCGCAGCGCCCGATCGCCCATGCGGGTCATCACACGCATGGAGACGGCGACGTACGGGGAGTCGGTGATCTCGACGCCGAGCTGCGAGATCTCCCCGCCCAGCGGGCCCATGCAGAACGGGACGACGTACATGGTCCTGCCGCGCATGCAGCCCTTGAACAGCTCGCCGAACGTGCGGCGCATCTCGGCGGGCGCGATCCAGTTGTTGGTCGGCCCCGCGTCCTCCTCGCGCTCCGAGCAGATGAACGTGCGGTCCTCGACGCGGGCCACGTCGCTCGGGTCGGACTTGGCGTAGAAGCTGTTGGGCCGGGCGGCCAGGCGCGTGAACGTCCCCTGCTCGACGAGGAGGTTGGTGAGCCGCGTCCACTCCTCCTCAGACCCGTCGCACCACTCGACGCGGTCCGGCTGGGTAAGGGCGGCGACCTCGTTCACCCACGCGGCCAATTCCTTATTGCTGGTGGGTGCGGTTACTTCTACGGAAACGGACACGGCGCTGACTCCTCCACTCTCCCAGGGCCCAGTCATCATTAACGACGAAGCGGCTTTCACGCCAATTGGCATAGACCTGTCGGTCAGGCCGTCGCCGCAGGCAGCGGCCCTGACGATTGGGGGAGCCTACCCAGGAAGAGGAGATTTAAAAGAGGAAATTCTCGGCAGTGGTCCAGACCAATAGGGCTGGTCTGAACCAATTTCCGAAGTGGTTTAGTCCATTCGCCGGTCCGTTTCCGCTGGCGGGTCTCAGGAATTGACGTCGGGGCCCGCGGCGCGAACGCGGTCGACGTGCTGCAGCGCGTCTCTCAGATCTGCCAGCCACGTGTCGGTGTGTCTGCCGACCAGGCGTACGCACCACGCGAGCGCGTCGCTGCGGCTTCTGGCCACGCCGGCGGCCACGAGCGTGTCGAGCACCTGGCGCTCGGCCTGGCGCAACCGGGTCATGACGGGCACCGACAGTGTGGTGAACATCACAGTCTCGCCCCCGCACACCACACCCCAGGAGACCTTCTGGCGGAACTTGTGCTCGGCCTCCCTGGCGATCTCGATCCGCCGCTCCCTGGTCTCCTCCCTGAAGCGGCGGGCCAGCCCGTCGATCAGCGCGGCCCGCTCGGCCTCCGGCACGTCCTGCGGCGGGTCGGGGAGCGGACCCAGGACCGCGATCTCCTCGCGGTCGACGATGATCTCGGGAGCGCCGGTGAACCAGTCGCCGGGCAGCCGTCCGGTGAACCACCCGCGCACCTGCGCCGTCACGTCATCTGTTGCCATGTAATCAACATTACATACTTGCGGCGCCTTTGCACGTGCTTGAGGGCGGAGGTTCTTCCGGGTGGATCTTCCGGGTGGATCTTCTGGGCGGTTCTTCCGGGTGGATCTTCTGGGCGGTTCTCAGCGCACCTTGGCGGCGGCGATCGGGCTGACCCTGACGACCCCGGCCAGGTTGCGGGTGCTCACCGGGACGATCTTCACCACGTCTCCGGTACGTGGCGCGTGCAGCATTTTCCCGTTACCCCAATAAATCGCCACGTGGGAAATGTAAGCGGGATTTGTCGGGTCGTTTCGCCAGAAAAGCAGGTCGCCCGGCTGCGCCTGCGCGTATGCCACCTGCGGCCCCGTCACCCACTGCTGATGCGTCACCCGGGGCATGCGCACCCCGGCCTGCGCGTAGGCCCACTGCACGAGCCCCGAGCAGTCGAAGGTGTCGGGCCCCTCGGCGCCCCACACGTACGGGCGGCCCAGCTTCGACACGGCCGCCCTGAGCGCCACCGTGAGCTGCTCGCCCGTCATGAACGACCCGGCCGGCCAGTTCTGGGTCACCTTCTGCTTCGGCTGCGGCAGCACCGGGTTGACCATCGCCACCTGCGTGCCCTTGGGCAGCCTGGCGAGTATGCGCTTGCGCAGCACGTCGGAGTCGGCCTTGGGCGCGCTGACGATGAGCGCGTTGTCGCGCGGCAGGCCCAGGCTGCGGCCGATGTCCTTGGAGACGACGGCGTCGACGGCGCCGAAGCCGGTGGTGGCGTACGCGCCGACCCGCAGGTGCAGCGACTGCCCCGCGGAGACCCGGCTGTGCAGCGGCAGCCCGCCGTCGTTGCCCAGCACGAACGAGACCGCCACGTCGCCGGCCGCGACGTTCTGCCACAGCGCGTCGGACGAGGCGGTCACCTTGGGGGTGTAGGCGCGGAACGTGGACGGGTTGACCGCCAGCGTCTGCACCCGCTTGCCGTCCAGCATGATCGAGGCAGCGTCGGCCAGCTCGAGCGCCCGCACGCCCGGCACCTTGGCCACCTTCTGCAGCAGCTCCTGGGTGAAGGGCTTGCGGGTCAGCACGAACAGGTTGGGCTTGTGCAGCTTGCTCAGCGGCGCCACCGGCTGGACGGCCGGCCCCGTGGGTGAGGCCGCCGGCGACGCCTGGACGCGCTCCGGCCGCTTCTGCGCCAGCAGCGACTGCTTCGGCGTGGCGCGCGGCACCTCGGGCTCTAAGAGGCTCTCGGGCTGCGCGAGTAAGAGCACGTCGGCGGTCAGCACCGCGACCAGGGCCACCACGATGAACGGCACCAGCCTGGCCGTGTTACGCCGCCGCCGGTTCCTGACCAGGAAGCTCAGATCCTGGCGGATTCCCGACCCATGCGAAAATGCCGCCGGGCCATCGGGGGCCCGGCGGTCGTCGTTCGGTGGGGTCAGTTGCCGATGTACGGCACAGCCTCGAGGATCTCGACGGTGTTCTGCCGTCCGTTGGGCATGGAGTAGGTCGCCTTCTCGCCGATCTTCTTGCCGTTGATCGCCGCCCCGAGCGGGGACTTGGGCGAGTAGACGTCGATCGGTGCTCCGCTCTCCTCGCGGGAGGCGAGCAGGAAGGTGACCTCGTCGTCGTCACCGACGAACCGGATCGTCACGGTCATGCCGGGTCCGACGACGCCTTCGGCCTTGGGGGCCTCTCCGACCTGGGCGTTGTCGAGGATCTGCCTGAGGTGGAAGATCCGGGCCTCCATCTTGCCCTGCTCGTCCTTGGCGGCGTGATAGCCGCCGTTCTCACGCAGGTCGCCCTCTTCCCGAGCGGCCTCGATCTTCTTGGCGATGTCGACGCGCCCGGGACCAGAGAGATATTCGTACTCCGCCTTCAGACGGTCGTACGCCTCCTGCGTCAGCCATGTGACGTTCTCATCGCGAGAGTCGGCCACGGGTTCTCCTTGCTTGCCTAGGGGGCCCTGAGATCACTTGAGGTTGCATACGGTTGAATTGCGAAAGGCTAACAAGTCCGTCGCTCGAACGCTTCCCCAAATGTCTCACTATACGAGATTGCAGTACTGGATGTGGACGGAAGTCGCCTGACCGCTCGTGTCGAGGCTTTCCTTGAGCTGCTTACTACCCTCACCAGCCGGGATTCTTACTTCCTTGCTGCCCACTTCCGCGTGATCGACGTCCAGCGCCCTGATCCGGCAGACGGCCACCCTATCGTCGGGCTTGTACACCTCAAAGGTGATCTCCGCCCGCGTCGGACCGGTGATCTCGAACGTCACCACCTGTGACGGCGCCTCCGACCCGCCCGCCGTCATCGACCACATCACGTAGCCCCAGCCGCCCGCGATGATGGCCACCAGCACGCCTATCACCACGTGGACGACGAGCCGGCCGCCTCTCCTGGGCCGGTCGGGGAAGTCGTCGGGTGTGCCGAGAACGGGCCCGTTCCCGGCATCTCTGGTGACCATGGCGGAATCTCCCTGCACTCCCTCGGCGTTATCCGAGACAATTGTCGCCCGCGAGGGGTGTGCCCTCGCGACCGCCCAGCAGAAACTAACCTCTCTGGGCGAGTGACCGGTCCCTACTGAGGAGCTTCGAGCCCGTGAGTGCACCGTTGAGGCTGATGGCCGTCCACGCCCACCCCGACGACGAGTCGAGCAAGGGCGCCGCCACCATGGCGCGTTATGTGCGCGAGGGCGTGGAAGTGCTGGTGTGTACGTGCACGGGCGGTGAGCGAGGATCCGTGCTCAACAAGAAGATGGACCGGCCCGAGGTCGTAGCCAACATCGCGGAGGTGCGCAGGGCCGAGATGGCGCGGGCCCGCGAGATCCTCGGCGTGCAGCAGCGTTTCATGGGCTTCGTCGACTCCGGGCTGCCGGAGAGCGAGGACGAGGCGCTGCCTGAGGGCTGCTTCGCGCTGCAGAAGCTTGAGGACGCCACCGCGCCGCTGGTCGCCGCGATCCGCGAGTTCCGTCCGCACGTGATCATCACGTACGACGACGACGGCGGCTACCCGCACCCCGACCACATCATGACCAACAGGGTCTCGGTCGAGGCGTTCGAGGCGGCCGGCGACCCCGACCGCTACCCCGGCACCGGCGACCCGTGGCAGCCGCTCAAGCTCTACTACCACATGGGCTTCACCAAGGAGCGCTTCGAGGCGCTGCACGAGGCCATGATGGAGCGCGGGCTCGGCTCCCCCTACGCCGACTGGATCTCCCGCTGGGAGGACCGCCCCGCCAAGTGGCCGGTCACCACCCGCGTGCCGTGCGGCGACTACTTCGAGATCCGCGACCAGGCGCTGCTGGCCCACGCCACCCAGGTCGACCCCGACGACGGCTTCTGGTTCGTCTGCCCGCGCGAGCTGCAGCAGGAGATCTGGCCGACCGAGGACTACCACCTGGCCCGCTCGCTGGTCGACACCGCGGTGCCCGAGGACGACCTGTTCGCCGGCATCCACGCCGACGAGGTCGAACCGGCCTGCCACTGACCGGACCACGGCATCGCGGTGGCAGACTGGAGTCGTGACCGTTCTAGCAGCAGGTGAAGTCAGCCCGGGCCTGCTCGGGTTCGTCGTCGTGGCCGTGCTCGGTTTCGCGCTCTACATGCTGATCAAGTCGATGAACAAGCAGATGTCGAAGATCCAGGTGCCGCGCGAGCACGAGCAGGACACCGACCAGGCCGAGCCCGCCCAGGCGTCCGCCCAGGCGTCGGGCAATGCGGCGCGCGGCGCCGACGACAAGGGCGGCGAATAGATGGCCGGCGAGGTCGTCGACAACCCGGCGGAGAGCCGCTTCGAGATCCGCGTGGACGGCGAGGTCGCGGGGTTCGCCGACTATCGCCTGCTGCCCACGAAGATCGTCTTCCTGCACACCGAGGTCAAGCCCGCCTACGAGGGGCAGGGGCTGGCCGCCGCGCTGGTCGCCCACGCCCTGCGGGCCAGCGCCGACACGGGGCTGAAGGTGCAGCCGCTCTGCCCGTACGTCGCCAAATACATCAAGCGGCACCCCGAGTTCCAGGAGCTCCTCGACACCGAGGCCTAGCCCTCGCCCGACCAGGCGCGCTCCAGCGCCTTGGGCAGGCCCCACCAGCCGAGCGGGGTCAGCACGTCGTCGGCGTCCACGATGCCGAGCAGGCCCCACAGGCCCACCACCGAGGTGAAGAGGCTCTCGGTGGTGTGGAGGTCCTCGTCGTCCTGGTCGTCGATGTCGATGTCCTCCGACTCGGCGATCAGCCGTGCCATCCGCTCGGGCGAGGCCAGCACGCCTGGCCCCATCCTGACCAGCGCCGCCACCCCGGCCAGCCAGTCGGCGTGCTGGATGGCGCACAGGTTGGCGAGCGCGGTGTCCTCCTCGCTCAGCTCCCTGTCGAGGTCGGCGAACTCCTCCAGCACGTCGGCGCCCTCCGACAGGTCCGCGATCGGCCCCGCGATGCCCGCCGCGACCGTCAGCCACAGCTCCACGTCGTCGTCGGGCAGCGGCCGCTCGTCGAAACCCGCGCAGGCCCGCAGCACGCTGGCGGGGTAGCCGGGCAGGGCCAGCAGGGCGCGCAGCCTGGTGGCCGCCGTCTCCAGCTCCGCCATCGGCAGCTCGGGCTGCTTGGGCAGCTCGGCGACTATGCGCCGCAGCTCCGACAGCGCGAACTCCTCCTCCTCGTCCCAGGCCGAGAACAGCTCCTCGTCCAGCTCGTCGCTCACCGCGAACCCGGGCACCCGGCCGTCGGGCAGCGGCGTGCTCAGCCAGCTCTCCTGGAGCTCCTCGTACGCCGAGCGCGCCTCCTGGTCGCCGGCCGCCAGCGCGTCGGGGTCGATCTCCCCCGCCGCGACCTTGTCCTCCAGGTAGGCGACCAGCCGCGCGAACATCTCGGTCGCCACCGGCCCGCGCTCGTCCTCCTCAGGCCAGACGAAGTAGCTGGGCGTCATGAGGATCGGCTCGGTGCCCGTCGACTCGACCCACCGCTGCACGTCGCCCACCGTCGCCACGCCCGCCTCGATCGCGCTGAGCGTCGCCTTGGCCGACTCCCAGAAGGCCACCGACAGCGGGTTGCCCGCCGCGACCATGGCCCGCCGCAGGTCGGGCAGCGCCACGAGCGCCACGCCCGAGGGGACGGCGAGCAGGGCGCGCGCGACGTCCCTGCGGGTCACGGCCGTCGCCGGCCGGCCGGCATGCGCGCAGACGAACTTGATATCCACCCCTCGTAACCTACGCGTGCCCGCGCCATGCCGCACGTCACCGTGAGGTCCGCCACGACGGGGTGGCTAGGGTGGGCCGGGGAGGTCCTGATGAACCGCTTGAAAGACGCGACGAGCCCCTACCTGCTCCAGCACGCGGCCAACCCCGTCGACTGGTGGCCCTGGGGTGAGGAGGCGTTCGCGGAGGCGCGGCGGCGTGATGTGCCCCTGCTGATCAGCGTGGGCTACTCGGCTTGTCACTGGTGTCACGTCATGGCTCACGAGAGTTTCGAGGACGCCGAGACGGCCGCGTTGATGAACGAGCACTTCGTCAACGTGAAGGTCGATCGCGAGGAACGTCCCGACGTCGACGCCGTCTACATGAACGCCACGCAGGCCATGACCCGTCAGGGCGGCTGGCCGATGACGGTGTTCGCCACGCCAGAAGGCCATCCGTTCTACTGCGGCACCTACTTCCCGCGGCCTCAGTTCAGGAGGCTGCTGCAGGAGGTGCACCGCGTCTGGACGGGCGACCGCGACTCCGTCGTCAGTCAGGGCGCCAAGGTCGTCGAGGCCCTCAACGCGCACACCTCGCTGCCCAGCGGGCCCGAGCCGGGCGAGGAGACGCTGCGGCAGGCCGTAGGGAATCTGCGGGAGTCGTTCGACGCGGCCTCGGGCGGGTTCGGCGGCGCGCCCAAGTTCCCGCCGTCGATGGTGCTGGAGTTCCTGCTGCGCTCGGGCGAGCGCGAGATGAGCGTCAAGACGCTGGAGTCGATGGCCCGCGGCGGCATGTACGACCAGCTCGGCGGCGGTTTCGCCCGCTACAGCGTGGACGACCGCTGGGTGGTCCCGCACTTCGAGAAGATGCTCTACGACAACGCCCTGCTGCTGCGCGTCTACACGCACTGGTGGCGGGCCGGCGGCGGCGAGCTGGCGCGGCGGGTGGCGCTGGAGACCGCCGACTGGATGCTGCGCGAGCTGCGCACGCCCGAGGGCGGGTTCGCCTCCGCGCTCGACGCCGACAGCGAGGGCGTGGAGGGCAAGTTCTACGTCTGGACGCCGGACGAGCTGCGCGAGGTGCTCGGCGAGGACGACGGCCGGTGGGCGGCCGGGCTGTTCGAGGTGACCCCGCAGGGGACGTTCGAGCACGGCGCCTCGGTGCTGCAGCTCCTGCGCGACCCCGAGGACCCGGCCCGCTACGACAGCGTGCGGACCCGGCTGCTGGCCGCCAGGGAGCGGCGGATCCGTCCCGGCCGCGACGACAAGGTGGTGGCCGCGTGGAACGGCCTGGCCATCGCGGCGCTGGCCGAGACCGGCGTCGCGTTCGAGCGGCCCGATCTGGTCGCGGCGGCCACGCAGGCGGCCGAGCTGCTGGCGGACGTCCACGTCGACGGTGACCGGCTGCTGCGCACCTCCAGGGACGGCCGGGCCGGCACGAACGCCGGCGTGCTGGAGGACCACGGCGACCTGGCCGAGGGGCTGATCTCCCTCTACGGCGTCACCGGCGAGCCCAGGTGGCTCCGGCTCGCGGGCTCCCTGCTCGACACCGTGCTCGACCGGTTCTCCGATGGGGCCGGCGGCTTCTACGACACCGCTGACGACGCCGAACGCCTCTTCCAGCGTCCCCAGGACCCGACCGACAACGCGACCCCCTCAGGCCAGTACGCGGCCGCTGGGGCGCTGCTGTCGTACGCCGCCCTGACCGGCTCCACCCGGCACCGCGAGGCCGCGCAGGCCGCGCTCGGCACCGTGTCGGTGCTGGCCGGCGGGCACGCCAGGTTCGCCGGGTGGGGGCTGGCCGTGGCGCGGGCGGCGCTGTCGGGGCCCGTGGAGGTCGCGGTGGTGGGTGCGGCCGACGACCCGCGTACGGCGGAGCTGCACCGCGCGGCGCTGCTCTCCGACGCGCCCGGCCTGGTGGTGGCGCTCGGCCGGCCCGGCGGCGACGGCTACCCCGCCCTGCTGGAGGGGCGCGGCCAGGTCGGCGGGGCGCCCGCGGCGTACGTGTGCAGGGGCTTCACCTGCCGCATGCCCGTGACCACCGTCGAAGCCCTCGAAGCCGAACTGGCCGGCTGAGCCGGGTCAAGCCGCGGGCTGGCGGTCGCGGCCGTCCTGGGGGCGGGTGTCCTGGAGGTCGTCCTGCTGAATGGACGGCTGGTCGGGCTCGTCCGTCTCCGGCGGCGCCGTCTCCTCTGGCGGCCCGCCCGAGCGGCCCAGGTCGTCGGGCAGCTCGTCCGTCGGCGGCTCGTCGGTGGGCGGCAGGACGGGGTCGGACTCGGGGCCGTCCCAGCCGGGGTCGGCGGGCGGCGCGGTGTAGTCGGGCCTGGGCAGGTCACGGTCGCGGTCGGGCTCGGTGTAGCCGGACGACCAGCCGTACTCGGAAGGCTCGGGGAACTCCTCGACGGGCTTGCCCGCCATCGCCTCGGTCATGAACGCCCGCCAGATCTGCGCCGGCAGCTGCCCGCCGAACTGCGTGCCGTAGCCGGGGATGGTGACGGTGGCGTTGTCGTCGCGGAACATGTCGACCGCGACCGAGAGCTGCGGGGTGAAGCCGTTGAACCAGACCGACTTCGACTCGTCCGTGGTGCCCGTCTTGCCGGCGACGGGGCGGTCGTAGAGCCGGGCGGCGGTGCCGGTGCCGTATTTGACGACCTGCTGCATCGCGTACGTGGTGTCGGCGGCGGCCTGCTCGCCGACCACCTTGGTGGCGACCGGCTCGACGACCTGCTCGCGCCCCTCGGCGTCGGTCACCGACTTCACCACGTGGGCCTCCATGTGCACGCCCTTGTTGGCGAAGGTGGAGAAGCCCGAGGCGTTCTGGACGGCGCTGACGGACGCCACGCCGAGCGGGAAGGCGGCGGCGTGCTTGTGCTGGTCGAGCTGGGACGCGGGGATGCCGGCCGCCTCGGCGACCTCGGCCACCTTGTCGAGCCCGACCTTCTGGCCGAGGTCGACGAAGGCGGTGTTGACGGAGTTCTGGGTGGCGGAGATCAGGTTGATCTGCCCGTACGAGCGGTCGCCGTCGTTGGGGATGGCCTGCGCGGCCGAGGCGACCCGCAGCGGCGAGTTGCCGTCGACCCTGGTGGACAGGTCGAAGCCGTTGTCGAGCGCGGCGGCCAGCGTGTACGGCTTGAACGTCGACCCGGCCATGACCTTGGCCGAGAACGCGCTGTCGTAGTACTTCGACTGCGACGGCTTGCCGCCGTAGAAGGCCACGACCTCGCCCGTGGCGGGGTCGACGGCGGCGAGCCCGGTGCGCACCTTCTTCGGCGTGGCGTCGGGCAGCACCTCGGTGACCGCCCGCTTGGCGGCCTGCATGAGCTTCTTGTCGAAGGTCGTGACGATCTTGAGGCCGCCGCTGTTGATGTCCTCGTCGCTGTAGCCGCGCCGGTTGAGCTCGGCGGTGACCTGCTCCAGCATGTATTGGGCCTGGCCCTTGAGCTCGAACGGCTTCTTCGGCTCGACCAGCTCGGGGAAGCGCTCGGCGGCCACCTGCTGCGGGGTCAGCGCGCCGGTCTGCCCCATCGCCTTGATCACCGACTGCCAGCGCGCCCTGGCCGCCGCGAGGTCGGAGCCCTTGGGGTCGGCGAAGCGGCTGGGCTGCTGGATCACCGCCGCCAGGTAGGCGCCCTCGGCCACGCTGAGTTTCTCGACGTCCTTGCCGAAGTAGGCGCGGGCGGCCGACTGGACGCCGTTGGCGCCGCGGCCGAAGTAGATCGTGTTGAGGTATTGCTCCAGCACCCAGTCCTTCGACTTGGACTGGTCGACCTTCACCGCGATGAGGATCTCTTTGAACTTGCGGGTGACCGAGCGCTCCTGGCTGAGGCCGCTGTAGTAGTTGCGGACGAGCTGCTGGGTGATGGTGGAGCCGCCCTGGAGCTGGCGGCCGGTGAGCGTGGACCAGACGGCCCGCGCGGTGCCCTTGACCGACACGCCGGCGTCCTCGTAGAAGGAGCGGTTCTCGGCGGCGATGACGGCGTCGCGTACGTGCTTGGGCACCTGCGACAGATCGACCCGCCGGCGGTCGACGCCCTGCCGGGCCAGCACGCTCTTGCCGTCGCGGTAATAGATCACGGAACCCTGTGCGGTCGCCTGCTTCTGGGTCTCGTCCGGAATGGGAGTCAGTGCCCACGCAACGGCGAAAAGCCCGATCAGTACGAGGATTCCCGCGCCACTGGATATCAGGACTATTCGGAGAATCCGCCGCTTCCGCATTCCTTTTCCACCACCACTACGCACCCTTCGGCCACCCCCCTCGTCGACCCTCGCCCAACCCCCGCAAGCTGGGCGAATGCCAAGGGTAAACGATCCACAACGGTGCCTCGTCCCTAGCGATACTACGACCGGCGGCCCTCGCGACGTGGAACATCGGCGACCAAAGGCAGCACTCGGTAGGGAACCGGAGTGTCCAGGGCGATGATCGAATTAGTCCGGAGTACGCCCCGTACATCGACGATCAAATCGATAACCCGCTGCAAATCGGCGTTCGTCCGCGCCACCACGCGGCAGAGGAGATCGCTGTCGCCGGTGATCGTGTGCACCTCCAGCACCTCGGGGATGGCCGCGAGCCGGTCGGCCACCGGGTCGTGCCCGGCCACCTGCCTGATCTCCATCGTCACGAACGCCGTCACGCCGTAACCCAGCGCGGCGGGCGACACGTCGGGGCCGAAGCCGGTGATCACGCCGCGGTCCATGAGGCGGTCGAGCCTGGCCTGCACGGTGCCGCGCGCCACGCCGAGCCGGCGCGAGCACTCCAGCACGCCGAGCCGGGGCTCGGCGGCGAGCAGGGCGATGAGGCGGGCGTCGAGGTCATCGATCGTCATGCTGTACAGATTTACCGCCTATGGCGGGCTGATACTAGGCAGATTGTGCACTCATACAAGTAACTCTTGCGCAACTCGTCCAGGAAAATCGAGAGTTGGTGGTATGAGTGATGTCTTTCCGGTCAACGGCATGGACGCCGTGGTGTTCGCCGTGGGCAACGCCAGGCAGGCGGCCCACTACTACTCGACCGCTTTCGGCATGCGGCTCGTCGCCTACCGGGGCCCGGAGAACGGTGATCGGGACACGGCCGCGTACGTGCTGACCTCGGGCGGCGCCACGTTCGAGTTCCGCGGGTCGCTGCGGCCCGACACCGACCTGGCCCGGCACGTGGCCGCGCACGGCGACGGGGTCATCGACCTGGCCATCCAGGTGCCCGACGTGGAGGCCGCCTACGCCCACGCCGTGGCGCACGGAGCGCGAGGGCTGGCGGAGCCGTACACGCTGGAGGACGAGCACGGCAAGGTGCAGCTCGCGGCCATCGCGACGTACGGCGAGACCCGGCACACCCTGATCGACAGGTCCAACTACGGCGGCGCCTACCTGCCCGGCTACGCCGCCGCCGAGCCGCTGGTCGCCCCGCCCGCCACCAAGAACGGCCGGCTCTTCCAGGCCGTCGACCACTGCGTCGGCAACGTCGAGCTGGGCAAGATGGACGAGTGGGTGGAGTTCTACCGGAAGGTCATGGGCTTCACCAACATGGCGGAGTTCATCGGCGACGACATCGCCACCGAATACTCCGCGCTCATGTCCAAGGTCGTCGCCGACGGCAGCCGCAAGGTCAAGTTCCCGCTCAACGAGCCGGCGGTCAGCCGCAAGAAGTCGCAGATCGACGAGTACCTAGAGTTCTACGGCGGACCGGGCGTGCAGCACATCGCGCTCGCCACCAACGACATCCTCACCACCGTCGACCACATGCGCGCCGCCGGAGTGCGCTTCCTCGCCACCCCCGACTCCTACTACGACGACCCCGAGCTGCGCGAGCGCATCGGGCGGGTGCGGGTGCCGATCGAGGAGCTGAAGAAGCGCAAGATCCTCGTGGACCGCGACGAGGACGGCTACCTGCTGCAGATCTTCACCGAGCCGGTGCAGGACAGGCCCACGGTCTTCTTCGAGCTCATCGAGCGGCACGGCTCGCTCGGCTTCGGCAAGGGCAACTTCAAGGCGCTGTTCGAGGCCATCGAGCGCGAGCAGGAGCGCAGGGGCAACCTTTGATGTAGCCGGTGGTTTGCCTCGGCGGGGCGGCGGTCATCCATCCCCGCATGGGACTGCCGCCTCCGGGGCTGGCGGGGCGCTGGCGGCGGTTGTTCGCCGGCGTGCTCGACTGGCTGATCGTCAACGTCATCACCACCCCCTTCACCTGGACGACCTGGACCTACGCCTGGGACGCGGGCGTGTGGGCGCGCTATCCCGTCGAGCACACCTTCTTCGCCGGCCTGGTCGCCTTTCTCTACTTCTGGCTGCTCCACGCCTTCTGGAATGGTCAGACTCTGGGAAAGAAACTCTTCGGCATCCGTGTCGTGGCGGAATCCGGCGGCAGTATGGGCGTGGGGCAGGTCGCCGTCAGGCAGGCCGTGGAAAGCGTGCTCATCTGGTTCTGCTGCCTGGGCGCGTTGCTCGATCTCGGCTGGATCCTCTTCGACCCGCGCAAGCAGGCCCTGCACGACAAAGCCGCGAGGACCGTCGTCGTCATCGCCTGACTCAGCGTAAACTTCTGGTCACGATACGAAGGGGGCTCGTATGCGTTTCACCAGAAGCGGGGTGGCGTTGCTGGCGGCGCTCAGCACCTTGACCGCCTGCACGGCGAGCGACGAGCCGCCGCCGATCGGCAACTCGGTGGTCGGGGGCGAGCGCGCGGGGGCGGCCGGCATCGGCGACCCCGACTTCCCGAAAGACGGAAACGGCGGCTACGACGTCGCCCACTACGACCTCGACGTCACCTACACGCCCAAGGGCAAGCGCCTCGACGGGGTCGCCACCATCCGCGCCGCCGCCACCCAAGACCTGTCCAGCTTCAACCTCGACCTCACCGGCCTGCACGTGCGCGGGGTGACCGTCGACGACGCGGCGGCCACCTTCACCCGGCAGGGCTCCGAGCTGACCGTGCGCCCGGCCAAGGCGATCGGCGCCTCGTCCTCCTTCACCGTCAAGGTCACCTACTCCGGCCGGCCGAGGCCCGCCAACGACAGCGCCAACCTCGGCACCTACGGCTTCATCCCCACCCCCGACGGCGCCTTCGTGGCCTCCGAGCCCAACGGCTCCAAGACCTGGTTCCCCAGCAACGACCACCCCGCCGACAAGGCCACCTTCGACTTCACCATCACCGTGCCCGCCGGGGTCACCGCCCTGGCCAACGGCGAGATGACGGCCAAGCCCGCCACCAGGGGCGGCCTGACCACCTACAAGTGGAGCGAGCGCCACCCCATGGCCACCTACCTCGCCACGGCCACGCTCGGCAAGTTCGACCTGCGCGAGGGCAAGACCGCCGCCGGCATACCCAACCTCGCCGCCACCGACCCCAGGTTCAAGCGCTCGCTCGACCACCTCTACACCGCCTCAGGCGAGATCACCGACTACTGGACGACGGTCTTCGGCCCCTACCCGTTCGCCTCCACCGGCGGCGTCGTCGACGACTACTCCGCCGGCTACGCGCTGGAAAACCAGACCAAGCCCCTTTACGGCGGCTTCGAGCCCGACGAGGCGATCATCGCGCACGAGCTGGCCCACCAGTGGTTCGGCAACAGCCTGACCGTCAAGCGGTGGAAGGACCTCTGGCTCAACGAGGGCTTCGCCACCTACGCCGAATGGCTGTGGTCCGAGCACAAGGGCACCAAGACCGCCGACGCCACGTTCAACGAGCTCCACGCGCGGCCCGCGTCCGACCCCATGTGGTCCTACCCGCCCGGCCGCGCCAAGCCCGACGACCTGTTCAACCAGTCCGTCTACACGCGCGGCGGCATGACGCTCCACGCGCTGCGCAAGGCCATCGGCGACCCCACGTTCTTCACCCTGCTCAAGACCTGGACGGCCGAGCACCGCTACGGCAACGTCACCACCGAGGAGTTCATCGACCTGGCCGAGCGGCTGTCGGGCAAGGACCTCGGCCCCCTCTTCGACGCCTGGCTCTTCCAGCCCAGCCGTCCCGCCTGACCGCGCCCGGAAACGCTTCCCGCCGCCCGGTCCAAGTAGGGGTGTAAGGGCGAACGACGAAGGGAGCGAGGCCGGTGCGCCTCAACGAAGACCCCGGGGCCTTTGAGGCCTTCTATCGCCGCCACGTCGACGCCGTCCAGCGGTTCGTGGTCCGCCGGGTCAGCGACCCCCACCTGGCCGCGGACCTGACAGCCGACGTCTTCCTGGCGGTGCTCGACTCCGCGCACACCTACCGCGCCGGCCGGGGCAGCGAGGTCGCCTGGCTGTACGGCATCGCACGCAACGTGGTGTCGGCCCAGCACCGGCGGGCGGCTCGCGAGTCGCGGGCCACCGGCCGGGTCGCCGGGCGGCGGCTGATGGACGACGACGACCTGGCCAGGATGGAGGAGCGCATCGACGCCGAGCGGCGGATGCGCGGCGCTCTCGAGGCCATGGCGGTGCTGCCCGAGGGCGAGCGGGCGGTGCTCGAGCTCGTCGCTATCGACCAGCTCACCGTCACCGAGGCCGCAGCCGCGCTGGGCATCAGGCAGGTGACCGCGCGGGTCAGACTCCACCGGGCCAGACGTGCACTCTCCGGCGTCGCTTCGCCATCGGCCGTGTACGTGGAAGGACAGACGTGAGCACCTTCGAGGACCGCCTTCTCAGTGCACTCAAGGACGAGATGAGGACGAGGATGGCGACAGAGACGACGCCGGAAGTGACGCCGGGGGCGACGCCGGGAGTGACGCCAGGGGTGACGCCAGGGGTGGCCGCGCCCGCACGGCGCCCGCGCCGGCTGGTGGGGCTGACCGCCGCGGTGGCGGGGGTCGCGGCGGCCGCCACGGCGGTGGTGGTGCTGGCCGGGGTGGGCGGGAAGCCCGCGTACGCGGTCGGCAAGGGCTCCGACGGCGGGGTGACCGTACGCATCCACGCGTTCACCGACCCCGACGGCCTCGAACGCGACCTGGCCGCGGCCGGCGTCCCAGCGGCGGTGGACTATCTGCCCGAGGGCCAGACCTGCAAGGCGCCGCGCGGCCGTCACGCGGACGCGGGAGGTGCCTTCGCGACGGGCATCCGTAAGGACGGCGACGGCATCGCGTTCACCATCGAGAAGGGCCAGGTCCCCAAGGGCTCCACACTGGTCCTGACCGTCTCGAAGAGCGCCCAGGGCGACGCGGCACCTCCCGCCGCCACCAGCCTGGAAATCGTCGAGGGCCAAGTGGCTCCATGCGAACCCACCTCCCTCCCCCTGCCGCCCCCCGACCAGGGCAGGCCCGGCGACCAGCAGGACGAGGGCCCGTCAACGAACTCCCGCACCGACCCCGACAACGGCCCCACCCTCACCACCACCCACCCCTGACGAGGGCTCGACCCGGTGCCCCTCCCCGAGCAGCGACGGGCACCGGGCCTTCAGACTGCCGTGGCCTGAGCTCTCCGGCCTTCGCAGGCAAGGGGCGCGTCGCTCTCCGGGCCCCGCAGATCGAAGCGCACGTCGCTTCCCGAGCCACATAAGCCGAAGGCCGCATCCCTCCCCCGGTCCCGCAGGCCGAAGCACGCGTCGCTCCCCGAGCCTCACAGGCCGAAGGGAGCGTCGCTTTCCGGGCCTTTGGACCGGGGGTCAGGTGGGCCAGTAGCGGTCGGCGGCCAGGTGGAGGGCGGCGGCGCCGACGAGGCCCGCGTCCTGGCCGAGTGCGGCGGGCAACACCTCGATGTCCCGGGCGAAGCCCATTCTGGCGTGCTCGCGCAGCGCCTCCTCCAATGGGCCGAACAGCGGCTCCCCCGCCTGCGCCAGCCCGCCGCCGACGGTGACCAGGCCGAGGTCGCACAGGTGCGTGGCGGAGGCGATCGCCACGCCGAGCGCCCGCCCGGCCCGTCGCATCGCCCGTACGGCGACCGGATCCCCGGCCAGCGCGTCCGCCGCCAGCTCCCGCGCCGTCACCTCCCGATCCTCCCGGTACGCGACCCCTTCCCCGTCAAGACCACTCCCGGCCGCCTCCCGACCCTCCCGGTACGCGACTCCCTCCCCGTCAGGACCGCTCCCGGTCAGCACGCGACCCACGGCGGCATTGGCGTGGGGTGCGCCCTCGCCGGCCCGTTGAGCGGTCCGTACGTGCGTCCCAGCGGACCATCCGGGCTCGCCACCTGCGGCGCCGAGTCCTACAGCGATGTTCGGCTGGGCGGTGATCGGTGCGGGGACGGGAGCCGGGGGTTTGCGGGGGTTCGGGTGCCAGCCGTTCGCCAGGGCCCAGGAGGTCAGGGCGGGGCCGCGGGCCACTGCTTCGAGGCAGCCGTGGCCGCCGCACGTGCAGCGAGGGCCGTCGTGGGGCTCGACCACGACGTGGCCGATGTGCCCGGCGTTGCCGGTGCGGCCGTGGGCCAGGCGGCCGCCCAGGATCAGGCCGCCGCCCACGCCGGTGGAGACGACCATCCCGAGCATGTCTCTGCTGCCGCGCCCGGCACCCAGCCAGTGCTCGGCCACGGCCAGGCAGACGGCGTCATTGTGCAGGCGTACCGGTAAAGAGGGGAACTGCTCCGCGAGACGGGCGCGCAGCGGGAAGCGCCGCCAGCCGGGGATGTTGAGCGGCGAGACCTCGCCGTCCGGCCAGCTCATCGGACCGCCGCAACCCACCCCCACCGCCTCCGCGTGACCCGCGAGGGGCTCGACCAGGGCGATGAGCGTACGCCAGAGGGTCTCGGCGTCCGCGCCCTGCGGCGTCGCGACCCGCCGCGATCCGGTTACCGTCCCGTCGCGGGAGACCAGGCCGGCGGCCAGCTTGGTGCCGCCGACATCGATGGCGAGGATCACGAAGTCCCGACCCGCAGGACAGACACGGCCGGCCCTGAGCCCCGGTCGGCGGGCAGCGTCACGGCGTGCTCGAAAGACCCGTCAGCGGGCAGCGTCACGGCGTGCTCGAAGGGCTGGAGAAGACCAGGACGGAGGCGGTGAAGCCGTGGACGTGGTTGTGGCCGGCGACCGGGCCGACCTCGCCGGCGGCGAAGAAGCCCGCCACGCCGATAGGGCCCAGCGTGTCGCGCAGCGCGACGGGGTCGTGGTCGGCGGTGCCGAACATGGCGGAGCCGCGGCCGTTGCAGGAGAACAGCAGTGCCCCGTCCACCTTGCCGATCTCCTCGCGGTGGGCGTCGAGCAGGTCGTAGAGATCCTCGTCGGCGGTGGCGGCGTCGCGGACCTGGAAGCGTACGGTCCTGCCGACCTCGACGACGTCCCCGATGGCGACGGCCTCCCTGTCGGGGTCGATGCCGATGACGCCCCGGATGAGGAAGTCGCCGCGTTCGTGGCGTTCGGCGTACTCGTCCATGGCCAGGCCGATCTGCAGCCCTGAGGCGACGAGCTCGCGGTCGTCCTCGTCGAGGTCGCTGACGATGTCCTCGAGGCGGGCGAGCGCGGGCTGCCCGGCGAGTTCCAGCAGCAGGTTGTCCTCGGAGGCGGTGACGACCATGCTGGGGCCGATCGGCCGGCAGCCCTGGCTCACCACCGTGCTGACCTTGATCGGCCCGCTGAGCAGCACGCCGATGGCGCCCTCGGTGTAGATCTCGCCGTCGGCGAAGAGGCGTACGGACCCGCGTCCCTGCAGCCCGTTGGCCAGCCCGCCGATGAGCGGCAGCTCGCCGAGCACGTCGACCGAGCGTTCCACGAACGCGTCGGTCGGGAAGGTGTACGGGTCGGCCAGCAGGATCGCCACGTGGTCGTCCCCATTGCGCTCCGGCAGCCCCACGACCACGAACCGGTCCTCGGCCGCCAGCGTCTCCAGCGCGAACGTGGTGAGCCGAGCACCCTCCAGGGTCGCCGCCCACGCGCTCACGGCGGGCGTCAGCTCCACCCCTTGACCGTCACCGATCACTCCGGTGGCGCTGCATCCGATCACGTGCGCTTCGGGCGCGAGTTTCATCGCGGCCTCGCCGGCCCTGGCGACGTCGTCGGGGTCGTCGCCGCAAATGAAGAAGCAGACCAGATCTGCTTGGCCGCTGAGCCTCGACAGTGCCTGGCCGACGGCGTTCTCCGCGGCCTCCACCAGGTCGGAACCCACGGCGAGGCCGTCGGCGAAGCGGCTTGTCATCAAGGCCACGGATCTCGCCTCCCTCGACATGTCCAAGTTCCCTAGGCCCGATTCTCCCCACTAAAGGGACAAGCACGCGCACGAACCGTCACCTAATAGTCAAGATCCGAAATCTCCGCCAGGTGCGAAAGTCTCTGCCACATTCCTCGCTGGGGACGTAGTCTCGTTCCCGTGCATCAGCCACGTATTCTCCGCGAGTTGCGAGAGAGCGGCCACGTTCATCGCAGCGTCAAAGCCGAGGTCCGGGAAAACCTGCTGGCCAAGCTGCGGGCGGGTGAGCCCCGCTTCCCCGGCATCGTGGGCTTCGACGACACCGTCCTGCCCCACCTGGAGCGGGCGCTGCTCGCCGGGCACGACCTGGTTCTGCTGGGCGAGCGCGGTCAGGGCAAGACCCGGCTCATCCGCACGGTCACCGGCCTGCTCGACGAGTGGACGCCGGTGATCGAGGGCTGCGAGATCAATGACCACCCGTACGCGCCGGCCTGCACCCGCTGCCAGGCTCTGGCGCGGGAGCTGGGCGACGAGCTGCCGGTGGCGTGGAAGCACCGCGACGAGCGCTACGGCGAGAAGCTCGCCACTCCCGACACCTCCGTGGGCGACCTGATCGGCGACGTCGACCCGATCAAGATCGCCGAAGGGCGCCGGCTCGGCGACCCCGAGACGGTCCACTACGGCCTGGTGCCGCGCACCAACCGCGGCGTCTTCTCCGTCAACGAGCTGCCCGACCTGGCCGAGCGCATCCAGGTCTCGCTGCTCAACGTGCTGGAGGAGCGCGACGTCCAGGTGCGCGGCTACAACCTGCGCCTGCCGCTCGACCTGCTGCTCATCGCCAGCGCCAACCCCGAGGACTACACCAACAGGGGCCGGATCATCACGCCGCTGAAAGACCGGTTCGGCGCCGAGATCCGCACCCACTACCCGCTGACCGTCGAGGACGAGCTGACGCTCATCCGCCAGGAGTCCATGCCCGACATCGGGGCCGACGTCCCCGAGCACCTGATCGAGGTGATCGCCCGCTTCACCCGGCTCGTCCGCGAGTCGACCGCGGTCGACGCCCGTTCCGGCGTGTCGGCCAGGTTCTCGATCGCCGCGGCCGAGACCGCGGCCGCCTCGGCGGTGCGCCGTGCCGCCATCATGGGCGAGGACCAGCCGGTCACCCGCGTGGTCGACCTCGGCTGCGTGGTCCACAGCCTGCGCGGCAAGGTGGAGTTCGAGGTCAGCGAGGAGGGCAGGGAGACCGAGATCCTGGCCCACCTGCTGCGCCGGGCGACGGCCGAGACGTTCAGGAGCCGGCTGGGCGGCATGGACCTGTCGCCGGTGACCGACAAGTTCGCCGAGGGCAACCAGGTGGAGTCGGGCGAGCTGGTCTCCGCCGGTGACCTGCTCACCCGCATCGGGCCGGTCGCCGGTCTCGCCAAGGTCATGTCGCGGCTCGGCATGGGCGCGGGCGAGGAGTCGCCCGGGCACGCGGCGGCGGCGCTGGAGTTCGCCCTTGAGGGTCTTTACCTGATGCGGCGGCTGTCCAAGGAAGATCTTGACGGCGTGACCGTTTACCGCACGTGAACATGTCGGCGGTCTCCCGCGTCAAAGGGGGTGAGTTCATCACTTAGCCGGGGGAGACCGTCATGCGCCTGCTTGCCTGCGCCACCGCCGCCGCTCTCGTCCTGGGCGGGTTCGCGGCACCCGCCGAGGCCGCCACGTCCGCGTACGGGTACGCGTGGGCCGACGGCCAGGGCCGCCTGCGGCTCGTGCCCAAGAAGGCGGCCCGGGTCAAGGGCACCAAGTTCCACCGGCTGGCGAGCGCCGCCGGGGTCAAGGAGCTGCGGCTCGGCTACGCCAAGGCCGCGTACGGGCGGGTAACGACGGCCTGCGACCTGAAGGAGACCGAGGGCAGGGTCGCGCTCGACGGCAACGGCCTGGGCCGTACGCGCTGCGCGCCCGCCGACCTGACCGCCTCGCTGGCCCGCGGGCCCGTGCCGGTGCGGGTCGAGTACCGCGGCGGCGCGGCGACCCGGGTCAACGAGATCCTGCTCAACGAGTGGCCCGCGCCGCGGACGGCCACGGGGACGATCAAGCGGGTGAACGACACCACCGTGCTGTTCGCGAGCGGCGGAAAGACGGTCAAGCTGGGTTACACGTACGCGACCACGTTCTCCCGCACCACGGCCCGCTGCGGCGACGGCTGGCTCACCGGCCGTCCGGTCAACGCGGACAAGAACGGCCTGGGCAAGAAACCGTGCAGGTGGACGGACCTGACGAAGGCCCTCAAGACCGTCAGGTACCCCGTCCTGGCGAAGGTCGACTACACGCCCGGCTCCGACGCGCTCAACCAGGTGTGGGAGGTCTTCGGCGACGCCTGAGCTCTCGGCGTAACACCACGGGGCTCGTTTCGGGGTTAGCGTGGTTTCGTGATGGCCTTCCGCTATGGCGAGTACCACGACGGCCCCGATCCCCTGGCGCCTCCCTATGACGTACGCGCCGCGCTCGACGAGATGGGCGACGCCATCCTGTCGGGCTCGACCCCGGTCCACGCCCTGCGCGACCTGCTCAAGCGCGGCCTGCCGGGCACCCAGGAGCGACGCGGGCTCGACGACATGCTCAGGGAGGTCCGCAAGCGCCGCCGTGACCTGCGCGAGCGCGGGCGGCTCGACGGCACGCTGGAGCGGGCGAGGGCGCTGCTGGACAAGGCGATCGGGCAGGAGCGGGCCGAGCTGTTCCCCGACCCGTCCGACGACGCGCGGCTGCGGGAGGCGGGCCTTGACGCGCTGCCCGAGGACACCGCGAGCGCGATCCAGGAGCTGAGCTCTTACGACTGGCGCTCCCAGGCGGCCAGGCAGACCTTCGAGGAGCTGCGCGACCTGCTGCGCAGGGAGGTGCTCGACAGCCAGTTCAGGGGGCTGCGCGACGCGCTGACCAACCCCGATCCCGAGGCGATGCGGCGCGTCCGCGAGATGATGGCGGACCTCAACGGGATGCTCGACAAGGACGCCCGCGGCGAGCACACTCAAGCCGATTTCGAGCAATTTATGGCGAAATATGGCGACCTGTTCCCCGAGAAGCCCCGCAACCTCGACGAGCTGGTCGACATCCTCGCCCGCCGCGCCGCCGCCACCCAGCGCATGCTGGCCTCGATGACGCCGCGCCAGCGCGAAGAGCTGGGCAACCTGATGAACCAGACCCTTGAGCAGGCGGGCCTGGCCGACGAGATGCGCCGGCTCGGCGAGGCCCTCTACTCCCGCCGCCCCGACCTCGCCTGGAACGCCCCCGAGCGCCTCACCGGTGAAGAGCCGCTCGCCATGGGCGACGCCGTCACCGCGCTTGAGGAGCTGGCCGACCTCACCCAGCTCGAGACCGCCCTGCGCCAGGACTACCCGGGCGCGCGGCTCGACGACATCGACGAGGACGCCGTACGCCGTGCGCTCGGCCGCTCCGCCGTCGACGACCTCGAAGCGCTCAAGCGCATCGAACGCGAACTTGAGGAGCAGGGCTACCTCCTGCGCCGGCGCGGCAAGCTGGAGCTGACCCCCAAGGCGGTGCGCCGGCTCGGCGAGACCGCGCTGCGCCGGGTCTTCTCCTCGCTCGACGCGGGCCGCAGGGGCGACCACGACCAGCACGACGCCGGCTCGGCCGGAGAGCTGACCGGGTCGTCGCGGCCGTGGCGGTTCGGCGACGAGCAGCCCATCGACGTCGTACGCACGCTGGTCAACGGCGTGCGCAGCGGCGGCGTCACCCTCGGCGACCGGGTCGGGGTGCGGCTGTCGGTCGACGACTTCGAGGTGGCCGAGACCGAGCGGCGCAGCGCGGCGGCCGTCTGCCTGCTGGTCGACCTGTCCTACTCCATGGCGCTGCGCGGCACGTGGGCCGCCGCCAAGCAGACCGCGCTGGCCCTGCAGGCGCTGGTGGCCTCGAAGTTCCCGCAGGACGCCGTACAGATCATCGGCTTCTCGAACTACGCCAGGGTGCTGCAGCCCGACGAGCTGGCCGGGCTCGACTGGGACATGGTCCAGGGCACCAACCTGCACCACGCGCTGCTCATCGCCGGGCGCCACCTCGACCGCCACCCCGACTTCGAGCCGGTGGTGCTGGTCGTCACCGACGGCGAGCCGACCGCCCACCTCCTGCGCAACGGGCGCTCGGCGTTCGAGTGGCCGCCGTCGCACGAGACGCTGGAGCTCACGCTGTCCGAGGTGGACAAGATGACCCGGCGGCGGGCCACGATCAACGTCTTCATGCTGGCGGCCGACGACCGGCTGAAGGAGTTCGTGGACGAGGTGGCGCGGCGCAACGGCGGGCGGGTCTTCTCGCCGAGCGCCGACCGGCTGGGCGAATACGTGGTGAGCGACTTCCTGCGGTTGCGACGCACGCGCTGACGGCCGCGAAGTTGTCGGTGCCGCCTGCGAGACTGCCCGGCATGGACGTACGGCTGAGAGACGTGACGGAGGCCGATCTGGAGGTGTTCCTGGCGCAGGAGCACGATCCCGAGGCGGCGCGGCGGTCGAGGTTCGCGCCACGCGAGCGTGAGGCGTTCCTGCGCCACTGGAAGGCCAACATCCTCGGCGACCCCACCGTCTACGTGCGGGCCGTGCTGGCCGACGGCGAGCCGGCGGGCAACCTGGTGGCGTGGTGGGAGGAGGAGCGGCGCTTCATCGGCTACTGGTTGGGGCGCGCCTTCTGGGGGCGCGGCATCGGCAGCCGCGCGATGGCGCTCTTCCTCGCCGAGGAGCCCAACCGGCCGCTCTACGCCGACCCCCACGAGGGCAACACCGCCTCGGTCCGCCTGCTGGAGAAACACGGCTTCCAACGCGAGGGCATCGTCCACCACGGCGACGACCAGCACATCATGCTGGCCCTCCACGCCCCCGAGCCCTAGCCGCCGGCGAAGCGCCGGCCCCACGCGTGGCGGCGCCTCGCGTGACGGCGCCGCGCGTGGCGCGCCCGGCCTGTCGTGGTCGTGGCGCTGCCTCGCAAAGGCGACTCCCCTCGCGAAGGCGAGGCCCCGCACATGACGGCTCCCTCGCTGAGTCGCGCCCGGTTTGTCCTCGTCGGGTGCTGCTCAGTGCTGCACTTTCAGGACCAGTTTGCCGGTGGTGCCCCCGGACTCGATGCGGCGGTGGGCTTCTGCGGCCTGGGTCAGGGGGAGCCGGTCGATCTGGACGCGCAGGCCGCCGCCTGCGGCGGCGTTCACGGCTCGGCGGAGGGCCTGGCCTACGGCTTCCGGGTGGGTGGCGGCGAAGGCGGCCAGGTTGAAGCCGGAGACGGTCTTGTTGGTCAGCCACAGCTCGTTGGCCGGCATGCCGACGTCCTCGGCGCCGGAGGCGTTGCCCATGACGACCAGCCGGCCCATCGGGGCGAGCAGGTCCAGGCTGTCGCGGCGGGTCGCGCCGCCCACCATGTCCACGACCACGTCGAACCACCCTGAGGCCGCCGCACGCAGCACGACCTCGTCGTACCCGAACGCTCTGGCCGCCTCGACCTTGGCCGGGCCGCCCACGGTGCCCACCACGCGGCCCGCTCCCAGCAGCCGGGCGGCCTGCCCGAGCTGGCTGCCCACGCCGCCGGCCGCAGCGTGCACCAGCACGCTCTCCCCCGGCTCGATACGAGCCACCCGGTCGAGCACCAGGAACGCCGTCGTGCTGTTGGACGGCAGTGCCGCCGCCACGTCGAGCTCCAGCGCGAGCCCGTCCAGCGGAGCCACCAGGTCGGCGGCGGTGACCGCCACCTCGGCGTACCCGCCGCCGTCCACGATCGTGAGCGCGGCGACCGGCTGCCCCACCCGCAGCCCCTCGACACCGGGGCCCAGCGCCCTGACGTGACCGGACACCTCGATGCCCGGGACGAACGGCAGCGGCACGTCGGCCAGCCCCTGCCGGTAGAGGATCTCGGCGAAGTTCGCCCCCGCGTACGCCACGTCGATGGACACCTGGCCGGGCCCTGGCTCGGGCACCTTGACCTCGTCGAGCCGGAGAACGTCAGCGCCGCCGAATGCGGGAATCGTGATTGCCTTCATGCCGTCCATCGTCCGGGCTGAGCCGCAGGTGAGGCAGTGCCGGCTCATCCTGGGTGTACGAACACCAGGCTCTCCAGCTTCCGCTGCGTGTCGGTGTCGGGGTCGGGCGTGTGCAGCACCACGTTCAGGTCCGCGCGGTCCGGCAGCCGGAACAGCGAGTACGCGAACACCAGGTCACCGGCCTCGGGATGGGTGATCGCCTTGACCCCCTGCGAGCGGGACCGCACGTCGCTCCGCGCCCACAACGCCGCGAACTCCGGGCTGACCGCGCGCAACCCCCCGGCGATCTCCTCGAAGACCGGATCGTCCGGATATCGGGCCGCCGACGCCCGGAAATCGGCCACCATGTCGGGCGCGAACTCGTCCCACGCCGTGAACCTGCCCCGGTAGATGGGATGGGTGAAGAACGCGACCATGCAGTTGCTGACGTCCTCGTCGAAGCCGAACACGCGCCGGGAGGCGTCGTTCATCGCCACCAGGCCGTAGTGCCGGTCGAGGACGTGTGCCGGGTTGGGCATCCAGGCGTCCAGCACGGCCCTGAGCTGGTCGTTCACGGGGGCGCCCGGCTGCCCTGCGGGGTCCGGCGGGTTCAGGCCGGCGAGCACGTACAGGTGCGTACGCTCGGCCTCGTCCAGCAGCAGCGCGCGGGCGACCGCGTCGAGCACGGCACCGGAGACCTTGATGTCGCGCCCCTGCTCCAGCCACGTGTACCAGGACACCCCGACCCCGGCGAGCACCGCCACCTCCTCCCGCCGCAGCCCGGGAGTGCGGCGACGTCCGGCGGCGGGCAGCCCGACGTCAGTGGGCGCGAGCGCTTCGCGCCTGGCACGCAGGAACTCCTTGAGCTGCTCACGGCGATGCTGACTGGCACTCACGAAACACACCATAAGCGACAAACCCCGCTACGGACTGGCCTCCTGGGCGGCTGCGCGGAGGCGGGCGGACAGGGCCTGGCAGCGGGCGGCCAGTTCGGGTGGGTCGAGGACGTCGAAGTCGTGTCCGAGCAGCACCACGTGCATGATCACGAAGTCGAGGTTGTCGGCGCCGGTGACCACCTCGCAGCCGTCGCTCCCCCGGTCGTGCACGACGCCCGCCGCCGCCGGCACCTGCGCCCGCACCACCTCGACCGGCGCGTGCACGAGGAAGCGCGCCTGGTGCCGGTAGACCCGCGTGGTGACGCTCTCCTGCACGTACGCCGCCGCGTCCGGCGCCTCCCGTGGCCGGAACCGCCGGGTCCGCGCGGCGACCTCACTCATCCGATCGACCCGGAAGTTACGCCAGTCGTCGCGGTCGAGGTCGAAGGCGAGCAGGTACCAGCGCCGGGAGGAGGCGACCAGCCGGTACGGCTCCACCGTCCGCGTCCGCTGCCCCTCCCGCGACGGGTATTCGAAGGCGACCTCCACCTCGTCCCGGCACGCCCTGGCCAGCGTCATCAGCACCTTCGGGTCGATCGGCTCCCGGCCGCCACCGGCGAAGGACTCCACCGAGCCGGCCAGCGCCCGCACCTCGTGCCGCAGCCGCGTGGGCAGCACCCGGTCGAGCTTGGTGAGCGCCCGCAGCGCGGCGTCACCCGCGCTGGCCACCGCCCCACCGGCCCCGACCAGCAGGGAGACGGCGGTGGCGATCGCCTCCTCGTCGTCGAGGAGCAGCGGCGGCAGATCCTGCCCCGGGCCGAGCTGGTAGCCGCCGCCGACCCCCTGGCTGGCGTGCACCGGGTAGCCGAGCGTGCGCAGGCGTTCGACGTCGCGCCGCACGGTACGTGAGGTCACCCCGAGCCGGGCGGCCAGCTCTGGCCCGGTCCAGATCTGGCGCTGCTGGAGCAGCCCGAGCAGGGTGAGCACCCGCTCCGTCGTTCCGCGTTCGTCCTCGCTTGCCAGGGTCATTTTCTCAGCCTGCCAGAGATTGCGGACCGATCCTGTCCGCTAGGGGTGTCATCGTGGAGCCATGAGCACAACCGCGTTCGACTGGAACATGACGCTGCGCGAGCAGTTCACCTGGCACTGGACCCACCAGCTGCGGCCCCGCCTGGAGGGGCTCACCGACGACGAGTACTTCTGGTCACCGGTGCCCGGCCCCTGGAGCGTGTGGCCGCGCGGCCGGTCGACGGCGCCCATCCAGGGCGGGACGAGAGACTTCACCATCGACTTCGCCTACCCGACACCGGTCCCAGCGCCGTTCACCACCATCGCCTGGCGGCTCGGGCACGTCATCGTCGGCGTGCTCGCCACTCGCACCGCCTCCCACTTCGGGGGGCCGCCGGCGTCGTACGAGACCTGGGAGTACGCCGGCACCGCGGCGCAAGCGCTCGACCAGCTGGACAGGGAGGTCGAGGCGTGGCTGGCCGGCGTCCAGGGTCTGGGCGAGGACGGGCTGCGCGTCCCGGTCGGCGACAAGGAGCCGTACCCCGAATCCCCCATGGCGGATCTGGTGCTCCACATCCACCGCGAGCTGATCCACCACCTGTCCGAGGTCTGCCTGCTGCGCGACCTCTACCTGCACACCCACCTTGCGAACGACGCACGAACCACGGAAGGCGCGCAGCGATGAGCCGGCACGTTCAGATCACCTTCGACGCTCACGACCCGCGGGCGCTGTCCGTCTTCTGGCGCGACGTGCTCGGGTACGTCCACCCCGCGCCTCCCGGGGTCGAGCTGCCCGAGGGCGCCGACCCGCTGGCCGCGTGGGACGACTTTCTGGAGCGCATGGGCGTGCCGGAGGAGCGGCGCAACACCAGCTCGGCCATCGAGGACCCCGACGGCGCCGGGCCCCGGGTGTTCTTCCAGCAGGTGCCCGAGGACAAGGTCGCGAAGAACCGCGTGCACCTCGACGTGCGTGCCGCTCCCGGCCTGGCGGGCGACGAGCGCATGGCGGCGCTGGAGACGGAGTGCGAGCGGCTGCTCAAGCTGGGGGCCACCCGGGTCCAGAGGTACGAGCCGCAGCCGCCGATGAGCGGCGGCCACATCGTGATGCTCGACCCGGAAGGCAACGAGTTCTGCCTGGACTGACGGCGCCCCGGGCGCGAGGGTCAGGCGTCCACGAGGCGGGAGTAGAAGTCGAGGGCGACGTCGAAGCCGTCGCGGCAGTTGCGGTGGGAGCGGTAGCAGGGGCGCCAGGCCGAGCTGGCTCCCACCCCGGCGCGTGCGTCGCGCAGCGCCTCACGCACCCGCTCGGGCCGCGGCAGCAGCCCGTGACCGAGATAACGGACGCCCGAAAGCTCGGTGTGCTGCCCGCGCCCGCCGGCGACGAACCGGCCGAGCCGCCACCCGCTCTCTTCGTCCCACACGAGCGCGGTGCCGTCGGTGAGCTTGACCGTGGCGTCACGCGGATCGCAGGGGCCCTCCCACCAGTCCGAGACCTCTGACCCGAGCAGTTCGACAACGCGCTGCACGTAGCTGATCGGCTGCTGCAGCCACTCGTCGGAGTACGGCTCGACGTGCTTGATGGCCACGGACGGCACCTCCTTGTGCCCAAACGGTAAGGAAAAAACGGCGTTGCCCAACCATACCCGCGCCGAACTTATTCCGTTGCACAGCCGTCTAGTCATTACGGACGATATTTACGTCCCCGACGGGGAAGGAGGAGGACCCATGATTACCGCGGTGCTCCTCGTCGTGCTCATGGTCGTCACGGTGACGGCCATGGAGCTGTGCATGCATTGCCCTGCCAAGGGCAAAGAGAGTGTCGAATCCCCCAGCGAGATCATCGGGGACTAGTCTCTCCCGCATGGACCTGCTTCTCTGGCTGCACATCGGATTCGCGATCTTCACGCTCGGTCCGATCACCGCGGCGACGATGTCGGCGCCCCGGGTCATCCGCACCAAGAACGTGCCCGCGCTGCGCTTCATCCAGCGCACGACCAGGATCTACGCCATCGGCAGCATCGGCGTGTTCGTGTTCGGCCTGATCCTCGGCATCGTCATGGGCGACGGGCTGCTCGGCCGGTGGTACATGACGGCGTCGATGACGTTGTTCATCGTGGGCATCGTGCTGCTCGTCCTCATCGACCGCGACCTGCGCGCCGCCGTACAGGCGCTCTCCAACGAGAGCGCCGAGGACGACGCGAAGGTCGAGAACGGGCGGATCGCCGCGATCAGCAGCCTGCTGTCGGTGATCTGGCTGGTGATCCTCTTCCTGATGGTGGTGCCCGAGTAGGGGGCCACCGTCAGGAACGGCTCAGCCCAGCGCCTGGGTGAGGTCGGCGAGCAGGTCGTCGGCGGTCTCGATGCCGACCGACAGGCGCACCAGGTCGGCGGGCACCTCGAGCGGCGACCCCGCGGCCGAGGCGTGCGTCATGCGGCCGGGGTGCTCGATGAGCGACTCCACTCCCCCGAGCGACTCCCCCAGCGTGAAGAGCTTGGCGCGGTCGCACACCGCCACGGCCTCCGCCTCGCCCCCTGCGACGCGGAACGACACCATGCCGCCGAACCTGCGCATCTGCTTCGACGCCACCACGTGACCGGGGTGGTCGGGCAGCCCCGGATAGAGCACCTCGGTCACCTTCGGGTGCGACAGCAGCAGGTCGACGACGCGCTCGGCGTTGGCGCAGTGGCGGTCCATGCGCACACCGAGCGTCTTGAGCCCGCGCAGCGTCAGCCAGGCGTCGAACGGCCCGGCCACCCCGCCGATGGAGTTCTGATGGAAGGCCAGCTCCTCGCCGAGCCCCGCGTCGGCGGCCACCAGCGCGCCGCCCACCACGTCGGAGTGCCCGCCGACGTATTTGGTGGTCGAGTGCACGACCACGTCGGCGCCGAGCGCGAGCGGCTGCTGCAGGTAGGGCGAGGCGAAGGTGTTGTCGACGACCAGCAGCGCGCCGTTGTCGTGCGCGAGCTGCGCCAGAGCCGCGATGTCGGCGATGCCGAGCAGCGGGTTGGTGGGCGTCTCGACCCAGACGACCCTCGTCTTCTGCGTCATGGCGGTGGCCACGGCGTCGAGGTCGTGGAGCGGCACGGGGTCGTAGTGCAGGCCCCAGCGCTCGTGGACCTTGGAGAAGAGGCGGTAGGTGCCGCCGTAGGCGTCGCCGGGGATGATGACGTGGTCCTGCGGCTTGCAGACCGTACGCAGGAGGGTGTCCTCGGCGGCGAGACCCGACGCGAACGCGAGCCCGCGCGCCCCGCCCTCCACGGCGGCCAGCGCGGCTTCGAGCGCGGTCCTGGTCGGGTTGGCCGAGCGGCTGTACTCATATCCGGACCGCAGGCCGCCCACGCCGTCCTGCTTGTAGGTGGACGTGGCGTAGATCGGCGGCACGACCGCGCCGGTCAGCGGGTCGGGCTCCTGACCTGCGTGAATGGCCAGGGTCTCAAAACCGTTGCTCATACCAGCCACGTTAGTGGACGCGCGCCGCGCTCAAGCCGCCCCGCGTCAGCGCCCCGGCCGGGGCGCTGACGCCGTCGGCGAACACCAGCCCGACCAGGCCCGACGCCTCCGCGACGGCCCGCCCGTGACGGTGGGCGGCCCGAAGCCCGGTCCCCCGATGGTGGGCGGCCCGAAGCCCGGTCCCCGGATGGTGGGCGGCTCAGGCCGCCCTGGTCTCGTGCCGGTCCCCGCCGGACCGCGCGGGCAACCGAACGACGTCCGCGTCGATGAATCGGCCTCTGCCGCCCTCCGCGCGCTCCCCGTTGATGCGCGAGAGCAGTACCGGGTCGGCCAGCGCGAGCATCACCGCGACGACCAGCCCGGCCCCCAGGAGGGCGAACCCGATGGCAACCATGTCTGTCCCCTTTCCGACCTCTCCAGCATCGGCGAGGACCCCCGTCCGCCACCTCCCCTGAAGGGCTGGTCTCCGCAACGCCCGGTCGGCCGAACGGTCGATACGCCTTGTCCGACTTCAGGCTTAGGCTCGACGCCGTGGGGGACTCGAAACGCGTCGTGTACTGGATCCGCCGGCTCAGCGAGCTGGCCATGTACGGCTGGCTCGGCCTCCTCCTGCTGATCGATGTCGTGTTCGCCGCGGGTCTGGGGCCTCAGCAGTGGCTCGTCCCGATCTGCGGAGTGGCCGGCATCACGGCGCTGGTGCTGCGGCGCAGGTACCGTACACAGGGCTACCTCGCCCTGCTCGGCCTGTCGTTCGTGACGTCGATGGCGCTGGCCGCCATCGGCAACGGCGGCCTGCCCGGCATGACGGAGACCGGCTCCCTGCTCATCCTGACCCTCGGCGTGCTGCGGCACGCCGAGCCGGTACGCAACGCCGCCCTGCTGTCCTGCCTCGGCCTCGCCGTCCTGATGGCCGAGGCCGGCGGCCGCGAGTACCACAACGCGGGGCTGATGTTCTCGTTCCTGCTGTTCGCGAGCTGGACGCTGACCGCGGGCGTCGGCGGCTACCTGCGCTTCCAGCAGGAGCGGCGGATCGAGGCGGTCCACTCGGTACGCAGGGCGGAGCGCCTTGAGCTGGCCAGGGAGCTGCATGACCTGGTCGCCCACCACATCACCGGCATCGTGGTGCAGGCACAGGCCGCGCGTACGGTCGCCGAGAGCAGCCCGCAGGCCGTGCTGCCCGCGCTGGACGCGATCGCCTCGGCCGGCTCGGACGCGCTGACGTCGATGCGCCGCATGGTCACCGTGCTGCGCGCGGCGGACGAGGCAGGCAGGACGCCCGGCGTCACGCTGGCCGACCTGCGCATGATGACCGAGCGGTTCTCGGCCGAGGGGCCGAAGGTGGCCTTCGAGATCGGGCAGGGCATCGACGACCGTACGCTGCCGCCCGAGGTCATGACCACCCTGCACCGGGTGCTCCTGGAGGCGCTGACGAACGTGCGCAAGCACGCGGCGCGCACCGCCTGGGTGGAGGCGGAGCTGCGCCGCCTTGAGCAGCTGGTGACGCTGCGGGTACGGAACTTCGGCTCCGGCTCGGATTCGCGCGTGTCCCGGCTCGGCGGCGGGTTCGGGCTGGTGGGCATGGCCGAGCGGGTGGAGGCGCTGGGGGGACGGCTCTACGCGGGCCCGTCCCCCGAGGGCGCGTGGGAAGTGGTGGCCGAGTTCCCGCTCTCCTGACAGGGAGCGGGAGCCCGTCAGTGGTTGGCCAGGAAGGCGAGCAGGTCCTGGCGGGTGATCAGCCCGGCCGGCTTGCCGTCCTCCAGCACAACGGCCGCATCGGCCTTCTCCAGCGCTTCCACCGCAATGGCCACAGGTTCACCAGAGCCGATCGTGGGTAGCGGCGCGGACATGTGATCGGAGATCGGATCGTCGGAGGAGAGCCTGCCGTGATAGAGGGCCTCGAGGAGATCTCGCTCGACGATGGATCCGACCACCTCGGCCGCCATGACCGGCGGCTCCTCCTTCATGACCGGCAGCTGCGACACCGAGTATTCGCGCATGATCGAGATGGCCGTGCCGACCGTCTCGTGCGGGTGCACGTGCACGAACTCCGGCAGCCCCGCCCCCTTGCGGGCCAGCACGTCGCCGACCGTGCCCTCGTCGGAGGACGTGATCAGGAAGCCGTAGTCGGCCATCCAGTCGTCGTTGAAGATCTTCGACAGGTAGCCGCGGCCGCCGTCGGGCAGCAGCACCACCACCACGTCGTCGGGCGCCGCCGTGGCCGCCACCCGCAGCGCCGCCACCACGGCCATGCCGCACGACCCGCCGACCAGCAGCCCTTCCTCGCGGGCGAGCCTGCGGGTCATGTTGAAGGAGTCCTTGTCGGACACGGCGATGATCTCGTCGCAGATCTCCGTGTCGTACGTGGCCGGCCAGATGTCCTCGCCCACGCCCTCCACGAGGTAGGGCCGCCCGGACCCGCCGGAGTAGACCGAGCCCTCGGGGTCGGCCCCGATGATCTTCACCCGGCCGCCGGAGACCTCCTTGAGGTAGCGCCCGGTGCCGGAGATCGTGCCGCCCGTGCCGATGCCCGCCACGAAGTGCGTGACCCGGCCCTCGGTCTGCTCCCAGATCTCGGGCCCCGTCGAGTGGTAGTGGGAGTCGGGGTTGTTCGGGTTGGAGTATTGGTCGGGCTTCCAGGCGTTGGGGATCTCGCGGGCCAGCCGGTCGGAGACCGAGTAGTAGGACTCGGGGTGGTCGGGCGAGACGGCGGTCGGGCAGACCACCACCTCGGCGCCGTACGCCCGCAGCACCGAGATCTTGTCCTGGGCCACCTTGTCGGGCACCACGAACAGGCACCTGTAGCCCTTCTGCTGGGCCACGATGGCCAGGCCGACGCCGGTGTTGCCCGAGGTCGGCTCGACGATCACGCCGCCGGGACGCAGCGCGCCCGACTTCTCGGCGGCCTCGATCATGCGCACCGCGATGCGGTCCTTGACCGAGCCCCCGGGGTTGAAGTACTCGACCTTGGCGAGCACCTGCGCGGGCACGCCCGCGGTGACTTTGTGCAGCCTGACGAGGGGCGTGTTGCCCATCAGGTCGACCAGGGAATCGTAAACGCGCACCGAGGTGTTCACCTTCTTTGCCGAAGCTTGGTCAGCTTGTCGATGGCCGAGGTCCAGTGGGGGTGGCCGGCCCTCGGTTAGTTTCATGCAAACGCTACCGCCGAGTTCGACTGGGGAGGGCACGTACGTGGTGTGGCCGGCTGGCATGGCACGCGCGGCAAGGAAGATCGCTACCGCTGCGGCGTTCGGAGGTGGCGGGCTGACGGCTCTCGGAGCCACGGCGTACGGCCTGCTGATCGCCGAAGGGCTGCTGGCACGCAAGGCCATCGGCCGCCCGCACGGCCTGGACGGCCCGCACTCCGACGGCGTCTACGGCGCCCATTTTCCCGGCGAGCCGATCAGGATGGCCATGCTGGGCGACTCCACGTCCGTCGGCCTGGGCATGACCGACCCGGCGCGGACGCCCGCGGTGCTGCTGGCCAACGGCCTGGCCGCGGTGGCCGACCGGCCGGTCGAGCTGAAGGTGGTGGGCAAGTCGGGCGCGCCGTCGGCGGAGCTGGCCGAGCAGGTGGACGCCGCGCTGCCCATGAGCCCCGACCTGGCGGTGATCTTCGTGGGGGCCAACGACATCATCACGCAGACGTCGCCCGCCACAGCCGTACGCCATCTGGTCAAGGCCGTGCGGCGGCTGCGTGACGCGGGGGCGGAGGTGGTCGTGGGCACGTGTCCCGACCTCGGCACCGTGCGGCCCATCGCGCAGCCGCTGCGCTGGGTGACGCGGCGCTGGAGCCGGCAGCTCGCCGCGGCGCAGACGGTGGCGGTGGTGGACGCGGGCGGCCGTACGGTGGCGTTCGCCGACGTCCTGGGCCCGGAGTTCGCTACAAATCCGACAGAAATGTTCGGACCGGATCGTTTCCATCCATCTGACCGAGGTTACGCGCAGGCCGCTTACGCGGTGCTACCGTCGGTGTGCGCTGCGTTGGGGCTGTGGCCTGAGCCGCGGCCCGCGCGCGGCGAAGCACTGCAACCGATCTACCTCGCGGCGGCTACGGCCGCGGAGGAGCCCGGCACCGAGGTCTCCGCGACCCGGGTCGACGGGCGGGCGACGGGCCTGCACGGCAAGTGGGCGACGTTGTTCCGCCGGCGGCTCGGCGAGGCGGTCAACGACACCTGACACCTGCGCACCCTCGACCGGTCACCCTCCGCTCCCGAGTCGCCACTCCCCGTCCTCATTGGAGTGGATTGCCCGTGCGCCGGCCCTCGTGGAAACCGTCCCTCGCCCTCGCTGGCACCTTCACCGCCGGCCTCGCCGTCGCCGGCTGCTCCGGCAGCGACGCCGCCACCTCCGCCTACCCCTCCTGGCACAACACCAGGATCAACGTCGTCAGCAGGGTGGCGGTGGGCGCCGACGTGGTCGCCGTCACCTCGATGAGGCCGGAGGGCGCGCTGGAGACCGTCGCCATGAGCCTGCGCGACGGCCGGCAGTTGTGGGCCCATCCGGCCACCATGGCGGGCCGCCTGCCCGGCATGGGCGTCTCGGCCCCCGCGCTCGTGCGGCAGGCCGACGGTCACAGCGTGGTGGTGGCGCTCGATCCCGCCAAGCAGGGCCGCTGGAACGCCACGCTCATCGCCCGCGACGCGCGTACGGGGGCGAAGAAGTGGACCAGGCCCGTGCACTCGACGTTCGGCCCGCAGCGCTGCGGCCCCTACGTGTGCCTGTCCGAGCACACGGCGCTGGCCAAGGCCCGCATGGTGGTGCTCGACCCGGCGACGGGCAAGCAGTTGTGGAAGCTGCCCGGCATCTCCGAGGTCGAGTGGTCGGACAAGAGCCGGGTGCTGCTGCTCAGGCTGGCCGCCAACCCCATGGTGGAGTCGTACGAGCTGAAGACCGGCAAGCTGCAGTGGCAGCAGCCGATCGAGCAGGCGCTCGGCCCCGGCATCGACCTGTCGGGCGGCTGGGCGTTCGGGGCGGCGGGCGACGACCTGGTGGGCTACGTCGCCCCGTACACGAACCCGAAGACGAAGAAGGTCTCGGCGTTCGGGCTGTTCAGCGTCAAGATCGCCGACGGGACCATCAACTGGATGCGGCCCTCTGTCGTACGCGTCTATCCGAGCGGCAGCCCGGGGCTCGCCCCTGTCGTCCGTCCCGTCGACCCCAACGGCGCCTACGGCGGCTTCGCCCGGCTCGACCCGGCCAGCGGGCGGGTGGTCGGCCAGATCACCGCCTCCGAGGTGCCCGGCTCCGGCTGGTGGCTGGCCTTCCCCGATCGCATGGACAAGCTGGGCTTCCTGCAGCACCGCGCCAAGGGCACGGCCTTCGACCTGGCGGCCGGCCGTCCGGTGCCGGCGGAGGGCGAGCGCGGCTGGTCGTTCTGCGTCACCGACCCCAAGCCGCTGCCGCTGCGCGGCCAGCCGCCCGGCTTCTACTCCACGGCCGCGCTCTGCGAGTACGACCTCGGCACCGGCAAGCGCATCACTCCCCCTTCGACGCCGCCGCCCTGGTTCACCGGCAGCCAGGAGGGCTGGCGGCTGTGGCGGGACGAGCGGGGCGGCCTGCACGCGGTGAACGACCAGACGGCGAACTCGCCCGGAATGTACGGATAAGAACGGCCCCGTCGGCCCTTGCACAGAGAACTGGAATATAGTTCTACTATTAGCGCCGACAAAGGAGGGGCCATGCCCGAGGCAGTCATCGTCGCAACCGCGCGTTCCCCGATCGGACGAGCCTTCAAGGGGTCGCTCAAGGACATCAGGCCCGATGATCTGACCGTCCAGATGATCAAGGCGGCGCTGGCCAAGGTGCCCCAGCTCGACCCCGCCTCGATCGAGGACATCATGCTCGGTTGCGGCCTGCCCGGCGGCGAGCAGGGCTTCAACATGGCCAGGGTCGTGGCGGTGATGCTGGGCCTCGACGACGTGCCCGGCACCACCGTGACCCGCTACTGCTCCTCGTCGCTGCAGACCACCCGGATGGCCTTCCACGCCATCAAGGCGGGCGAGGGCGACGTGTTCGTCTCGGCGGGCGTCGAGACCGTCTCCCGCTTCACCAAGGGCAACTCCGACTCGCTGCCCGACACGCACAACCCGGCCTTCCTCGGCGCCCGCGAGCGCAGCAAGGGGCTCGCCGAGGGCGGCCACGTCTGGCACGACCCGCGCGAGGACGGCGAGCTGCCCGACGTCTACATCGCCATGGGCCAGACCGCCGAGAACCTCGCCCAGCTCAAGGGCGTCTCCCGCCAGGAGCAGGACGAGTTCGGCGTGCGCTCGCAGAACCTCGCCGAGAAGGCGCTGGCCGACGGGTTCTGGCAGAAGGACATCACGCCGGTGACGCTGCCCGACGGCACCGTGGTGGCCAAGGACGACGGGCCCAGGGCGGGCACCACGTACGAGAAGGTCTCCACCCTCGCGCCCGTCTTCCGCCCCGACGGCACGGTCACCGCCGGCAACTGCTGCCCGCTCAACGACGGCGCCGCGGCGGTCGTCATCATGAGCGACGTCAAGGCAGCCGAGCTGGGCATCACGCCGCTGGCCAGGATCGTCTCGACCGGCGTGACCGGCCTGTCGCCCGAGATCATGGGACTCGGCCCGGTCGAGGCGTCGAAGCAGGCGCTGGCCAGGGCCGGCATGTCGATCGACGACATCGACCTGGTGGAGATCAACGAGGCGTTCGCCGCGCAGGTCATCCCGTCGTACCGGGAGCTCGGCATCGACATCGACCGGCTCAACGTCAACGGCGGCGCCATCGCGGTGGGCCACCCGTTCGGCATGACCGGCGCGCGCATCACCTCGACGCTGATCAACGGCCTCCAGCACCACGACAAGAGCATCGGCCTGGAGACGATGTGCGTGGGCGGCGGCCAGGGCATGGCCATGGTCATCGAGCGCCTGAGCTGAGCGTGCGGGCCGCGCGCCACGACGGCGTGCGGCCTCAGTGCGGGCCGCGCGACCGGGGACGCCTCCCGGCGTGCGGCCTCAGCCGTGGCGGTCGGGGCCGGCGTGGACCGGGGTGATGCGCATGAGGACGCGGCGCTCGCGTTCCATGGCGGCGCGGTAGTCGTCCCAGTCGGGGTGCTCGCCCGAGATGTCGCGGTAGTAGGTGATCAGCCGCTCCATCGCCTCGGGCAGGTGGACGATCTCGGCGGTGCCGTCGACCTGGATCCACTCGCCGAAGAAGCGGTCGGTGAAGACGCACAGCGACACGTGGGGGTCGCGCAGCGCGTTGCGCACCTTGGCCGCGGTCTCGCGGGTGCTGATCACGACGTGGTCACCCTGCACGCCTGCCGTGACCGGCGACATCTGCGGGCGCCCATCGCGGTGCCGGGTCAGCAGGACGGCGTGGTGGTGATCGCGGAGGAAACCGAGGGCCTTGTTGAGATCCATACCCCCATGATGACGCGCCCGCGCTTACGGCACGGGCGCGTGACGGTTGGGCTTAGATGAAGCCCATGCGGTTACGGCGGTGCCGCTCGTGCTCGTGTACGATCGCGGCGGCGTAGCCGTGGGTCAGCCCGTGCTCGTCGGCGAGCCAGTTGGCCCGTTCGTCGCACCTCAGGAAGCTCGGGCCGTTGTCGATGGCTTGGAACCACTCTGGGAGTTCGCGTCCCGTGATGGTCGGGACCCTGGCGATGAGCTTTGTCTGCGTCTCCGGTGAGTGGTTCAAGGACATGGGCACCTCCGCGGATTAAGGTCCTTTGCTTGACACTGCAACACGGACGTGCGAATGGCAAGCCCTCAGTCCGGCATCATTTTGTGACGGCAGGTAGATTTTCCGTCGCAGAGCGAAAGGGCCCCGCCGGTGCGGCGGAGCCCTTCACGAGACGGATGCGAGCAGGTCAGTCGCTACTGGTGAAGTAGCTGATGAACCGCAGCACCTCCAGGTAGATCCACACCAGGCTCAGCGTGAGGCCGAAGGCGCACTGCCAGGCGAACTTCTCCGGCGCGCCCTGCTTGACGCCCTGCTCGATCGAGTCGAAGTCGAGCAGCAGGAAGAAGCAGCCGAGCAGGATCATGGCGATGCTGAAGATCCAGCCGAGCGGGCTGTCGGTGCGCAGGCCCAGGCCGCCGTCGACCCAGATGCCCATGACGAGGTTGACCAGGACCAGGCCGAGCGCGGCGAGACCGGCCGCGATGGTGAACTTCACCAGCTTGGGTGTCACGCGAACGATGCGCAGCGCGTAGACGGTCAGCACCGCGCCGAACGCGAACGCCGTTCCTAGGACCGCCTGCAGCACGATGCCGCTGATCATGCCTTCGAAGACAGCGCTGATCTTGCCGAGGAAGACGCCCTCGAACACCGCGTACGCCAGGATGAGCGCCGGGTTGGTGCTCTGGGTGAACGAGGCGATCAGGCCGAGGACCAGCGCGATGACCGCCGCGCCGATGGCGACCACCGGGGGGACGTCGAGGATCCAGGCCGCGGCGGCGGCGACGACCAGCGCGCCGAGGGTCAGGAACCCTCGGACCACGACGTCGTCCAGCGTCATGGTCCGGTGTGCCGGCCGGGAAGGTGGTGCGTACGACGGCGAGTCGTACATGTTCTGCAGCTGGTCGGGGGACGGGGTGGGACCGGCCCAGCCCGTCGCGGCCTGCTGCCGCGACCTGCTGAATACGGGGTTCTTGCTCTCCATCGCTGCCTCCTGTGACGACGAGCCTACGGTGCGCGCCGCCACCTTGGTCAACTGACGCTCATATGGATGTTCATACGGGATGTCGGCTGCGTTCACAACGATCCGGCCCGCCCCGGAGTTCCCGCGGTCGTGAATTGCCCGCGGGCGGCCTCCGGCAGGGCATCGACGTGCGCCGATGCGCCCAGGGGAAGAGTATGGCCCCTTTCCGTCGCGGGAAAGGGCGGTTGTCAGGCGTAGTCAGGCATTCACAGAAAGGAATCTCCGCAAAGGGCGGAGAAAGCAGAAAATCCGGGGCCTGTCAATGTCGGGGGGCCGGCGAAAACTTTTCGGACGGGCAAACAGCGGCGGTCGGGCGGTCCGTAC
The DNA here is from genome assembly GCF_042428605.1 of Nonomuraea salmonea. Taxonomy (NCBI): domain Bacteria; kingdom Bacillati; phylum Actinomycetota; class Actinomycetes; order Streptosporangiales; family Streptosporangiaceae; genus Nonomuraea; species Nonomuraea salmonea. The sequence continues at coordinate 234,829 of NZ_JBHMCF010000012.1, forward strand.
GCGCCGGAGGTCAGGACCGGCGGCGGGACCGCTCGGCGGCCGCGTGGCCGGGTATCCACCAGCAGTGATCACACGGTGACAGGACAAACTCGATAACAACTCGATATCGGCCGGTAACACCGTAGTGATGGTCTGTCTCGCGATGGCGGTAAACCTCCAGGTCAGAGACCTGGAGTCAATGGAGATGGCAAGTGCCCCCGGCGGGATTCGAACCCGCACGTCAACCCTTTTAAGGGGTTTGCCTCTGCCATTGGGCTACGGGGGCGCCGCAATCATACGAAACAGACCATGCTTCCGAGGAGCACAACTTCGCATCAAGCGTCACAAGTGTGAAGCTTGCGGTGAAGTGATAGCGCTCCAGGGACTCTGTCCAAGAAGAGTAGACCGTCTAGATGGTCCAGTTGGTGCTGAATGCAGCGAGCTTCCACGGCATCCGCTTCGATGGTGACGGTCTCCCCGGATCCTGGCAAATGCCCATGTACGGTGATACGCGTCGCTCTCCGTACGTCGGCGGTCAGCCCGGGGATCGACGCGCACCCCTCACGCCCCTCGTCCCAATCGGCTGCCCCCGCGAGCCTGGGATTGACGAGGACGGTCTCTCCGGCCCAGGAACGACTCCTGGGGTGGCGACCGGCGTCAAAGGCGATCAGCCGCCAGCTGAGGCCGATCTGAGGGGCCGCCAGCCCCGTCGTGGCGGGCGTGCGGCGCAGGGTCGCCAGCAGATCGGCCGCGGCGGCCACCACCTCGGGGTCGCCCGGGTCCACGGGCTCCGCCACGGCGGACAGGACGGGATGCGGGGCGCCGAGCACGTCCCGCACGGTGCCGGCCGGTCTCGGGCCCCGCCGGTTCACAACAGGTCCGGTTCGACGGGACGGAAGGTGATGTCGGAGTCGAGGCTCGCGCCGACGGCCGCCAGCCTGCGCATGAGCGCGGCGACGTCGACGTCCTTCGGCAGCTCGACGTCCGCGATGAGCACGTACAGGCGGCCGGTGAGCCGTGTGCTCATGCCGGTGATGTTGCCGCCGTCCTCGGCCAGCACGGCGCTGACGGCGGAGACGATGCCGGGACGGTCGGGGCCGTGCACGGTCAGCACGTAGCCCAGCCCGCCGCCGTAGCCGCCGCAGAAGTGGCGGCGGGCGGCGATCGCCGAGGCGGTGACCACGAGATCGGGAGCACCCACCCGTTTGGTCAGCTCGGCGGGATCGAGGTCGCCCGAGACCAGGAGCATCATCGCGACGTGCCCGCCCAGCAACGTCATGGTCGAGTCCTGGATGTTCACCCCGCAGTCGGCGAGCGACCCGGTTACCGCGGCGATCACGCCTGGCCGGTCGACGCCCAGCACGGTCACCGCTGACAGACCCACCCGTGGCACCCCTTCCGCTTGCTCCATGGGCGCCGAGAACGCCCCGGCGCATGGATCGCCGGGGCGCTGCCGTACCCGAGCTAGCGGCGAGTCGTCGCCACCGCCGCCCTGAAGCCGTCGCGGGGGTGCTCCATCTCTCCCAGAGAGATCGTCTCTCGCTTGAAGAACAGAGCCAGAGTCCAGTCGACGACCACACGGACCTTGCGGTTCAGCGTCGGCACCCGCGACAGATGGTAGGTGCGGTGCATGAACCACGCAGGGAATCCGCGAAGCTTGACGCCATAGACATTGGCCACGCCCTGATGCAGGCCGAGTCCGGCGACCGATCCGACGTACTTGTGGCGGTAATCGACCAGTTCCTCGCCGCGGAGGTGGCGGACGATGTTGTCGGCCAGCACCTTCGCCTGGCGGACGGCGTGCTGGGCGTTGGGCGCGCAGTACTGGCCCGGGTTGGTCACGTCGGGCACCCCCGCGGCGTCGCCCGCCGCGAACGCGCCGGGCGAGCCCGCCACGGTGAGCATGGCCGTGGTCTTGATCCGGCCGCGCTCGTCGAGCGGCAGGTCGCTGTCGCCGACCACCGGGCTGGGCTTGACGCCGGCCGTCCAGACGAGCGTCTCGGCGTCGAACTCGGTGCCGTCCGACAGCACCACGTGGCCGCCCACGCAGGACTCGAGCCGGGTGTCGAGCTTGACCTCGATGCCGCGCTCGCGCAGTTGCTCCAGCGTCCACCGGCCCATCTCGGGCCCGACCTCGGGCAGCACCCGGTTCGTCGCCTCGACGAGCACCCAGCGGATGTCGGACGGCTTGATGTTGCGGTAGTAGCGGGTCGAGTGCTTGGCCATGTCCTCCAGCTCGGCCAGCGCCTCGACGCCCGCGAAGCCGGCCCCGACCACCACGAACGTCAGCGCCCTGCGCCGCACCTCGGGATCCTCGGTCGACTCGGCCACGTCGAGCAGGTGGAGCACCCGGTTGCGCAGCGCGATCGCCTCGCCGACCGTCTTGAAGCCGATGCCGATGTCGGTGAGCCCGGGGATGGGCAGCGTGCGGGAGATCGACCCGGCGGCCATCACGATCACGTCGTACGCGATCTCGCGCGGCTCGCCCTCGGCCGGCTGGAAGGTGACGACGCGCCCGGCGTGGTCGACCTTGGTCACGGTGCCGTTCAGGATGTGCGCCTGGGGCAGGACCCGCCGCAGCGGGGCCACCATGTGGCGCGGCGAGAGGTTGCCCGCCGCCGCCTCCGGGAGGAACGGCTGGTAGGTCATGTAGGACTGGGGGTCGATGATCGTGATGCGGGCTTCGCCGCCGCGCAGCTCGCTCCGGAGCTTGCGCTGCAGCCTGAGCGCTGTGTAGAGGCCGACGTAGCCGCCGCCGACGATCACAATGTGCTTGTTCATCCTGAGGCCCCATCCCTCGTGGAAAGTGCTTGTGAAAGCATTCACAAGCCTACGTCAAGGGCTCTCGAAGAAGCCAGCCGAGAGGTGGTGGGACGCGTCACACAGCCAGCGACCCGGCCCTGGAGAAGACGTCGTCCAGCATCTGGGCGGTGACGCGGCCGGTGAAGGTGTTCTGCTGACTGGGGTGGTAGCAGCCCATGAGCGTGACGGGCGACCCGCCGTGACGAACCTCCACCTCCACCCCGTGACCGAACGGCGGGCGGCTGCGCGGCAGCTCGTAACCCGCCTCCTTGAGCGCCGGCCACATGGCCTGCCAGGCGTAGCCGCCGAGCGCCACGACCACCCGTACGGTCCCGGCCACCAGCGCGATCTCCCTGGACATCCACGGGAAACAGGTGGCCTTCTCCTGTGGGGTCGGCTTGTTCGCCGGCGGCGCGCAGCGCACCGACGCCAGCACGCGGGTGCCGATCAGCCGCTGGCCGTCGCCCGCGTACGTGCTGGTCTCCTGCGCGGCGAGGCCGCACCGGTGGAGCGAGGCGAACAGCCAGTCGCCGCTGCGGTCGCCGGTGAAGATGCGGCCCGTCCTGTTGCCCCCGTGGGCCGCCGGCGCCAGCCCGACCAGCAGGATCCGCGGCCGCTCGTCGCCCCACCCGGGGACGGGACGGCCCCAGTACGTCTCGTCCGCGAACGCCCGCCGCTTGGTCCGCGCGACCTCCTCGCGCCACTCGACCAGGCGGGGGCAGGCGCGGCAGACGGACTGCGCGGCCGTGAGCTCCTCGATCGTGCCGGCGGCGGCGGCGATGCGTTTCACGTCGGCGGGGTCGAGGGCGACCGGGGTGTCAGCGGTCGCCGGGTCGTCGGGCCAGCCGGTGCCAGGAGGTACGAAGCTCATGACACCGATGGTGCCCGATCACTCGGAGCGCTTGGGCTCCGGCGTGGCGCTCGGGTCCGCTGCGCCCTCGGTGGGGCCCTCGGTGGGGCTCTCGGTGGGACAGGCGGACGGCGTCGCCGCTCCGGCGCTCTCCCGCCGGTCGATCAGCGGCAGCGGGTAGCGGTTGCGCACCGGCTCGCCGCACGACCTGTCGATCTCGAAGCCGAAGGACTCAGGCCAGGTGGTGAACGGCTTGCCGTCCTGGTCGTAGAGGAAGACGTCGGTCAGCGGGGTGCCGTCCTTGGCGTACGTCCGCAGGTTGGCCACCCCCTGGGCGCTGCCACCGCCCACCAGCAGCACGTTCGCGGCCGTCTGGACCTGCGGCGACGGGTCGGCGCCCGCCCCCGCGAAGCCCGCGAGCAGCGCCATGGCGGCCAGCGCGTTCGCGGCCACCGCGGTCAGCACGACGGAGCGCCCCCGTGGCCGCCGGCCGAGCCAGACCGAGGCGATGATCGCGAGCACCACGAGCGCCCAGTCGGGCGGGGTCGCGGGGACGAGCCTGGCCTCGCTCGACAGCATGAGGGTGGTGAGCATGCCCAGGGCGTAGCCGCGCAGCACCCACCAGCCGGGCCTCAGCTCGCGCAGGAAGCCCGCGAGACCGCTGCTCGAACCGGTGCGCAGCAGGGCGGCGCGGGCCCGGCTCAGGAGCGTGGGGGCGCGCCTGACGCCGCTCGCCCCGTAGGCGGCGGACAACTCGGCGGCGTACGCCTCGGGCGGGCCGAGCCTGGTGTCGAGCGGCAGGTCCGACTCGGCGGCGATCTCCGCCAGGTGGTCGTCGAGGTCCTCCAGCAGCTCCTCCCTGTCGGGATGGCCGGCCAGGGCCTCGCGTACGGCCTGTGCGTACTGGTCGGGGGTCATGGTCGTTCCTCCTTGAGCAGGGCTGCCATGGTGGCCGAGAAGGAGGCCCAGGTCTTGGCGGAGTCGGCGTACAGGCGCCGGCCGGTGTCGTTGAGCCCGTAGTACTTGCGGTGCGGCCCCTCGTCGGAGGCCACCACGTACGAGGTCAGCGCGCCCGCTTTGAACAGGCGGCGCAGGGTGCCGTAGACGGAGGCGTCGCCGACCTCGTCGAGCCCGGCCTCCCTGAGCCTGCGTACGACGTCGTAGCCGTAGCCGTCACGCTCGTCGAGCACGGCCAGGACGGCCAGGTCGAGCACGCCCTTGAGAAGCTGGCTGCTGTCCACGCGTCACACAGTACTGTGCAATGCACAGTAGTAGCAAACGGAAAAACCGGGCGGCTCCCGAAGGTACCGCCCGGTTCAGCCGATCAGTACGGCGTCGCGCTCCTGGTCAGGCCAGAGGCATGCGTGCCGCACTTGTCAGAGCGCGTCCCCGATCTTGGTCTCGGGTGCGGGCGCGGAGTCGGTCGGCGTCTCCGTCGGCTTGGGCTCCGGCCTGCAGGGCGCGTAGCGGTCGCTGGAGGAGTCGCTGTTGTCCGGCCCGGTGACGGAGAGCGTCACCACGCCGCCCTTGGTGGCGTGGCCACTCAGAGCGGTGGAGAACCCGGGAATGACGATGGTGCCGCCGTCACGGCCGAAGTAGGTCGAGCCGTCGCTGACCGTACGACCGTTGAGCGACCAGCGGTAGGTGACCCGGCCCGCACCGGTGGAGGTGACGGAGCCGCTGGCCCTGACCGAGCAGTCGGTGCCGGTCGTGGCGTGGGCGGAGGCGGAGATCTTGGTGTGCGGCTTCGGAGCCTCGTAGTCCTTGCACCAGACCTTGTAGTAGGCCCGGTTGGACGACGCGCTGTCGGGGCTCAGGACCTGCAGCTGCGCCCAGCCGCGCTGGCTGTGACGCGGGGAGATGCTGAGGCCGACCTTCCGCGAGTCGCGGACCTTGATCTTGCCGTAGTCGACGGCGTCACCGTTGACCACCCAGCGGTAACGCACCCAGGCCGGGCGCGAGGAGCTGATCACGCCGGTGAAGCCGATCCTGGCGCCAGGGGCGCAGCGACCGGCGTAGGAGCTCGGGCTGGCCCACGCGCGGGCGCTGATGGTGGGGTCGAGCTGGGTGCGCTCGACCTCCTTCAGCGACTGGCAGTTGACCGAGAAGTAGCCCTTCTTGGACGTGACCTTCTTCGGGCCGAGGACCTGAACGGCCTCCCAGCCCTTCTTGACGTCCTCGGTGAAGGTGATGGACTGCTTGACCGTGACGGTCTTGGTGCCCTTGCCCTTGACCGTGACGGTCTTGACCTTGCTCTTGGAGCCGTCGCCGTGCAGCCAGCGGTAGGCCACCTTGGTGGAGCCCTTGACCGGGACCTTGATCTTGGCCGAGAAGTTGACCTTGACCGGGCAGGACCCCTCGTAGGCGCCGGGCGCGGCCTTCGGCGTGGTGGCCGAGACCTTCGCCTTGGACGCGGGCTTGGCGGCCGTGGCCGCCTGGGCGGGCCCGGCGACCAGGCCCGCGGCCAGCGCCGCCAGTGCCGCGGTCGAGGCGCCGAAGGCAGCGGCCTTACGGGCTAACCCAACAGACATCATGTGAGAGTGCTCCATTCCGTGAGGGAAGAGACGCGCTCGGGAACGGTCGCCAAGCCTGCGCCTTTCGCGCACGGCGATATGGCAAAGCCCCCGTAATGCCCCTTTACCTAAGCACAATACAGATCGCACGCTCAACACGATCACGGATTATGAAATGTCCGGATTTCTTCAGCTATCGCGCTAGAGACCATGCCATTCCGTCGAGGATGTCATGCTCACTCACGACAACCTGCGAAAACGCGAAACGACGGACGATACGGTCCAGAATGAGGGCGCCGGCCCCGATCACGTCCACCCGGCCCGGATGCATCACCGGCACCTGCGCGCGTTCACCATGGGTCATCGCGAGCAGCCGCCGCGTCACCTCGTGCACCTGCTCGGCCGAAATGACCGAATGGTGGATGCGCGCCGGGTCGTAGTGAGGCAAGTCCTGCGCGATGCCCGACACCGTCGTCACCGAGCCGGCGAGGCCGACCAGCGTCTTCGCCCGGTGCACCGGCACCTCGGCCTCGACCCGGTCGAGCGCGGCCTCGATGTCGGCCACCACGGCCTCCAGCGCCGGCGCCGACGGCGGGTCGCCGGCGTCACGCAGGTGCCGCTCGGTCAGCCGTACGCAGCCGATGTCGACCGACAGCGAGCCCTCCGCATGCACGGAGCCGACCACGAACTCCGTCGAGCCGCCGCCGATGTCCACCACCAGGTAGGGGGCGAGCGGGCCGCGCGGCACCTCGGTCTCGGGCGACAGCCGGGAAAGGCCCCTGGTGGCGCCGGTGAACGACAGCTCGGCCTCCTCGGCGCCTGTCACCGCCTCGGGCTCCACCCCGAAGATCTTCCGCACGCCGGTCACGAACTCCTGCCGGTTGGCCGCGTCGCGGGTCGCGCTCGTCGCCACCACGCGCGTCGCGACGGCGCCGTGACGCTCGATGAGCTCCTGGTATTCGCTCATCCGCGCGAACGTGCGCTCCAGCGCCTCGGGCGCCAGCCTGCCGGTGCGGTCGACGCCCTGGCCCAGCCGGACGATCTCCATCCGCCGCTCGACGTCGCTCAGCGTGTCGTCGCCGAGGTCGGCGATGAGCAGGCGTACGGAGTTGGTGCCACAGTCGATGGCGGCTACACGCATGGTCCGTCACTCCACCAGTCGGGGAGTGCGTCCAGCGCCTCCCTGCCGAACGGGTTGCTCCCGGGCACCGCCAGCTCGTGGGCCACGAGCGCGTGCAGGCACTTGACCCGCTCCGGCATCCCGCCCGTGCTCTGCATGTCACGCGGCAGCGGCGTCAGGCCCTCCTCGCGGGCCGCCTGGTCGCGCCTGGCCACGTAGTCCTCGTGAGCCGCCTGGTAGGCCGCCGCCAGCTCCGGCTCGGTCGCCAGCCTGGCCTGCATCTCCCGCATCAGGCCGGACCCTTCGAGCGTGCCGATGGCCGAGGCCGCCTTGGGACAGGTCAGGTAGTAAAGGGTCGGGAAGGGCGAGCCGTCGGGCAACCGCGGAGCGGTCTCCACCACGTCGGGGTTGCCGCACGGGCAGCGGTGCGCGACCGCGCGCAACCCTCTGGGCGGCCGTCCGAGCTGCTGCTCGACGACCTCGACGTCCTTACTGTCCAACACGTTCCCTTCCTGTCACCGACCCGCCGCTCGGCTGCTCCGTCGGTTCGCCGCTCGGCTCTTTCGTCGGCTGCTTCGTCGGCTGCTCAGTGGGCTTTTTCGAGGGCTGTTCAGTGGGCTTTTTCGAGGGCTGCTCGTCGGGGACGTCCTGCTGCCCCGTGACGGCCCTGCGGCCCGTGCCCTTGTCGGCGGCCTGCACCGACTCCCACAGCGTCTCGTACCACGGCGGCACCTGCGCAGGCTGCTTGACCGCCGCCTGCGCCCTGCCCTGCTCGGGCTCCATCACCACGTAGCACTTCTCGCCCGGCCCGCAGTAGTGCAGCCGCTCCTTGGCCGTCTTCTTGATCCAGTTGGGGTCGTCGCTCTGCCTGTCGCGGGCCAGCAACGCCTGCTTCTCGGCCTCGACCCTGGCCTTCTCCGCGCGCAGCTCCGAGATGCTGCGGCGCAGGCTGATGTATTCGCGGACAGGGTAGGCCAGGCTCATCGCGATCGCGCACACCACGACGGCCAGGATGGCCGCCCGCCCGGTGAGCTGCGGTCTCTTCGCCACTTGCTGCACACCCCCTCAAGTGCGGCTCGCGGCCGGAGAAATCGGGGTGCCGCGAGCCGTACTCGAAACTAGCGCCGGAAACGCGGGAACGCCGCGCGACCCGCGTAGCGGGCGGCGTCATCGAGCAGCTCCTCGATGCGCAGCAGCTGGTTGTACTTGGCCACCCGGTCGGAGCGCGCGGGGGCGCCGGTCTTGATCTGGCCGCAGTTGACCGCGACCGCGAGGTCGGCGATCGTCGTGTCCTCCGTCTCGCCGGAGCGGTGGCTCATCATGCAGCGGTAGCCGCTGCGGTGGGCCAGGTCCACCGCGTCGAGGGTCTCCGACAGCGTGCCGATCTGGTTGACCTTGACCAGCAGGGCGTTGGCCGCGCCCTCGGTGATGCCGCGCTCGAGCCGCTCGGGGTTGGTGACGAACAGGTCGTCGCCGACGAGCTGCACCTTGCCGCCGAGCGAGGCGGTGATGGCCTTCCAGCCCTCCCAGTCCTCCTCGTCGAGCGGGTCCTCGATGGAGACGAGCGGGTAGTTGTCGACCAGGTCCTCGTAGAAGGCGATGAGCTCCTGCGCCGACAGGCCCTTGCCGTCGATCGTGTAGACGCCGTCCTTGTGGAACTCGGTGGCGGCCACGTCGAGCGCCAGCGCGATGTCCTCGCCCGGCACGTAGCCGGCCCGCTCGATGGCGACCAGGATGAGGTCGAGCGCGTCGCGGTTGGAGGGCAGGCTCGGGGCGAAGCCGCCCTCGTCGCCCAGGCCCGTGGCGTAGCCCTTCTCCTTCAGCACGCTCTTGAGCGCGTGGTAGACCTCGGTGCCCATGCGCACCGCCTCGCGGAACGACTCGGCCCCGATCGGCGCGATCATGAACTCCTGGATGTCCACGTTGGTGTCGGCGTGGGCGCCGCCGTTGAGGATGTTCATCATCGGCACGGGCAGCACGTGGGCGTTGGGGCCGCCGAGGTAGCGGAAGAGCGGCAGGTCGGCGCTGTCGGCGGCGGCCTTGGCCACGGCCAGCGAGACGCCCAGGATGGCGTTGGCGCCGAGCTTCGCCTTGTTGGGCGTGCGGTCCAGGTCGATCATGATCTGGTCGATGATCCGCTGGTCCTCGGCCTCGATCCCGCTGATCTCCTCCTGGATCTCATCGGTCACCGCCAGGACGGCCTTCTCCACGCCCTTGCCGCCGTAACGCTTGCCGCCGTCGCGCAGCTCGACCGCCTCGAACTGGCCGGTGGACGCCCCGCTCGGCACGGCCGCCCGGCCGGTGCTGCCGTCGTCGAGAACGACCTCGACCTCGACCGTCGGGTTGCCCCGGGAGTCGAGGATCTCGCGAGCGTATACGACCTCGATGGTAGCCACGGGATGCGCTCCTAAATCGAAAGGTGATATGCCATCAGAGCCTATCGGTACGGCTGCCCCGCGCAGGCTTCCAGGTCACGACCGCCCAGCTCAGTGCGACGACTCCCAGGCCCGCACCCGGTCGCGGTACGCCCGCGCCGCGCTCCGCAGCTCCGCCTCGGCGTCCAGGCCCGCCTCGGCCGCCCGCCTGACGAGGTCGAACAGCTCCCTGGCCACCCCCTGGCCGACCGCCGCCGACAGCGACTCGGGCGCGCCCGCCCGCTCGGCCCTGCGCACCAGCTGGGCCGCGAGCGACAGGGCGGGCTGCCCCATCGGCACCCCGTCGAGCACCGACTCGGTGCCCTTGGCCGCCCGCTCGGCCGCCTTGATCGCCTCCCAGTTGGCGTTGACCTCGTCGGCGCTCTCGGCGCGTACGGACCCGAACACGTGCGGGTGCCGCCTGACCAGCTTCTCCACGATGCCGGCCGCCACGTCGTCGATGTCGAAGTCGCCCGCCACCCGCGCGTGGAAGACCACCTGCAGCAGCAGGTCGCCCAGCTCCTCGCGCAGCGCCGGATAGTCGCCCTGCTCGATCGTCTCGAGCACCTCGTACGCCTCTTCGAGCAGGTACGGCACCAGCGACTCGTGCGTCTGCTTGCGATCCCACGGGCACTCGGTGCGCAGCCGGTCCATCACCGCCACCAGGTCGAGCACCCGCGCGCCCGGCAGGTCGTAGGAGCCGGGCACCACCTCGATGACCGGCGGCTCGTCGAGCGAGAGCGCGGCGTGGCCGACGGCCCGCATGAAGTCCTCGCCGTCGTGCTCGGCCAGCCACACCACGGTCTCGGCGGCGGCCCGCCGCGCGAGCGCCGCCGGGTCGGGCTCGACGACCTCGGCCTCGATGCCGGCGTCGGCGAGATAGGGCAGGTGCGGGTGGTCGGCCGCGCCGGTCAGCACCGGGCCGGAGCGCAGCGCCTGCCACGCCTGATGGCTCAGCAGGCCCGGCGCGACCCTGGGCGAGGTGGTGACGACGATCAGCGGCACGGTCAGCCCTGCGCCTGGGGCGCCTGCTGGGTGGCCTTGCCGAACCTGCCGGTGTCGACGAACAGCGCCGGGTTCTCCTGCGAGCGCTGCTGGTTGAGCTGGCCGTAGCGCGGGTTGAAGACCGGCTTGATGGAGTTGAACTCCTGCAGCAGCTTCTCCTGCCCGGTCTGGCCGAACTGCTGCTGCAGCTTCGACAGGCCCACCATGGCCCGGCCGTAGTCGCGGGCGTCGGTCGGCGCGACGGCGTTGGCCAGCAGGTTGATCTCGGCGGACTGGTACTGGCCGGGCTCCTTGAGCACGGCGTCCACCTCGCTCTCGCTGACCCGCACGTTGTGGCGGGCCATGAGCTGCTTGGACACGGCCACGTTGACCAGCCGCTGCAGCACGGCCTGGGTCGCCGGCACGCCGAGCGCGGACTCGTCCAGCTGGGCGCGCTTGAGCGCGGCCACGTAGGCCTGGGTGTCATCGCTGAGCTTGTTCATGGAGATGCGCTCGTTGCCCACCACGGCCGCGGCTCCGGCCTGCATGGGCGAGGAGCAGGCGGACAGTGCCACGGCGGCCGCCGCGGCGGCCACAGCCACTCGTATCGACTTCACGTACGTCCCTTCCGACCAGAAAACCGCCGCTAGCTTACCCGGGCGGGTTCGAGGAACATGGCCTCGACCAGGTCACCACACCATTTGAGCAGGTCGAGATCGCGCAGCGGCTGCCCGCCCAGCGGTTTGGTCTTGGGCACCGGCACCAGCAGCGTCTCCGCGGCCTGCTTGTATATCGCCTTCTTGTAGAGCCGGTCGAGCCGCACCTGCTGCGACTCCTTGAGCCTCGCGGGGCCGAACTTGATGTTCTGGCCCTGCAGCGTGACGTCGGTGAGCCCGGCCGCGCGCGCCCTGATGCGGAACCGCGCGACCTCCAGCAGGTTCTCGACCTCCGCCGGCGGCTTGCCGTAGCGGTCGGTCAGCTCGGCGCGCACCTCGTCGATGTCGATCGGGGCAGCGATGGCCGCGATGCGCTTGTACGCCTCCAGCCGCAGCCGCTCCGAGGTGACGTAGTCGTGCGGGATGTGGGCGTTGATCGGCAGCTCGACCTTGACGTCCTGCTGCTCCTCCTGCACCTCGGCGCCCGACAGCTTGGCCTTCTGCTCCTGCACGGCCTCGGCCATCAGGCGGACGTACAGGTCGAAGCCGACTCCCGCGATGAAGCCCGACTGCTCGGCGCCCAGCACGTTGCCGGCGCCGCGGATCTCCAGGTCCTTCATGGCGACGTACATGCCGGCGCCCATCTCGGTGTGCTGCGAGATCGTGGCCAGCCGCTCGTGGGCGGTCTCGGTCAGCGGCTTCTCCGGCGGGTAGAGGAAGTAGGCGTAGCCGCGCTCCCTGCCCCGCCCGACGCGCCCGCGCAGCTGGTGGAGCTGCGACAGGCCGTAGTTGTCCGCCCTGTCCACGATCAGCGTGTTGGCGTTGGGCACGTCGAGACCCGACTCGACGATCGTGGTGGAGACGAGCAGGTCGTACTCGCGCTCCCAGAACCCGACCATGATCTTCTCGAGCTGGTGCTCGTTCATCTGCCCGTGCGCCACCGCGATGCGCGCCTCGGGCACCAGCTCGCGCAGCCGCGCGGCGACCCGGTTGATCGAGGCCACCCGGTTGTGCACGAAGAAGATCTGGCCGTCGCGCATCAGCTCGCGCCGGATCGCCGCGGCGATCTGCTTCTCCTCGTACGGCCCCACGAACGTGAGGATCGGGTGCCGCTCCTCCGGCGGGGTGAGGATCGTGGACATCTCGCGGATGCCGGTCAGCCCCATCTCCAGCGTGCGCGGGATCGGCGTGGCGGACATCGCCAGCACGTCGACCTGGGTGCGCAGGTGCTTCATCGCCTCTTTGTGCTCGACGCCGAAGCGCTGCTCCTCGTCGATGATGATGAGCCCGAGGTCTTTGAACCTGACCTCGGGGCTGAGCAGCCGGTGGGTGCCGATGACCACGTCGACGGCGCCGGTCCTGAGCCCGTCGAGGGTGCCCTTGACCTCGCCGTCGGTCTGGAAGCGGGAGATCGGCTTGATCGTGACGGGGAAGCTGGAGAAGCGCTCGGCGAAAGTGGACATGTGCTGCTGCACCAGCAGCGTCGTCGGCACCAGCACCGCGACCTGCTTGCCGTCCTGGACGGCCTTGAACGCCGCGCGCACCGCGATCTCGGTCTTGCCGTAGCCGACGTCGCCGCAGATCAGCCGGTCCATCGGGACGCCGCGCTCCATGTCGCGCTTGACCTCGTCGATGGCCTCGAGCTGGTCGCCCGTCTCGGCGTACGGGAAGGCGTCCTCCATCTCGCGCTGCCACGGCGTGTCGGCGCCGAACGCGTGGCCCGGCGAGGCCATGCGGGCGGAGTAGAGCCTGATCAGCTCGCCGGCGATCTCCTTGACCGCCTTCTTCGCCCGCGACTTGGCCTTGGCCCAGTCGGCGCCGCCCATGCGGTTGAGCGTGGGCGCCTCGCCGCCGACGTAGCGGGTGACCTCGTCGAGCTGGTCGGTGGGGACGTAGAGGCGGTCGCCCTTGGCGTATTCGATGACCAGGTATTCGCGGGTGGCGCCCTGGACCGTGCGCTGCACCATCTCGACGTAGCGGCCGACGCCGTGCTGCTCGTGCACGACGTGGTCGCCGACCTTGAGCTGGAGCGGGTCGACCATGTTGCGGCGGCGGGAGGGCAGGCGCCGCATGTCCTTGGTGGAGGCCTTCTGGCCGACCAGGTCGAGGTGGGTGAGGACGGCGAGCCCCGGGGTGATGAAGCCGTGCTCGATGAGGCCGGTCGAGACGTGGACGACCTTCGGCTCCGGCGCCTTGTCGAGGTAGCGCCGCAGCCTGGCCGGGACGTCGACGCCCTTGAGCAGCTCGACCATGCGCTCGGCCGGGCCGTGACCCTCGCTGAGCAGCACCACGGCCTTGTCGTCGGCCAGCCAGCTCTTGATGTCGGCCAGCGCCTTGGCGGTGTCGCCGCGGTAGGCCTCGGAGTCGTGGGCGTCGAGCTCGACGCCCGAGCCGAACGGCGCCATCGACCACCACGGCTGGCCGAGCGCGTCGGCGTGCTCGCGGATCTCCTCCAGCGAGCGGAACGCGGCCGCGCCGAGATCGATCGGGGCCTCGCCGCCGGCCGCCGCGTTGATCCAGGAGGCTTCGAGGAACTCCTGCGAGGTGCGTACGAGCTCCTCCGCCCGCCCCCTGATCCGCTCGGGATCGCACACGAACACCGCGGACCTGACGGGCAGGTGGTCGAGCAGCAGGTCCATCTCCCCGGCCAGCACGGGCGCGAACGCCTCCATGCCCTCGACGGGGGTGCCGTCGGCGAGCTGGTCGAGCACCTCGGCCAGCGCCGGATGTTCCTCGGCCAGCCCCCGCGCCCTGGCCCGCACCTGGCCGGTGAGCAGCAGCTCACGGCACGGCGGCGCGAACAGCCCCTCCTCGGCCGCCTCCAGCGAACGCTGGTCGGCCACCTTGAACCAGCGGATCTCCTCGACCGTGTCGCCCCAGAACTCCAGCCGCAGCGGATGCTCCTCGGTGGGCGGGAACACGTCGAGCAGCCCGCCGCGCACGGCCACCTCGCCGCGCCGCTCCACCATGTCGACCCGGTGGTAGCCGTTGTCGACCAGGTTGCGCACCACCTCGTCGAGGTCGGCCTCGTCACCGGCCCGCAACCTGATGGGCTCAAGGTCGCCGAGCCCCTTCACGATGGGCTGCAGCAACGCGCGCACCGGCGCGACGACCACGCTGAGCGGCCCGGCGGCGGCGTCGCCCTTGACCGGGTGCGCCAGCCTGCGCAGCACCGCGAGCCGCTGGCCCACGGTGTCGCTGCGCGGCGAGAGCCGCTCGTGCGGCAGCGTCTCCCACGCCGGGAACACCGCCACCGACGCGGGCTCGACCAGGCTGGTGAGCGCGGCCGCCAGATCTTCCGCCTCGCGCCCCGTGGCGGTCACCGCGAGCACGGTGCGCTGGTCGTGCCCGGCCAGCGCGGCCACCCCGAAGGGCCGCAGCGCGGACGGCGCGATCAGCGCCACATCGCCGCCCTCTTCGAGAGCGGCGGTCAGCTTCGGGTCGGCGCGAACAAGGTCAAGTAGCCCGGAAAGACTCATCAGATACGCCCACAGCCCCACGACGGCAACACGACTACCCCCGGCCGGGTCAGGTCGCGGGGGTTCGTGACAAGCCTACTCGCCGTGAAAGCTCAGCCGACGCGGTAACCAGGCACGGAGGGCCAGCGTACGGTGAGGACCGTGGACGGCGCCTCCGCCCGCCACGAGTGGCCGACGCCCTTGCCCCACACCACATAGTCGCCCGGCTCGGCCAGCAGCACGCTGCGGCCGGGCAGCTCGACCCGGAACCTGCCGTTGATGAGCACCAGCAGCGCGGTGCGCACCTCGCCCTCGACCCAGACGGCCCGCTCCTCACCGGCCTCGTGCACACCCCACTTGATCTCGACGTCCTCGCTGTGTCTTGGGTCACCCGGGGGTTTGAAGTGACCGAGCAGCCATCCCCGGTCGAGGGCCGCGTCCACGCCCGCGTTCCCCACGTAAACCTCATCGCTCACGGGCCAGGACGCTAGCAGGGAAATGCCTAACTGATCCCACTCGGTTGATTACTGTAGGTGACATGTCTGAGGTGCGATCGGTCGCCCAGAGAGGCGACCTCTTCGGTCAGCGGCTCCGCGAGCACTGCGCCGGGCAGCCGATCCGGCGGCTCGACGTCCTGGTCGCCGGGTGCGCCCACGACGAGCCGCTGGTGCTCGACCACATCGAGACCAGGGCCATGGGAGCCGACGAGGACCTGCCCGCGGTCAGGAGGGTGGTGGAGGAGCGGGCCGACCTGGTCTCCTACTCACTCGGCGACCTGCGCTCGGTGCCGCTGCCGCCGCGCGGCTTCGACGTGATCCAGCTGTCGTTCCTGCTGGAGCGTGTACGCCACGCGGAGCTGGTCTTCGACCGGCTGCTGCAGTCGCTGCGGCCCGGCGGGCTGGTGCTGCTGCGGGTCCGCGACCGCCGCTCGGCCTACGGCCTGCTCGACCGCATCACGCCGGGCTGGCTGCGCCGGGTGCTGTGGCGGGCCGTCGTCCGTCCCGGCACGCCAGGGCCGCTGCCCGCCGTGTACGAGCCGCTCGCCTCCAGCGACGGCCTGCACGCGTTCTGCCTGAGCAGGGGCCTGATGATCACCGACGACGAGCGCACGACCAGCGGGCCCGCGCGCGCCCGCCGGCCGGGGGCCGCCGCGGTGGCGCTGGTGTCCAAGCTGACCAGCGGCCGCTACCCCGCCTCCCACGACGAGATCACCATGGTGATCAGAAAGCCCCAGCACCACTTCGCCCGCCTCATCTGACGGTCGTGACAGGTGCCGGGGAACGGCACACTGGTAGCGACCGTGCACACTCGAACAGTTGGGATGCAGATCGTGGAGTGGACCCCCGACCCGCGCGAGCTGGCCGACCTGGAGCTCCTGTTGTCGGGCGCGTACGAGCCTCTGACGGGGTTCCTGGGCCACGACGACCTGCACACC
Source organism: Nonomuraea salmonea (assembly GCF_042428605.1). Lineage (NCBI taxonomy): Bacteria > Bacillati > Actinomycetota > Actinomycetes > Streptosporangiales > Streptosporangiaceae > Nonomuraea > Nonomuraea salmonea. The sequence continues at coordinate 251,040 of NZ_JBHMCF010000012.1, forward strand.
GTGCACGAGCGCGGCACGCTGGCCGACGGCACCCCGTGGCCCGCGCCCGTGACCCTCCACGTCCACGCCGACCTGTCCCCCGGCGACGAGGTCACCCTCCTCGATCCCGAGGGGCTGCCGCTGGCGGCGCTCACCGTGACCGGCCACGAGCCCGACGGGCTGACCTCGGGCCCGGTCAAGGCGCTCGGCACGCCCGAGCACGGCCCGTTCTCCCGGCTGCGGCGCACGCCGGCCCAGGTCAAGGAGGAGCTCGGCGGGCGGCCCGCGCTGGCCGTCACGATGCGGGGGCCGCTCGACGACCTGTCGGAGGTGGCGGCCACCGCCAAGGAGCTCGACGCGGTGATCCTGCTGCTGCCGCTCGCGTACGGCGAGGCCGGCCCCGGTGTCGTGCGCGCCGCGCTGCGCGCCAAGGAGCAGTTGCCCGCGGGCACGCTCGTCGTCCCGGTGCCGCTGGCGCCGCGCGACGAGCCGGAGATCGACCTGGAGCTGCGCGAACACGTCGCCGCCTCCTACGGCGCCGCCGAGCACCTCGCGGGCCCCGACCCCGTGCGCATCCCAGGCCCGCCCCACCGCCGCGGCCTGGTCGTCTTCTTCACCGGCCTGTCGGGCTCGGGCAAGTCCACGATCGCCCGCGGCCTGCGCGACGCGCTGCTGGAGCTGGGCAGCCGCACGGTCACCTACCTCGACGGCGACGTCGTGCGGCAGCTGCTGTCGAAGGGCCTGACGTTCTCCAAGGCCGACCGCGACCTCAACATCCGCCGCATCGGCTTCGTCGCCGCAGAGGCGGCCCGGCACGGCGGCCTGGCCATCTGCGCGCCGATCGCCCCCTATGCGGCGACCCGCGACGAGGTGCGGGAGATGGTCGAGTCGGTGGGCGCCGACTTCCTGCTCGTCCACGTCGCCACGCCGCTGGAGGAGTGTGAGCGGCGCGACCGCAAGGGCCTCTACGCCAAGGCCCGCGCCGGCCTGATCCCCGAGTTCACCGGCGTCTCCGACCCCTACGAGGAGCCCGACGACGCCGACCTGGTGATCGACACCACCCACCTGTCGATCGACGCGGCCGTCTCGCGCGTGCTCGACACGGTCAAGAGCGGCGGCTGGGTGCGCTGAGCGCTCTCAGGGCCGGGGCACGGGCGTCGAGCGGAAGTAGGGGTCGCGTGCCAGGCGGGTGAACGCCTTGTCGGCGCTGCCGTCGGAGTCGAAGCTGGTGTCGCCGCGCGGCGCCTGCGGCGAGTCGAAGTAGAGCAGCGCCTTGATCTGCGGGTAGCGCTTGATCTGGCGCAGCACGGTCTCGTAGAACGTGCGCTTGAACGAGCGGTCGTACGAGCGCTCGAACACGCCCCACTCCGCCACCATGACGGGCTTGCCGGGGAAGCGGGCCTGCATCCACCGATAGAAGCCCGACCATTCCGGATATTCCTTGCGGGTCTTGTTGACGAGGCCGTCGAAGTCCTGCACCCGGTCGTCGGCGTATGGGTCCATCGCCACCCAGTCGACCACGTCGTCACCCGGGTAGAGGTCTTCGAACCACGGCTTGGCCGCCCAGTTGGGCGCCCCCATGTACGTCATGACCACCACCGCGTTGCGCACGCCCTGCTGCCGCAGCCGCAGCACGACGTGGCGGAACATGGCGGCGTAGTCGGTGGCCTGCATGCCGGAGCCCGATCGGGCGTCGACGTCGTTCTCCGGCTCGTGGTGCAGGGTGAGGAAGAACCGCTCGGGGAACGTGCGTCTGATGTGGGCGGCCAGCCGGTCGATCCTGCGGTCGAGCCGGCCCGCGGCGATCTGCGCCCAGGTGTGGTCGAACGACGGCTTCCAGTTGACCATGAGCAGCCGCGGCCTCGCGGGGTCGCGCGCCAGCCTGACCTCAGCGGGCGTGGGGAACAGCTCGCGCTCGCGGTGATAGACGTGCAGCACGTCGGCCGCCGCGCCCATGCGCAGCTCGGCGCCGTGCAGCGCCTGCTCGATCGGCACCCCGGTGAACACCTCGGGCGCCATGCCCCACCAGGCGCCGCACGACGGGATCAGCTTGGAGGTGGCCGTGCAGGCGGGCGAGCCCGCCGCCTGCTTGGCCGCGGGGGCTTGAACCGGCGCCGGGACGGGCGAGCCCGCGGCGGTGGAGCAGGCGGCCAGCGCCGCCGCCAAAGCCACCAGAGTGCCGCCGGACGTTGCTTGTCGTGATATTCCCCGTAGCTGCAAAGTCTTCCAACCCCTTCGTCGAACGACTCCCGGCTCTCACACCTGAACCTTGCCATGTCATTCCTGGAACTTCAGCCAGTGTGAGAGTCTGCCCAGCTCGTGGCGGGTAAAGGCCCACTCCTTAAATACCGAAATATCGCCTTTTCGCGGCATTTCTTCGGCGGGTTATCCAGGAAAAATCTTGAAGTATTGAACCGGGGTGATCACCCTCCGCCCTATAGTGGGCGCACCACTTCGGCGGTGACGCGATGGCGCCAGGCGGCCACGCAACGTACACACTCAGGAGACCATCCCCCATGAGCTCCGGCACCGACCTGGACGCCCACCTCTCGCTGCTGCGCAGGCGGTGGCTCGCCCTCGTGGGCTGCGTCGTCGTCGGCGGCACGGCCGCGCTGGCGCTGCTGCGGCTCGTCCCCGCCGCCTACACCGCCACCACGCACGTGCTCGTCCAGCCGCTCGGCATCGGCGAACCGGCCAACCAGGTGACCGGCCGCCAGCGCGAGGCGCTCAACCTCGACACCGAGGCCCAGGTCGCCCAGTCGGCGGTGGTCGCCGCGCGGGCCGCCCGCACGCTGGGCGTCGACGCCGTCGAGCCGGTCGAGGTGGCCGTGCCGCCCAACTCCTCGGTGCTGCTGCTGTCGGTGACCGCCGCCGACCCCGACGGCGCGGCGGCGCGCTCTGCCGCGTACGCCGAGGCGTACCTCGCCAACCGCCGCGAGAGCGCGCTGACCGCCATGGCCAAGCAGCAGGAGGCGGTGCTGAGCAAGCTCAAGCACGTCAACGCCGGCATCGACCGGGTGATCAAGCAGGTCGCCGCGCTGCCCAAGGGCAGCCCCGAGCACACGATCGCCGTCCAGCGCCAGGGCGTGCTCAACCGGCAGGCCGCCGGCCTGGCCGTCAGGTACGACGCCCTGCGCACGGTCGCCGTCATCCCCGGCTCGATCATCAGCCGGCCCGTGCCGCCCGCCGCGCCCAGCTCCCCCAGCCTGCCCCTCTTCCTCGGCACCGGTCTCATGCTCGGCCTGCTGGCCGGCTCGGCCACCGCCTACGCCCGCGACCGCCTCGACACCCGCCTGCGCACGCCCGCCGACGTCGAAAGGCTCACCGGCCTGCCCGTGCTCGGCGACCTGTCAGGCCCGCGCGAGCACGGCGTGCTGCACGACCTGGCGAGCGCGCTCGTCGCCGCCTGCCCCGGCAAGCGGCTGCTGGTCAGGTCGCTGCCCGCCGACCTCTACGCCTCCTCGCTCGCCGAGCCGCTGGCCGTGAGCGCGCCGCTGGTCGTGCTCGACGGCTCCGACGTCCGCGACCTGTCCAGGGCCGACGCCGCCGTGCTGCTCCTGGGGCTGGGCCAGGTCACCTCGGACGACGTGGTGGCGGCCACGCGCCGGCTGGCCCGCCACGAGGTGCCGGTCATCGGCGTCGTGACCGCCACCGACGCCGTCCCCTCGTTCGTGCCGCTGCTGGAGCCGCATCCGCCCGCCTCGCTCGGCAAGCTCGTCGCGACCGGCGAACTGCGGCTCGCCCAGAGCCCGCAGGAGGAGACGAGCCCCCTGCACGCGCTGCACCAGCGGCGGCCGGGCCGGCCGACGTGATCGGACCCGCGTGGCCCATCGCGGCGCTGCTGGTCGGCTACCCGCTCTGGTGGGCGCTCGGGTTCGGCGGGCTGGCGGTCGTGGTGCTGGCCGTGCCCATGGCGGTGCTGCTGTGGCGGCGGCGGCCGGTCAAGGTCCCGCGCGGGTTCGGGCTGTGGCTGCTGCTCCTCGCCGGCTACCTGATCAGCGGCCTGATGCTGGGCGAGTCGCCGCCGGGCACGTACGGCGATTTCGGGGCGGGCCGGCTGATCGGCTACGGCATGCGGCTCGCGCTCTACTGCGCGGTCCTCGTCATGGTGCTCTACCTCGGCAACCTCACCGAGCGCGAGCTGCCGCAGCTCCGCCTGGTCCGGATGCTGGGGGTGCTGTTCGTCACCACCGTCGCGGGCGGGCTGCTCGGCCTGCTCCACCCCGGATTCGAGTTCACCTCGCCGGTCGAGCTGCTGCTGCCCGAGTGGATCAGCGAGAACCCGTTCGTGCGCAACCTCATCCACCCGACGGCCGCGCAGACCCAGAAGGTGCTCGGGTTCTCCCTGCCCAGGCCGGAGGCGCCGTACGAGTGGGCCAACGCCTGGGGCAGCAACGCGTCGGTGCTGCTGGTGTGGTTCGTGGTCGGCTGGTGGGTGTACGGGCGGGCGCGGCACAAGGTCTTCGTGGCCGTCGTGGTGGCGCTGGCGGCCGTGCCGATCGTCTACTCGCTCAACAGGGGCCTGTGGATCGGGCTCGGGCTGGCCGTGCTCTACCTGATCGTACGGGTGGGCGGACGCACCAGGGCGGCGCTGTGCGCGGCGGTCGCGGCCGGGGCGCTGGCGTTCCTGCTCAGCCCGCTCGCGCCGCTGTTCGCCCAGCGGCTCGACCGTCCCCACTCCAACGACATCAGGGCCTTCACGGTGAGCGCGACCCTCGCCGCCGCCACCCACTCCCCCGTGATCGGCTACGGCAACACCCGCAACGCCACGGGCAACCACCGCTCGATCACCACCGGCAAGACCGGCTGGTGCCGCACCTGCGGGCACCCGCCGCTCGGCAGCGACGGGCAGCTCTGGCTGCTCGTCATCACGCAGGGGTTCACGGGGGCCGCGCTCTACGTGGCGTTCTTCCTCGGCGCGATCCGCCGCCACTGGCGCGACCGCAGCCCGATCGGGCTCGGCGGGGTGCTCGTGATGGGGTTCGTGCTGCTCTACATGTTCGTCTACGACGGGCTCGTCACGCCGCTCAGCCTCTATCTCATCTCGTTCGCCCTGCTGTGGCGGAACGCGCAACCGGCCGGGGGAACGTCATGAGCGACGCCGCGGTGCGGCTCGGGTATCTCGCCGAGACCGTACGCCTGCTGTTTCCGGGCCCGGGCTCGCCCCGCCCGTACACCGTGCTGCCGCACCCCGCCGTGCCGCGCAGGCTGGCGCCGCGCCGCTGGTGGCACCTCGGGTCGCGGGTGGAGGTGCCGGTCGAGGGGTCGATCGCGGCCCACCTGAGCGAGGTGTTCGGGCGCCCGGTCGAGACCGTGCTCCACGTACGTCCCGCGCGCCGCGCCAACCGCAAGCCCATCCTGGAGGCCCGCGCGGACGGCCGGCGGCTGGCGTTCGTCAAGATCGGCGACACCGACCGCGCCCGCCGGCTCGTCGCCGCCGAGGCCGCGGCCCTGCGCAGGCTGGCCGTGCTCCCCTTGCGCACGGTCACCGTGCCCGAGGTGCTGCACCACGGCGACTGGCGCGGGCTGTCCGTGCTCGCCCTGTCGCCGCTGCCGGTGCGCCGCGGCCGGGTGCCGGCGCCGCTGCTGCTCGATGCGGTCAAGGAGATCGCCGCCACCGGCGGGAACCGCCCGGCCTGGCACGGCGACCTCGCCCCCTGGAACCTGTGCCGGGGCCCCGGCGGGCGGCTGCTGGTCTGGGACTGGGAGCGCTACGAGACCGGCGTCCCGCTCGGCTTCGACCTGCTGCACCACTTCTTCCACCGGGCCCTGCGCGGAATGCGCCCGCCGGTCGCGGCCAGAGCCTGCGTCGCCCAGTCCGTACGCCTGCTCGCCCCCCTGGGCCTGTCGGGGGCCACGGCCAAGCGAACGGCGCTGCGTTACCTCATCGCGCTGGCCGACCGGCACGCCGCCGACGGCCACACGCCGCTCGGCCCGCCGCAGTCGTGGCTCAACCCGGCCGTCGATCACGAGGAGCTGCTCCCATGAGGACGACGAAGCGCTCGGTCCTGTCGCTGTCGCGGGTCACCGGACGAGTCACCTCGGGTGCCCGCGTGCTGCCGTCGTTCCTGATCGTGGGCGCGCAGCGGTGCGGCACGACCTCGCTCTACCGGGCCCTGGCCCAGCATCCGCTGCTGCTCAAACCCGTGCTGCACAAGGGCGTCCACTACTTCGACGTGGCCTACTCGCGCGGCATGCCCTGGTACCAGGGGCACTTCCCGCTGCGGGTGGGCGCCGCGCTGCTCACCCACCGGTACGGCCACCGCCCCCAGGCGTACGAATCCTCCCCCTACTACCTGTTCCACCCCCTGGCCGGCCAGCGCATCGCCGCCGACCTGCCCGGCGTCAAGCTGATCGTGCTCGTCCGCGACCCCGTCGAACGCGCCTGCTCCGCCCACGCCCACGAGCTGGCCAGGGGCTTCGAGACGGAGTCCCACTTCGAGCACGCGCTGGAGCTGGAGGAGGGGCGGCTGGCGGGCGCCGAGGAGCGGCTGCGCGCCTCGCCGCACGCGCTGCACCACTCCCACCGCCACCACGCCTACCTGGCCAGGGGCCGCTACGCCGACCAGCTCGACCGGCTTGAGCCGCTGTTCGGCCGCGACCGCATGCTCGTGCTCGACAGCCACCGCTTCTTCGCCGAGCCCGAGACCGCCTACGACCGGGTGCTGGAGTTCCTCGGCCTGCCGCACCTCGGCTATCCCGTCTTCGAGCGGTACAACCGGCGTTCGCTGCCGCGCCCGGTGCCCCGCGCGCTGGCGGCGAGGCTGCGCGACCACTTCGAGCCCTACGACGCGCGGCTCGTCCGCTGGCTGGACGGTGAGCCCTCGTGGCGGCAGTGATCGTCCGCAGGGGCCTCGCGGGGCTGTCCGGCGCGGCCTTCGGCGCGGTGGCGCAGGTCGTGCTCGTGATCGTGGTGACCAGGACCTACCCGGCGGCCGAGGCCGGCGCGTTCTTCACCGCGACCGCGCTGGCGCTGATGGCCGCCGGCATCGCCAAGCTCGACGCCGGCAACGGGCTCATCTACTTCATCGCCCGCGCCAGGTCCTACGACTATCGCGGCATCTCCGGCTACATCAGGGCCGCCGTGCTGCCCTGCCTGGTCGTGGCGGTGGCGGCCGGGATCATGCTGTTCCCCCGGCTCGGGCCCGCCGCCGGGCTGCTGCCCGTGATCGTGGCCGCCGACGTGCTGCTCGCCGCCGGGCGCGGGTTCGGGTCCGTACGGCCCACCGTGCTGCTCGACGGGCTGCTCGTGCCCGGGGGGCAGCTCGTGCTGGTGTCCGCCGCCGCGCTCGCCGGGGCCGGTGGCTGGTGGCTGCTGCCGGCGTGGGCGGCGCCGTACGTGCCGGTGCTGGTCGTCGCGGCCCTCTGGCTGCGCAGGCGGGTGGAGTGGACTCCATACCTGCCGGGGACCGCGCGCGACCTGTGGCGGCACACCGCGCCGCGCTCGCTCGCGGGCGCCATCCAGGCGGTCTTCCAGCGGGTGGACATCGTGATCGTGGCGCTGCTCGCCGGGCCCGCGCCTGCCGCCGTCTACACCGCCGCGACCCGGGTCAAGGTCGTCGGGCAGCTCGCCAACCAGGGGCTGGCGCAGGCCGTACAGGCGGGGCTGGTCAGGGCGCTGGCCGACGGCGAGCGGGAGCGGGCGCGCGAGCTGTACCAGGCCGCCACCGCGTGGCTCGTCGTGCTCACCTGGCCGCTCTGGCTCGCGTACGCGGGGCTCGCGCCGTGGCTGCTGCGCGTGTTCGGCCCCGCGTACGGCGCCGCCGCCCCCATCGCGCTCGTCCTGGCCGCCACGATGATGGTGGCGACCGCCTGCGGCATGGTGGACGTCGTGCTGACCGCCGCGGGCCACACCGGCATCAGCCTGCTCAACCTGCTGGCCGCCATCGCCTGCACGGTGCTGCTCGATCTGGCGCTCATCCCGGCGTACGGGGCGCTCGGCGCGGTCGCCGGCTGGTCGGGCGGCATGCTGGTGAAGAACCTGCTGCCGCTGTGGCAGCTGCACCGCCGCTACGGGCTGCACCCGTTCGGCCGGCACACCCTGCCCGCGCTGCGCGGCTCGCTGCCGCGGCGGTCCGCATGACCGTGCTGGTGACCGGGCTGCCGCGCAGCGGCACGAGCTGGACCGGCCGGATGCTGGCCGCCGGCGGCGAGCTGATCTACGTCAACGAGCCGCTCAACCCCCAGCACCCGCCGGGCCGCTGTCCCGGCGTGCTCGCCGCTCAGGTGACGCACCGGTTCCAGTACATCTGCGACTCCAACTCCGCCTCCTGGCTGCCCGCCTTCCGCGACACGGCGGCGCTGCGCTACCGGTGGCTGGCCGAGTTGCGCGCCAACCACTCCCCCTACGACCTGGCCCGCCTGGTGCGCTACGGCACCGCGTTCGCGTTCGGGCGGCTCACCGGGCGGCGGGCACTGCTGGACGACCCGTTCGCGGTGCTGAGCGCGGGGTGGTTCGCGCGGCGGCTGGGGTGCCGGGTGATCGCTGTCGTCCGTGATCCGGTGTCGTTCGTGGCGAGCTGGCAGCGGCTCGGCTGGTCCGTCTCCCTGGACGAGCTGCTCACCCAGCCGCTGCTCGTCCGCGACCATCCCGAGGTGCTGGAGCTGCGGGCGCTCGCCGGCTCGCCGGACCGGGTGGCCACGGCGGCGGCGCTGTGGCGGGTCACGACGGGCGTCCTGCGCCGCACTCCGGGCATCCTGGTCGTCTCGTACGAGTCGCTCGCCGCCGACCCGGTGCCCGGTTTCCGCGAGCTGTACGCGTACGCGGGGTTGCGCTGGTCCTCCGCCGCCGAGCGCCGCATCACCCGGGCCTGCACCGGCGACGGGCGGGCGGCGGCGTTCGCCTGGTCGGGGCTGTCGCGCACGGCCTACCGCCGCATGGACCCCCGCCTCGCCCTGGCGAACCCGGCCCGCGGCCTCTCCTCCGAAGACGTCGAGCGCGTCCGCGCGCTCACCCGGTGAGGCGGTGGCTCAGCCTCTTCGCCAGGCAGCCGCCGAGCAGGCGGGCCGCGAACGGCAGGTCGTCCACGAGGTAGCGGCGCGCCAGCCGTCCCGGCTCGCTGACCAGCCGGTACGCCCACTCCAGCCCCGCCTGCCGCAGCCAGCCCGGCGCCCTGGCCACGGTGCCGGCGGCGAACGCGATGGCCGCGCCGCAGCCGACGTACCAGGCTTCGGGCAGTTCCCGCCGTAACTCGGTGATGAGGAGGTCCTGGCGGGGGAACCCGAGCCCGACGAACACCAGCCGCGGCGCCGCCGCCACCACCTTCCCCATGACCCTCGCCACCCCGCCGGGTGTGCCGTCGAACCCGTACGGCGGCGCGTGCGCCCCGCTCACCCGCAGGCCGGGGCAGGCGTCGGCGAGCCGGTCCGCTGCCCGGTGCACCACCCCGGGCGAGCCGCCGCCCAGCAGGTACACCGGCCAGCCCCGCTCGGCGGCCAGCCCGCTGAGCGACCAGATGAGGTCGGCCCCGGTGACGCGCTCGGGCAGCGGGGTGCCGAGCAGCCTGGCCGCCCACACCAGCGGCATCCCGTCGGCGACGACCAGATCGGCCGACCGGATGAGGGCCCGCAGTGCGGGGTTCGCGGCGGCGGCGCGGCAGATGTCCACGTTCGGGGTGACGATGCGCCCGCCCCGGCCTGCCCCCAGCGCCGTCCCCACCCGCTGGAGGACCTCCTCCTCGCGTACGGCGTCCACCTCGACGCCGCCGACCCGCACCCGCCCCGGCGTCGCCGGAGAGGGTGGTGCGGCCGTGATCGGCGCGGTCAAATGCCGTGCCCTCGCCGGTGCAGCGCCGCCAGCACCGCGGAGGCGGGGACGAGCCCGGCCGCCACCGCGGCGGCGATCGCGCCGCGCGGCTCCAGCGGGCGGGTGGTGACGGTGCGGGCGGCCCACCGCAGGGCCGCCCGCCGCTGCCCCAGCGCCGCGTGGCTGAAGGCCAGCTGGCCGTAGACCCGTGCCGCGCCGCACGGGTCCACGGCCAGTTCGGGGTGCCGGGCGAGCATCCACTCCAGCCCGGCAATGCGGTCGGCCCAGCGGGCCGCGTAGTGGGACCTCGCCCAGCGCACCAGCACAAGCGGCCGGTCGACGTGGACGAGCGGCCGCCGCTTGGCGGCGCGCAGGGCCAGGTCCCAGTCCTCGTTCTGTCCTGAGGGCGCGCTCTCGTCGGGCCGCAGCGCGCCGCGCCGGAAGAGGAACGTCGACGAATGCACCATCATCATGCGCGACCGGGTGAGGTCGGCCGCGGTCACCGTGTCCGTGCCGGCCAGCCGGGCGACCCGCCGCCGCCCGTGCTCCACCTCGATCCCGCAGCTCGCGAACTCGCCCCCGGCCCGCGTCAGCGCCTCCACCTGCGCCGCGAGCTTGCCCGGCCGCCACACGTCATCGTCGTCACAGAACGCGACCAGCTCGGTCTCACAGGCATCGATCCCGGTGTTCCGCGCCCCGGGCAGCCCCGATGTCCGCCGGTTCCCCAGTACCCGTGACGGCAACCCCCGCAACGACCGCCCCGCCTGAAGCGGGAGCGTTGAGTCGCCGTCGGTGACCACCACGACGTCGAGGGGGCCGGTGTACTGCTGGGCCAGCACCGCCTCCACGGCCTCGCGCAGCTCGGTGGGGCGGTCGCCGCGGGTGGGGATGATGACGCCGATCGAGGGGAGGCGGGTCATGCGGCCCCGCCGCCGTAGCCGTAGCGGGTGCGGAGGGGCCAGGTGAGCGCGTCGACCAGGCGGCGGTCGCGGCCGGGCAGGGCCGAGCGCCAGGAGTCGTCGCGGCGCAGCTCGACCTGCCCGACCCGGAACCGCATGGGGTTGCCCGAGGCCGTGTGGGAGGCGGTGAGCCAGGCGGTGCGGCCGTCGAGGAAGCCGGGCTCGGACAGGCCGAGCCGCCCGGCCAGCGACGTCAGGGCGGGGCCGGGGTCGGCGAGCAGGTCTTCGTACCGGATCCTGGTGACGCGTGCACCGCGCCGGGCGAGCAGCTCGATCGCGGCGTTCTGTGCCGACCAGTGCACGGCGGTGCGGGCGGGGCTCCACCGGGTCATCGGCCGCCCGTCCTCGGGCCGGTGGACGGTCCTGCTCCAGGAGTGGGCGACGGCCCGCGGGTCGCGTACGACGTGCACGACGTGGACGTCGGCTCCGCCGGCGACGAGGCAGCAGGCCAGTGAGGCGTGCTTGCTGGAGTCGATGACGACGGGAGCGTCGGCGGCGGAGTAGAGCCGCAGGTAGGCCCGGGTGTACTCGGCCAGGTCGGGGTGGCCGATGCGGGGGATCCTGCGGGTGCGGTCGATGCGCCCGCGCAGGGCCAGCACGCGCTCGGCGAGCGGACGGGTCCACCCGCCGAAGGCCCGCTCCCCCACCCGCCGCCAGAAGGGGCAGGCGGGGAAGGCGGTGCCGCACCCGCACGGCTCACCGGCGAGCACCCCGCGCTCCCACAGATGCACCACTTCGCCGAGCGCCACCACCCCGGGCAGCTCACCGAGGAGCCGCTCAATCAGGGTGGTGCCGCTGCGGCCGAGGCCGCCCAGGTAGACGACCCTGGGAGTAGCGCGATCTGTCACGGAAGGCAGGGCTTTCGCATCGATGGACACCGAACGCGACGACCCTACAACCCACGGTAATCGTCAGGTCAAGGAACAGAAAAAGATCTACCTGGCCGAGTCGATGATCATGCCGGCGCCGACGGTGCTGTTAGTGGCCTCGTCGACCAGGATGAACCCGCCGGTCAGCCGGTTGCGCGCGTAGTCGTCGACGAACAGCGGCTGGGTGACCCGCAGCGAGACGCGGCCGATCTCGTTGAGCGCGAGCGCGGTCGCCTCCTCGTCGCGGTGCAGCGTGTTGACGTCGAGCCGGTAGTGCAGGTCGCGTACGAGCGCTCTGGCGGTCCTGGTGGTGTGCTTGATGGTCAGCTTGGAGCGCGGCGTCAGCTTCACCCCGTCGGCCATCCAGCAGACCATCGCCTCCAGCTCCTGCGCCGACTGCGGCTGGTTGTTGGGCCTGGCGATCATGTCGCCGCGCGAGATGTCGAGGTCGTCCTCGAAGCGCAGCGTCACCGACATGGGCGGGAACGCCTCCTCCACCGGCCCGTCGAAGGTGTCGATCGAGGCGATGCGGGTGGTCAGGCCCGACGGCAGGTGCACGACCTCGTCGCCCGGCTTGAGCACGCCGCCCGCCACCTGGCCCGCGTAGCCGCGGTAGTCGTGGAAGGCGGGGTCGGTGGCCCGCTGCGGCCTGATGACGTACTGCACGGGGAAGCGCACGTCGGTCAGGTTGCGGTCGGAGGCGATGTGCACGTTCTCCAGGTGGTGCAGCAGCGACGTGCCGAGGTACCAGGGCATGTTCTCCGACCGTGACACGACGTTGTCGCCGTTGAGCGCCGAGATCGGGATGAACGTCAGGTCGGTGACGTTGAGCTTGGAGGCGAACGCGGTGAACTCCTCGCGGATCTCCTCGAAGCGCCCCTGGGAGTAGTCGACGAGGTCCATCTTGTTGACCGCGAGCACGAGGTGCGGCACCCGCAGCAGCGAGGTCAGGAACGCGTGCCGCCGCGACTGCTCCAGCACGCCCTTGCGCGCGTCGATGAGGATGATGGCGAGGTCGGCGGTGGAGGCGCCGGTCACCATGTTCCGGGTGTATTGGATGTGCCCCGGCGTGTCGGCGATGATGAACTTCCTGCGCGGGGTCGCGAAATACCGGTACGCCACGTCGATCGTGATGCCCTGCTCCCGCTCGGCCCGCAGGCCGTCGGTCAGCAGCGACAGATCGGTGTATTCGGTGCCCCGGTCGCGCGAGGTCCGCTCGACCGCCTCGAGCTGGTCCTCGAAGATCGCCTTGGAGTCGTACAGCAGGCGCCCGATGAGGGTGGACTTGCCGTCATCGACGCTTCCTGCGGTGGCAAAGCGCAGAATGTCCATCAGAAGTAGCCCTCTCGCTTGCGGTCCTCCATGGCGGCCTCGGACGAGCGGTCGTCGGCCCTGGTGGCCCCCCGCTCGGTGATCCTGGTGGCCGCGATCTCCTCGATGATCGCCTCGACCGTCGTGGCCGTGGACTGCACGGCGCCCGTGCAGGTCATGTCGCCCACGGTGCGGTAGCGCACCACCGCCTCGAACAGCGGCTCGTCCTCGCCGCGCTGCACCACCTCGGAGTCGGGCAGCAGCATGCCGTCGCGCTCGAACACCTTGCGGGTGTGGGAGAAGTAGATGGACGGGATCTCGATGCCCTCGCGCCGGATGTAGTCCCAGATGTCGAGCTCGGTCCAGTTGGACAGCGGGAAGACCCGGATGTGCTCGCCCTTGCGGATGCGGGAGTTGTAGAGGTTCCACAGCTCGGGCCGCTGGTTCTTCGGGTCCCACTGGCCGAAGTCGTCGCGGAAGGAGAACACCCGCTCCTTGGCCCGCGCCTTCTCCTCGTCGCGCCTGGCGCCGCCGAAGACCGCGTCGAACTCGTGCTCCTCGATCGCGTCGAGCAGCGTCGTGGTCTGCAGCCGGTTGCGCGAGGCGCGCCGGCCGGTGTCCTCGACGACGCGGCCCTGGTCGATGGAGTCCTGGACGCTGGCGACGATCAGCCGGGCGCCCAGCTCGGCCGAGCGCCGGTCGCGGAACTCGATGACCTCGTCGAAGTTGTGCCCGGTGTCGACGTGCATGAGCGGGAACGGGATCGGCGCGGGCCAGAACGCCTTCTCCGCGATGCGGAGCATGACGATCGAGTCTTTACCCCCGGAGAAGAGCAGACACGGACGCTCGAACTCGGCGGCCACCTCGCGCATGATGTGGATGGCCTCGGCCTCGAGCACGTCGAGCTGCGACGTCGTGTAGTCGCGCTGCAGCATGGAAGCTTCCTCCGGCGGGTCAGCGGTGCAGGTCGCGGATGCCGGCGAGCAGGGATGCCGCCAGCTCTGGTAGGGAAACCAGGATATCCGGTAGGGACGGGTCGGCTTGGTTGTAGGTCAGCTCGGAGCCGTCGATGCGGCTGGCGTGGGCCCCCGCGGCCAGCGCGACGGCGACCGGCGCGGCGGAGTCCCACTCGTATTGGCCGCCCGCGTGGACGTACGCCTCGACCTCGCCGGTCAGCACCGCGGAGATCTTGGCCCCGGCCGAGCCGATCGGCACGAGGTCGGCGCCGACGAGGTAGGCCAGCTTCTGGACGAACTCGGGCGGCCTGCTGCGGCTCACCGCGATGCGGAAGCGGCCCTTGTCGTAGGTGGGCAGCTTCGGCGGGTCGGCGGTCGTCAGCGTGCGGCCCTGGGACGGCAGCGCCACGGCGCCGGCGGTGAGCCGCCCGCGCTCCCACAGCGCCACGTGGACCGCCCAGTCGGCGCGCCCCTCGCCTTCGGGGGTCTGCTCGGAGAACTCGCGGGTGCCGTCGAGCGGATCGACGATCCACACCCGGTCGGCGCTCAGCCTGCGCGGGTCGAGCCGCTCCTCGCGGGTGGCCTCCTCCGACAGCACGCTGTCGCTGGGCCGCAGCCGGGCCAGGCACTCCATGAGATGGAGGTGGGAGGACCTGTCGCCCTCGGCGCGCAGCGCGGCGGGGTCGGAGTAGCCCACCCGCTCGCGCACCCGCAGCAGCCGCTCTCCTGCCTCGGTCGCCAGGTCTGCGGCGAGGGCGTGGTCGTCGCGAATCGTCATCAATATGCTCCTTGCCCGCGGGCGACGGCCGACCAAGTCTTCCACAGGATCTGGAGGTCCAACATGAGGGACCAGTTCTCTACATAGCGCAGGTCGAGACGGACAGATTCCTCCCACGATAGGTCAGATCGGCCACTGACCTGCCACAGCCCGGTCAGCCCAGGGCGTACGAGGAGTCGTCTGCGCACGTCGTCACCGTAGCGCGCCACCTCTTCAGGCAGCGGCGGCCGTGGGCCGACGAGCGACATGTGCCCGAACACGACGTTGATGAGCTGAGGCAGCTCGTCGAGTGAATGGCGGCGCATGAACGCGCCCAGCGGCGTGACCCGCGGGTCGTTCCTGAGCTTGAACAGCACGCCGTCGCGGTCGCTGACGAGAGTGACCTTCTGCTGCTCGGAACCGCGCCGCATCGTACGGAACTTCACGATCGTGAACAGCCTCCCGTCCCTGCCCACCCGGGTCTGCCGGAACAGCGCCGGGCCCGGGCTCGTCGCGCGTACGGCCACCGCCAGCCCGGCCAGCAGCGGCGCGAGCAGCACCAGCAGCGCGAGCGCCACCAGGCGGTCGAAGACGTTCTTGACCAGCTGCCGGGCACCGGCCAGCTCGGGGTGCTCGACGTGCAGCAACGGCATCCCGGCGACCGGCCTGATCATGGTACGCGGCCCCGCGACGTCCATCAGCGCCGGGGCCACCACCAGCTCGGTGAGCGTGCGCTCCAGCCGCCAGGCCAGCCGGCGCAGCGCCTGCCCGTCCATCTCGGGGCAGGCCAGCACGGCCACGGTGTCGGCGTCGTGCTGCTCGACCGCGAGCGGCACGTCGCTGAGGTCGCCGGCCACGGCCACGTCGGCGACGCGCTGCCCGTGGTGCCCGCCGGGCAGGCAGGCGGCGACGACCTGCATGCCGTGGTGGCGCTCTCTGCGGAAGAGCCGGACCAGCTCGACGACGGAGGCGGCGTGGCCGACGGCGACCACGCGGCGCATGCACGCGCCGGCCGCCCTGCGACGGTGCAGGTTGCGGCGCAGCGCGTAGCGTGCGGCGAGGGTGAGCAGGGTGACCAGGGGCAGCGCCAGCACGACGTAGCCGCGGGCGACGTCGGTCTTGGTGACGTAGGAGCCGATGGCGGTGGCGGCGGTCAGCGCCACCCCGGCCTGGACGACCCGGCGGAACTCCTCGGGACCGTCGCCGAGCATGCGCGGCTCGTACGCCCGGTTGAGCGCCACGGCCCCGCACCACACGACCGGCAGCACGAGCGAGACCAGGAGATAGGGAAGGACGTAGGGGGTGGGCCCGCCGAACCTGACGGCGAACGCGGCCCCGGCTCCGAGGCCGGCGCCGCACAAATCGCCCAGCACCGCCCACAACCGATATGTACGCACCCAGGAGCGCGTGCGCGGTGCTGCCTTCCCCCAGCAGCCCCCATGGCCGGTCCTCACAGCCATGAGCCCCTCACCGCGCACGCGTGCCTCCAGGTGACCACTCCTGAACGGACAGTGACCGATCGTAGCCGCGCTACGTCCCCGGAACCGGCGAACGAAGCAATGAGACGATCAGCGAGGAGGGCCGGAAATGTGGAGATCAGCCCGGTGGAAGTCGTTCTGGGTGGCCTCGAGGCCGCGGGTCATCAGCGACTCGACCACGTCGGCGGCCCGGTCGACCAGGAACGGCAGATCCTTGCGCTCCATGGTGGCGAAGTCTCTGAGCACGAAGGAGGCCGGGTCCATGCGGCCGGGCGGACGCCCGATGCCGAAGCGCACCCGCAGGTAGTCGCGGGTGCCGAGGACCTTGGTGATGGACTTGAGCCCGTTGTGGCCGTTGTCGCCGCCGCCCAGCTTGGCGCGCAGCGCGCCGTAGGGCACGTCGAGCTCGTCGTGCACGACGATCAGCCGCTCAGGGCCGATCTTGTAGAAGTCGCAGAGCGCCTTGACGGGCCCGCCGGACAGATTCATGTACGTCAGGGGCTTGGCCAGCACGGCGGCGCGCGTCTCGCACACCTCGGCCCTGCTCTTGTGCGCCTTGAACCGCCCGCCCGCCCTGGCGGCCAGCTCGTCGAGCACCATGAAGCCCGCGTTGTGCCGGTTGCCCGCGTATTCGGGCCCCGGATTGCCCAGTCCGGCGATCAGCCAGCGATCCATGAGAGTCCCCTCACAGCGGAACGGGACGGCTCGAGTCCGGCCGCCCCGTTCACGAATGAACCCGTCGCTACTCGGCGGCGGGAGCCTCCGCGGCCTCGCCCTCGGCGGCCTCGCCCTCGCCCTCGCCCTCGGCGGCGGCCTCGACCGGCTTGTTGATGACCTGCAGCACGACGGCCTCGGGGTCGGCGGCGAGCGTGCTGCCCTGCGGGAGCCGCAGCTGCGCGGCGGTGACGACGGTGCCGATCTCCAGGCCCTCGACGTCGACCTCGACGCCGGTGGGGATGTGGGTGGCCTCGGCCTCCACGGCGATGGAGACGAGCTGCTGGTCGAGCAGGCCGTCGGAGTGCACGTCGCCGGCCGTGGTGACCGGGATCTCGACCGTGACCTTCTCGCCGCGGCGGACCAGGAGCAGGTCGACGTGCTCGACGAAGCCCTTGATCGGGTCGCGCTGGACGCCCTTGGGCAGCGCCAGCTCGTCGACGCCGTCACCCTGGAGACGGATCAGCACGTTGGGCGTGCGCAGCGCGAGCAGCACCTCGTGGCCGGGCAGGGTGAGGTGCTTGGGGTCGATGCCGTGCCCGTAGAGAACGGCGGGCACCTTGTCGGCGCGGCGGATCTTGCGAGCGGCGCCCTTGCCGAAGGTGGTGCGCTCTTCGGCGGCGATACGTACTTCAGACACGACATCTCCTAGGGATGTGAGTGTGGACGGCTTGGTCGCGCGCTCTCCCTCACCCGCCCTAGCGGAAGGCGTTACGAGCGCAACCTGTTCAGTCTAAGGGGCTCAGCTGTCTCCCTCGAACAGACTCGTGACCGAGCCGTCCTGGAAGATCTCGGTGATGGCGCGCGCGATCAGCGGCGCGATGGACAGCACGGTGAGCTTGTCGAAGCGGCTCTCCTGCGACAGGGGCAGCGTGTTGGTGACGATGACCTCGGAGATGCGGGAGTTCTTCAGCCGGTCGACGGCCGGGTCGGAGAAGACCGCGTGGGTGGCCGCCACGATGACGTTGGTGGCGCCCTGCTCGTAGAGGGCGTCGGCGGCCTTGCAGATGGTGCCGGCGGTGTCGATCATGTCGTCGATGAGCACGCAGGTGCGCCCGCGCACCTTGCCGACGACCTCGCTGACCTTGACCGAGTTGGCGACGTCGAGGTCGCGCCGCTTGTGGATGAACGCCAGCGGCGTGCCGAGGGTGTCGGCCCAGCGCTCCGACAGGCGCACGCGGCCGGTGTCGGGCGAGACGACGGTGGTGTTGGCGAGGTCGAGCTTGTTCTTGAGGTAGCTCTCCAGCACCGGCATGGCGAACAGGTGGTCGACGGGGCCGTCGAAGAAGCCCTGGATCTGCGAGGTGTGCAGGTCGATCGACATGAGCCGGTCGGCGCCCGCGGTCTTGAACAGGTCGGCGATCAGCCTGGCCGTGATCGGCTCGCGGCCGCGGCCCTTCTTGTCCTGCCTGGAGTAGCCGAAGAACG
Source organism: Nonomuraea salmonea (assembly GCF_042428605.1). Classification (NCBI taxonomy): domain Bacteria; kingdom Bacillati; phylum Actinomycetota; class Actinomycetes; order Streptosporangiales; family Streptosporangiaceae; genus Nonomuraea; species Nonomuraea salmonea. Next base: position 269,236 of record NZ_JBHMCF010000012.1, read on the forward strand.
GCATGACCACGGTGATGCGCTTGGCGGATGCCCGCTTGAGCGCGTCGACCATGATGAGCTGTTCCATGATCCACTTGTTGATGGGCCCGGTGTGGCTCTGGATGACGAAGGCGTCACATCCGCGTACGGACTCCAGATAGCGGGCGTAGATCTCGCCGTTGGCGAAGTCGATGAGTTTGGTGGGGGTGAGGGAGACGCCGACATGCTCGGCGACCTCCTCGGCCAGCTCCGGGTGTGCCCGCCCGGAGAAGAGCATGAGGTTCTTCTCCCCGGGCTGCTTGATGCTGGTCACTCGCTGTTCTCCTGCTCTCGCTCGGCCAGCGCCCGTTGGGCGGCCGCGGCCGACTTCGTGCCCGCGCGCCTGCGCAAGACCCATTTCTCGATGTTGCGCTGCCGCGCTCGTGCAACGCCGATGGCGCCGGGGGGTACGTCGTCGACGATGGTCGAGCCGGCGGCGGTGTAGGCGCCGTCGTGGACCGTCACCGGAGCGACGAGCATGGTGTCACAGCCGACGAATGCGCCGTCGCCCACTGTGGTGTGGTTCTTCTCCACTCCGTCGTAGTTGACGAAGACGGTGGAGGCGCCGATGTTGACGTCGTCGCCGATGGTGGCGTCGCCCGCGTAGGACAGGTGCGGGACCTTGGAGCGTTCGCCGACCTTGGTGTTCTTCATCTCCACGAAGGTGCCCGCCTTGGACCTGTGCCCGAGCACGGTGCCGGGGCGCAGGTAGGCGTAGGGACCGACGTTGGCCTCCGGGCCGATCTCGGCGTGGTCGCAGACGGCGTTGCGCACCACCGCGCCCGCGCCGACGACGGTGGAGGTGAGCGTGGTGGCGGGCCCGACCTCGGCGCCGGCGCCGATGACGGTCTCGCCGTGGAGCTGGGTGCCGGGGTGGACGACGGCGTCGGCCTCGATGCGGACGCCGACGTCGACCCAGGTGCTGTCGGGGTCGATGATCGTGACGCCGGCGCGCATGTGGGCTTCGAGCAGGCGCCGATTGAGGATCTTGCGGGCGGCGGCGAGCTGCACGCGGTCGTTGACGCCCTCGACCTCGACGTGGTCGGCGGCGACGCACGCGCCCACACGGTGGCCGTCGCGGCGCAGGATGGACAGGACGTCGGTGAGGTATTCCTCGCCCTGGGCGTTGTCGGTGGAGACGCGCTTGACGGCGTCGGCCAGCAGCAGGCCGTCGAAGGCGTAGATGCCGGAGTTCATCTCCTTGATCGCGCGCTGCTCCGGCGAGGCGTCCTTCTCCTCGACGATCTCCAGCACGGCGCCGCCGTCGTCGCGGATGATCCGGCCGTAGCCGGTCGGGTCGGGCACCTCGGCGGTCAGCACGGTGACGGCGTTGCTCTCGGCGGCGTGCCGGTCGAGCAGCCCCGCCAGGGTCTCGGTGCGCAGCAGGGGCACGTCGCCGTAGGTGACGAGGACGGTGCCGGAGATCGTGCCGACCTCTTCGAGCACCGTGCGTACGGCGTGGCCGGTGCCGCGCTGCTCACGCTGGACGACGGCGCGCGCGTCGGGGCTGGTGGCGGACAGATGGCCGCCGACCCGCTCGAGCGCGTGGCCGATGACCACGATGAGCCGCTCAGGGTCGAGGTCGCGGGCGGCGCCGAGCATGTGGTCGACCAGCGCGCGGCCGCACAGCTCGTGCAGGACTTTCGGGGTCTGGCTCTTCATCCGGGTGCCCTCGCCGGCGGCGAGGACGATGACGGCTGCCGGGCGCGGCACACTCACGGACTGAGGCTCCCTGTGACTGGACGGATCAGGGCGTTCGGTACGTCAACCGCACCGCTGCACATTGTGCAGCTACCCCCCCGACACCGTGAGGATACCTGGCCTCCCCCCGAACTTCTCTCCGGGGGGAGCACCTCAAGGCTCCCGGAAGAGGACTCGAACCCCTACAAAGTGGACCAAAACCACTTGTCCTGCCGATTAGACGATCCGGGACAGATCGGACACGTGATGTCCGGCACTCCCCTACGATACCGACCCCGCGCGCCGCCGCGCGCCCGTATTCCCCTCTCGCCCGCCCCATAACAGAGCCACAGGAGGGGCGCAAGACACGGATCGTCCGCTACTCGTCCGGGCCCGCTTCACGTTCTCGACATTACGGGCTTAGCTCTTCCGAACCTACGCTGGCGTAGGTTACGGTTGCGTAGCCCGGACATTCAATCTCATACATGCCGTCGGAGGTAGCCCATGACCGTTGTCGCCGAGCGCTCCACCCCTGCCCCCAAGCCGGAGTTCGAACCAGAACCCAAGTCAAAGTCGGAACTCGTCACCTTCGGCCTGGTGGTCGGCCTGCCTCTCGTCGCGATCGCCGCGGCCGTGCCGCTCGCATGGGGATGGGGACTCGGCTGGACGGACATCGCCATCGCCTTCGTCTTCTACGTCGTCTCCGGCCTCGGCGTCACCGTCGGCCTGCACCGCTACTTCACGCACGGCTCCTTCAAGGCCAAGCGGCCGCTGAAGATCGCGATGGGCATCGCGGGCAGCCTGTCGCTGGAGATGTCGGTGCTCGACTGGGTGGCCACCCACCGCAAGCACCACAAGTTCTCCGACAAGGAGGGCGACCCGCACTCCCCGTGGCGCTTCGGCCCCGGCTTCAAGAACATGGCCAAGGGCCTGCTCTACGCCCACATGGGCTGGCTGTTCGAGAGCGAGCGGACCAACAGGGAGAAGTACGCCCCCGACCTGTGCAAGGACGATGACGTCCGCAAGCTGCACAAGTGGTTCGGCGCCCTCGCGCTCACCTCGATCCTGCTGCCCGGCGTGCTGGGCATGCTGTTCACCTGGTCCTGGCAGGGCGGACTGACCGCGCTGTTCTGGGGCTCGCTCGTCCGCATCGGCCTGCTGCACCACGTCACCTGGTCGATCAACTCGATCTGCCACGTCTTCGGCGAGGAGGACTTCCAGGTACGCGACAAGTCGCGCAACGTGTGGTGGCTGGCCATCCCTTCCTTCGGCGAGTCCTGGCACAACCTGCACCACAGCGACCCGACCTGCGCCCGTCACGGCGCGCTCAAGGGCCAGATCGACCTGAGCGCCGGCCTCATCCGCATCTTCGAGAAGCTGGGCTGGGTGTACGACGTCCGCTGGCCGACGCCTGAGCGTCTGGCGGCGAAGCGCATTGCCTGACGATCAGCCGATGAGCGGCGGCACGGCCGTGGCCGTCATTATGGAAACCGTGACCGAACCCCGATCTCGCAGGCGCATGTCCGGTAGCGAGCGAAGAGAGCAGCTGATCAGCATCAGCCGCACCCTCTTCGCGGAGAAGGGGTTCGACGGGACCTCTATCGAAGAGATCGCAGCTACCGCACAGGTGTCGAAGCCCGTGGTGTACGAGCATTTCGGTGGCAAGGAAGGCGTCTACGCGGTCGTCGTGGACCGCGAGATGCAGAAGCTCCTCGGCATGATCACCGAGGCGCTGTCGGCCGCTCATTCCCTGGTGAAGCTGGAGCGGGCCGCGCTGGCCCTGCTCCGCTACATCGAGGAGAGCAGCGAGGGTTTCCGCATCCTGGTCCGCGACTCCCACGCCGCGTCGGGCACCGGCACGTTCGCCAGCCTGATCAGCGAGATCGCGAGTCAGGTCGAGGACGTGCTGGCCGACGAGTTCGCGGCCAGGGGCTACGACCCCAAGCTGGCCCCCATGTACGCCCAGATGCTGGTCGGCATGGTGGCGCTGACCGGGCAGTGGTGGCTCGACGTGCGCAAGCCGGGCCGCGAGGAGGTCGCGGCCCACCTGGTCAACCTGGCCTGGAACGGCCTGACCGCGCTCGACGCCAACCCGTCGCTCACCGTCTCGGGGCGCGCCCTGGCGGCCAAGCCGCGCGCGGCCAGCGAGAAGGAGCTGCGCGAGCTGGAGAAGGCCCGCGAGAAGGAGCTCAAGGAGGCGGAGAAGATCCGCCAGCGGGAGCTCAAGGAGGCCGAGAAGGCCCGCGTACGCGAGCTGAAGGAGCGCGAGCGGCTGCTGAAGGAGGCGGAGAAGGCCCGCGAGCGGGAGGAGAAGATCCGCCAGCGGGAGGCGCGGCTGGCCGAGCGCGCGGCGCGGCTGGAGCAGGTAGATCATCCGGAGTGAGCCTTGAACGGCGCGGGCACCCGGGGCGACGATGGTGTGGAGCTGGGCCGACCCTCTGGGGTGAGCCGTTGCGGCGACGTTAACGTGCTGTTCAACCGAACGGGGCAACATACGCCATATGTCCGCGGAACCGTTCCCGTCTGTCCATGACCTGCCCCTCCCGCAGGAGCGGTTCCTCAACCGCGAGGAGAGCTGGCTCCAGTTCAACGAGCGGGTGCTGGCACTCGCCGAGGACCCCTCGCTGCCGCTGCTCGAACGCGTCCGCTTCCTCGCGATCTTCGCCAGCAACCTCGACGAGTTCTTCCGTGTCCGGGTGGCAGGCATGAAGCGGCGGATGGCGACCGGCCTGCTGCTGCGGACCAAGAGCGGGCTCAAGCCGCAGGAAGAGCTGATCAAGATCGCCGCGGTGGCCGACGGGCTGGCCAGGCGGCACGCGGAGGCCTATCACCGGCAGATCCGCCCCCAGCTCGCCGCCGAGGGCATCGAGATCGTACGCTGGGCGGATCTCGGGCGCGAGGAGCGTACGGAGCTGCGCAAGCTGTTCAGGGAGCGCATCAGGCCGGTGCTGACGCCGCTGGCCGTGGACCCCGCGCACCCGTTCCCCTACATCTCCGGGCTCAGCCTCAACCTCGCCGTCCTGGTGCGCAATCCGGCGACGAACCACACGGTGTTCGCCCGGGTCAAGGTGCCGTCGCAGCTGCCCAGGTTCGTCCAGGCGTCCAAAGACCGTTTCGTCCCTCTCGAAGATGTCATCGCCGCGCACCTCGGGCAGCTCTTCAAGGGCATGGAGATCGTCCAGCACCACGTCTTCCGCGTCACCAGGAACGAGGACCTCGACGTGGACGAGGACGTCACCGAGAACCTCATGCAGGCCCTGGAGAAGGAGCTGCTCAAGCGGCGCTTCGGGCCGCCCGTGCGGCTGGAGGTCGAGGACAGCATCACGCCCGAGGTGCTGGCGCCGCTCATCGAGGAGCTGGAGCTGGCCCCGCACGAGGTCTACCGGCTGCCTGGCCCGCTCGACCTGTCGGGCCTGCACGCCATCGCCGACCTCGACCGGGGCGAGCTGTGCTACCGGCCGTTCGTGCCGGCCGAGGTGATCAACGCCGAGGACGACGTCTTCGCGATCCTGCGCGAGCGCGACGTGCTGCTGCACCACCCGTACGACTCCTTCGCCACCAGCGTGCAGCGCTTCATCGAGGTCGCCGCCGAGGACCCCAGGGTGCTGGCGATCAAGCAGACCCTCTACCGCACCAGCGGCGACTCCCCCATCGTCAACGCCCTCATCGACGCCGCCGAGGCCGGCAAGCAGGTCGTGGTGGTCGTCGAGATCAAGGCCCGCTTCGACGAGCACGCCAACATCTCCTGGGCGCGCAAGCTCGAACGCGCCGGCTGCCACGTCGTCTACGGCGTGGTCGGCCTGAAGACCCACTGCAAGCTGGCCCTCGTCGTCCGCCAGGAGCCATCGGGCGAGCTGCGCCGCTACTGCCACATCGGCACCGGCAACTACAACCCCAAGACCGCCCGCCAGTACGAGGACTTCGGCCTGCTGACCGCGGACCCGCTGGTCGGCGAGGACGTCACCGACCTGTTCATCCACCTGACCGGCTACTCCCACCACTCCGCCTACCGGCGGCTGCTGGTCGCGCCCCACTCCATGCGCAGCGGCCTGATGGCCAGGATCGAGCGGGAGATCGCCCACCAGCGGGCCGGGCGGCCCGCGCGGATCCGCATCAAGACGAACTCGATGGTGGACGAGCCCATCATCGACGCGCTCTACCGGGCGTCCAGGGCCGGCGTGCAGGTGGACATCTGGGTACGCGGCATCTGCATCCTGCGGCCCGGCATCCCCGAGCTGTCGGAGAACATCAGGGTCCGCTCGGTCCTGGGGCGCTTCCTGGAGCACTCCCGCGTCTACGAGTTCGGCCTCGGCCGGCGCCCCGAAGTGTGGATCGGCAGCGCCGACATCATGCGCCGCAACCTCGACCGCCGCGTCGAGGCCCTGGTCAAGGTGACCTCGCAGCAGCACAAGGCGTACCTGATGGAGCTGATGGACCGCGCCATGGACGAGGAGACCAGCACCTGGTGGCTCAACTCCGACGGCACCTGGACCCACCACCCCGGCGCGGACCTGCAGAGCCACCTCATCGGCACGCGCCGCTGGAGGACCGTTGACGACTGACGACCTCATCAGGGCGGCGGGCGCGGTGATCCTGCGCGGCTCGTCCGAGGTGGCCCTCGTGCACCGGCCGCGCTACGCGGACTGGACGTTCCCCAAGGGCAAGCTCCACCCTGGCGAGCACGTCGTCGCCGCCGCCCTGCGCGAGGTGCGCGAGGAGACCGGGCTGACCGTCGTGCTCGGCCGGCCCCTGCCGCCCGTCCACTACCGCAGCTCCGGGCGGCTCAAGCGGGTCGACTACTGGGTGGGGCGGGTGGCCGACGACGCCGGACTGATCCCTGATGACGAGGTCGACGAGCTGCGCTGGGTGCCGGTGGAGGAGGCGGAGGGGCTGCTGTCGTACACGTGGGACGTCGCGCTGCTGCGCTCCCTCGGTGACGCGCCGCTCGACACCGTGCCGCTCGTGCTCGTCCGGCACGGCTCGGCGGGCTCGCGCGACGAGTGGGACGGTGACGACGAGGCCCGCCCGCTCGACGAGCGCGGCGCCGCCCAGGCCGCGGTCCTCGCCGCCGTGCTGCCCGCCTACCGGCCCGGTCGTCTCGTCAGCTCGCCCAGTGCCCGCTGCGTGCAGACGCTGGAGCCGTACGCGCGGGTCGCCGGGGCCGCGATCGAGGTCGATCCGCTGCTCAGCGAGGAGGACCAGGACCCGCGCTGGACCCCTGAGCTGGTGGCCGCGCTGCCCCCGCACGCCGTCGTGTGCAGCCACGGCAAGGTGCTGCCCGGCCTCGTCCAGGCGCTGGCCGGGCAGGACGTACGGCTGCCCAAGGGCGGCCTCGCGGTGCTGCACCGGGCCGGCGAGCGGGTGGTCGCCGTCGAGCAGCACGCAACCTGACGGCCACAGCGGCACGCGACCTGACGATCACAGCAGCACGCGACCTGACCGCCACAGCGGCACGCGACCTGACGGTCACAAAACCTTCGCGACCGCCTTGCAGGTCTTCTTCCACACCTTGGGGAAACCGGCGTGCGCGCGCTCGGCGGCCCCGCGTTCGATGCCGATGAGCAGGCCATAGGTGAAGGTGTCCGCGCCGGCTTCCCTGGCGCGCGCGGCCTCCTCGGCCAGCAGCCCCTGGGCGACCACGCCGTCCTGGTACGCGCCCAGCGCCTCCTGGACGTCCTCCGCCGGCCCGGCCAGCTTTCCGAGACCCAGGGCCTCTGCGGTGTAACGGGCGCGTTTGGCCGCCTTGCGTACGTCGTGCATGGCGACCTCGCGGCGGGCCGGGTCGTCGATGGCCTGGGCGCGGTCGTACGCGCGGGTCACCCGCGCCCATGTGGCTGCGGCGATTTCAGGCAGTTCTCTTTGTGCGGGCCTGTCCGCCGCCTCGCCCCACTCCGGGGCGGCGACCAGGGCGTCCAGGTCGTCGAGGAGCCGGTAGTAGCGCTCGTCGCTGAGTGTCTCCCTGATCCGCCCGTACGCCTGCCGCTCGCGTTCTCGCAGGTCGTCGCCCAGCCGGGTGCGGACGGGGCCGACGACCAGCTCGGGCGCGAGGCCGTCCAGCTCCTTCGTGAACCTGGCCCTGATCACCTCCAGGTCGCGGGCCTCGCCGAGGACGTCGCCGATGCGGCGCAGCTCGTCCTGGATCGCGCGGGTGCCGGTCACGACGGTCCTGAACGCCTTGAGCGCGCTGCGCAGCCGCCGGGCGGCCACCCGCATCTGGTGCACGGCGTCCTCCTCGGCGCGGCGCACCCGCGGGTCCTGCGCCAGCAGCGCCTGAACCTGATCGCGCAGGTACGCGAGCACGACCTCGCCGGCGCTGCCCGGCTTCGTGGCGGCCGTGGTGATAGGGACGGGTTCGAGCAGTTTCGCCAGCTTGCTGCCTGCCTGCGACGGGGTCGCGCCTGACTTGCGCAGCCGCTTGCCGACCTTGGCCAGCAGCTTCTTCGTGCCGCCCGCGAGCAGCTCGGCCTCGACCTCGCGCCAGCGCACGACCTTGGGCTCGTCCCCGAGCACGGTGCCCTTGACGCGGTCGTCGGCGATCTCCACGAGGGCGGCCCCGTCCTCGTGCAGCACGGTCACGTTCCTGCGGGTGTCGAGCTCGGCCACCGGCACCAGCTCGGCGCCGCGGGTGTAGCCGCGGACCAGCTCGGCCAGCTCGGCCGGGACCGTCTTGCGGCTCAGCGGGCGGGTGATCTCCTGGCGGACGCCCTTGGCCTGGGGCAGCTTCAGATGCCAGCCCGCGTCGGCGCCGCCGCGCCGCCGCCTCAGCGTCACGCCGCGGGCGGCCAGCCGCAGATCCGGAGTGTCGTAGTAAAGGGCAACGAGATGCCGGCTCTCCGGGCCCGTGACCTCGGCCAGAGCGCTGAGGTCAGGGAGCTCGTAGTCCGGAGAGACGTCGAATTTGTCCTCTATCTCGATGCCCACCGCACCTCGCAAAAGTCCGGTCCAGCACCATCATGCCACTTCACGGGCCGTGTGGCCGCTTCGTCACTTCTGCACCACCACGAAGATCCGCCGGAACGGGAACGGCGTCCCGTAGCTCCGCGCCGGGTACGCCTCGGCGAGCAGTTTGCCCAGGTCGTTCTTGAACCGCCGCTGCTCGTCCTGGTCGAGCCGGTCCAGGATCGGGCGCAGGGCGGTGCCGGAGACCCAGTCGAGCACCGGGTTCTCGCCCTGCAGCATGTGCACGTACGTCGTCTCCCAGGCATCCACCATCGAGCCGCCCTGGTTGAGCAGGTCGACGTACTCCAGCGGTTCGCTCACCGGCGCGCCCCGCGTGAAGCCGCCGAGCCGGTCGGACCAGGCGCGCGAGTCGCACAGCTCGCGGATGGCGACGTGGCTGGGCGCGTCGAAGTTGCCCGGCACCTGGAAGGCCAGCCAGCCGCCCGGGGCCAGCCCCTCCATCCAGTGCTCCAGCACCGCGTGGTGGTCGGGCACCCACTGCAGCAGCGCGTTGGAGACGATCACGTCCACGGGGCGGTCGGGGCGCCAGGTGGAGGCGTCGGCGACCTGGAACCTGACGTCCGACCCCAGCTTCCTGGCCTTGCCGATCATCGCGGGCGAGGAGTCGAAGCCCTCGATCGTCGCATTGGGCCAGCGACTGGCCAGCTCGACGGTGAGTTCACCACTGCCGCAGCCCGCGTCCACGACATAATCGGGCTCGACCGCCCCCACTCTGGAGATCAGCTCGATGAACGGCCGCGACCGCTCGTCCGCGTAGACCGCGTATGTCACAGGGTCCCAGATATCTCTTGACATGAAGATAATTGATATCGAGAGAGATATCTCGATGTCAAGACAGTACACTTGTGTGTCATGACGGAGGATGCTAGAGACGAGGTCGATCGCCTCGTCGCGGCGTGGCGGACGGAGCGCCCCGACCTCGACGTCGAGCCGCTCCAGGTGCTCTCAAGGGTGTCACGGCTGGCCAAGCATCTCGACCGTGCCAGGCGGGCCGCGTTCGCCGAGCACGATCTGGAGCCGTGGGAGTTCGACGTGCTGACCGCGCTGCGGCGGGCCGGCAAGCCGTACGAGCTGAGCCCTGGCGCCCTGCTGCGGGCCACGTTGGTGACGTCGGGCACCATGACCAACCGCATCGACCGCCTCGCGCAGGCCGGTCTCGTACGCCGCCGCCCCGATCCCGAGGACCGGCGCGGCGTGCTCGTCTCACTGACGGAGACGGGGCTGGCACGAGTGGACGCCGCGTTCTCCGACCTGTTGCGGCGCGAACGGGAACTCCTCTCGGGCCTCGGTCCCGCCGACCAGCGCACCCTCGCCGCCCTCCTCCGCACCCTCCTCACCCCCTTCGACTCCCCCCTCTGACCCTTCGCGCGCCGAGTCCCTCGGACCGGCCGCCTTTCATAGTCAGATGATCGATATATATTGATCGTATGAGACAGATGCAGGAGCCGACCTTCCTCATCCTGACCGCGCTGGCCGCCGGGCCACAGCACGGATACGGCGTCATCACCGACGTGGAGCGCATCTCCGACGGCCAGGTCCGCCTGCGCGCCGGCACCCTGTACGCCGCCTTCGACCGGCTCCAGGCAGAGGGCCTGATCGCCGAGGACCGGGAGGAGATCGTCGACGGCCGGGTACGCCGCTACTACCGGCTGACCGGCGACGGCGCGACGAGGCTGGCGGCCGAGGCCGAGCGGCTGCGCAGACACGCCGCAGCAGCCACCCAACGCCTGCGCGCCATCGGCGCGGGAGGGCCGGCATGAGCCCGTTGGAAGCCCGCTACCGACGGCTGCTCGCCTGCTACCCCCACGACCACCGGGCGCGGCACGAGGCGGAGATGGTGGGGGTGCTGCTGGCGGGGGCACGCCCAGGCCAGACCCGTCCTGACCTGGCCGATGTGGCCGACCTGCTGCGGGGCGCGGTGCGGGTGCATGTCCGGCGGGCCTTCGGGCCGGACTCGGCGAGCGCCTGGCGCGACGGGCTGGCCGTCGCCGTGGGGCTGTGGCCGTTGCTGATGGCGGTCGCCGAGATGGCGACGGTGTCGCTGCGGTTCGCAGAATCCCTGCGCTGGGGCACGGCCTTCCTGGCGGAACCGCGCTCGATCTGGCTCCTGACCGCGCCTGCCCTGATCGCGGCCCTGCCCGCGCTGGCCGTGCTGTCCGGCCGCCGGCGGATCGCGGTGCTCGGCGTGGTCGCGTTCGCGCTGTATCAGGCCGGCCCGATACCGGTTGCTGAGCTGAGCCTGGACCGCCTGCTCTTCCCGAACTACGGCCTCCTCGTGCTGGCCGAGACGGTGGCGCTGGCCATCGCCTTCATGCCGGCGACCCACCGCGCGCTCCGGATGGTCCCCCGGCACGCTCTCCTGCTGTGGGGGGCGCTCGCCCTGGTGGGGCTCATCGCCAGCAAGGCCATCGTGCGCGCGCGCTGGGTGGACGCGATCGCCGACCACGTCCTCACGTCGTGGAAGCCGGTGCCGTGGCTGGTGGTGCTCGCGCTGGCGGCTGGGTACGCGTGCCGCTCCGCCGTGGGACGGCGAGCGGCGCTGCTGCTGTTCGTGCCCGCGGCGGCCCTGGGCGACCTCGGCGACCTGCCGTTCGTCCCCACCTCAACGGCCCTCGCACAACTCGGCTGCACAGCCCTGGCCTTCACCGCTGCGGCCTGGCTGGGCAGCTCCCGAAGGCGGGCCCCCGCCTGAGAGGCGGGCGGGGGCTCGCGTTTCTGCGTGGTGTCAGTCGCCCAGGCGGTCGGCCACTTCGAGCCACTCCGCCTCCACCGCTTCCTTCTGGGCTGCGATCTCGCGGAGTTCGGCGTCGAGCGAGCCAAGCTTGGCGTAGTCGCTGGCCGCTTCCGCCATGGCGGCGTGCAGCCGGGACTCCTGGTCGCTGAGCTTGTCGAGCTGCCGTTCGAGGCGGTTGAGCTCCTTGCGGAGTTCGCGTTCCTCCTTGGCCGACAGCCCGCTCGGCGCACCCGGGGCGCTCGGCTGCGGGGCGGCCGGCTCGGGGGCCGCCGTTGGAGCGCCCAGCCCGAGCCGGGCGGTCACGGCCGTGCCGGCGGCGCGGCGTTCGAGGTATTCGTCCACCCCGCCCGGCAGCAGCGACAGCTTGCCGTCGCCCAGCAGCGCCACGCACTTGTCGGTGATTCGCTCCAGGAAGTAGCGGTCGTGACTGACCAGGATCAGCGTGCCAGGCCAGGCGTCCAGCAGGTCTTCCAGCTCGTTCAGGGTCTCGATGTCGAGGTCGTTGGTGGGCTCGTCGAGCAGCAGCACGTTGGGGTCGTCCATCAGCAGCCGCAGCAGCTGCAGCCGCCGCCGCTCGCCGCCGGACAGGTCGCCGACCACCTTCCACTGCGCCTCGCCACGGAAGCCGAGGCGTTCGAGCAGCTGGGAGGCGGTCCACTCGCGCTTGCCGACCTGGAGGTACTTGCGGATCTCCTCCACCGACTCCAGCACGCGCCGCGTCGGGTCGACCTCGGCCAGTTCCTGCGACAGGTGCGCGAGGCGTACGGTCCTGCCCCTGACCACCCGCCCCGAGTCGGGTTTGATCGTGTCGGCCAGCAGGCGCAGCACCGACGACTTGCCCGACCCGTTCACCCCGATCAGCCCGATCCGGTCACCCGGCCCGAACTGCCACGTGAGGTGGTCGAGCACGAGCGGGCCCGCACCGGGGCCGCCGGCGTGGAGGGTGACGTCTTCGAGGTCGTAGACGGTCTTGCCGAGCCGGGCCGCCGCGAAGCGCATCAGCTCGACGGTCTCACGCGGCGGCGGCTCGTTCGCGATCAGCGCCTGGGCGGCCTCGATGCGGAACTTCGGCTTGGACGTACGGGCGGGCGGGCCGCGCCGCAGCCACGCGATCTCCTTGCGCATGAGGTTCTGCCTGCGCTCCTCGGCGGCCTGGGCGATGCGGGCCCGCTCGGCCTTCGCCAGGACGTAGGCCGCGTATCCGCCCTCGTAGCGCTCGACCCGGCCGTCCACGACCTCCCACGTACGGGTAGAGACCGCGTCGAGGAACCACCGGTCGTGCGTCACGACCACCAGCGCGCTCTTGCGGTCGGCCAGGTGCCCGGCCAGCCACGCGATCGCCTCGATGTCGAGGTGGTTGGTGGGCTCGTCGAGCATGATCAGGTCGTGGTCGTCGATGAGCAGCTTGGCCAGCGCCGTACGCCTGCGCTCGCCGCCCGACAGGTCGCCCGTCCTGGAGTCGAGGTCAAGGTCGCCGATCAGGTTGGTGAGGATCTCGCGTACGCGCTGGTCGCCCGCCCACTCGTGCTCCGCCAGCCGGCCGAGGACCGTCTCGCGCACGGTGCTCGCCGGGTCGAGGGTGTCCTGCTGCGACAGCCAGCCCACGCGCAGGCTGCGGTTGTGGGTGACGCGGCCGCTGTCGGGGCGTACGGTGCCCGCCAGCACGGACAGCAGCGTCGTCTTGCCGCCGCCGTTGCGGCCGACGACACCGATGCGATCGCCGGCCTCGACACCGAGCGAGACGTCGGTGAGGAGCGGCTTGGGGCCGTAGGCGTGGGAGACGGACTCGAGATTGACCAGGTTCATGGCCTTCCCAGGGTATCGGCTTCCCGCCCGTCTCCTCGCTTCCTCCACGTCCGCCCCCAACCTCGCCATTACACACCGTTGCTTTTCGACTCCTCCGCGTTACCATCATGGGTGACCGGTGTGACCTTCCCCGGCTTCCCCCCGATCACGGAGTGCCGCATGGAGCGAACGGTTCTGGTCGCCGTCACCGAACGTCCCGATGCCGACTCGGCGCTCGCCGAGCAGCTCCGCCGCGTCTGCTCCGCGATGGACGAGCTCGGGCTCCACGTACGCTGGACCCACCGCGACCACGACGCCCTGGCGGTGACCGGATCGGACGCGTCGCTCACGGCGGTGCTGGCCTCATGGGACGCGCCCGGCGCCGAACACCTGCTGGGCGCCGTCGCCAAACGGTTCCGCGGGCTGCCCGTCTTCCTGATGGCGCAGGAGCAGGAGCTTCCGCTGTGGGTCTACGAGGTCATCCACGGCTACGTCTACCCGCTGGAGGACACCCCGCGGTTCATCGCCGGGCGCATCGCCCACGCCGCCGACCAGTACGCCGAGAAGATCCTCCCGCCCTTCTTCGGTGCGCTCCGCCGGCTGCAGGACCATCATCACTACTCCTGGCACACCCCCGCGCACGCCGGGGGCGTGGCGTTCCTCAAATCGCCTGTGGGCCGGGCATTCTTCGACTTCTACGGCGAACGGCTGCTGCGCACCGACCTGTCCATCTCGGTCACCGAACTGGGCTCGCCCCTCGACCACACCGGCCCCATCGGCGAAGCCGAGCGCAACGCCGCCCGCGTCTTCGGCGCCGACCGCACGTTCTTCGTGGTCAACGGCAACTCCACGGCCAACCGCGTCGTCGGCCACCACGCCATCGCCCGCGACGACACCGTCCTCGTGGACCGCAACTGCCACAAGTCGGTCCAGCACGCGCTCGCCATCAGCGGCGCCCGCCCGGTCTACCTCGTGCCCGAGCGCAACGGGCTGGGGCTGGCCGGTCCCATCCCGCCCGCCGCGCTGGCGGCGGCCGCGCTCAGGGCCCAGGTGGCCGCCCATCCCCTCGCCTCCGGCGACCCGACCTACGCGGTGATCACCAACTCGACGTACGACGGTGTGTGCTACGACGCGGTGCGGGTCGGCGAGCTGCTGGGCGCCAGTGTGCCTCGCCTGCACTTCGACGAGGCATGGTTCGCCTACGCCCGGTTCAACCCGCTCTACGCCGGCCGCTACGGCATGGCCGTCGACGAGCACACGCTGCCCGGTCCCGGCCGTCCCACCGTGTTCGCCACCCAGTCGACGCACAAACTGCTGGCGGCGCTGTCGCAGGCCGCGATGCTGCACGTCCGCTCCTCGGAGCGGGCGCCGGTCGACTACGACGCGCTCAACGAGACCTACCTCATGCACGCCTCCACGTCGCCGCTCTACCCGATGATCGCCTCGCTCGACGTCGCGGCGGCGATGATGGACGGCCCGTCGGGAGTGTTCCTCACCGGGGAAGCGATCACCGAGGCAGTCCGGTTCCGGCAGGCGATGACGCGCCTGGCCGCCCGCATCCGCGACGACGGCACGCGGGCCTGCTGGTTCTTCGGCGTGTGGCAGCCTCCCGTCGTCACCGATCCGCGCACCGGGCGCACCGTCCCGTTCGCCGACGCCGACCCGGCCCTGCTGTGCTCGGAGCCCCGATGCTGGACGCTGGAGCCGGGCGCCGGCTGGCACGGGTTCGACGGCATGTCCGAGGGCTACTGCCTGCTCGACCCGATCAAGGTGACGATCACCTGTCCGGGCGCCGATGCCGCCGCCGGCACGCTCGACTGGGGCATCCCGGCCCGCGTCGTGGCCGCCTACCTGCAACGACGCGGCATCGTGGTGGAGAAGACCGGCGACCACACGTTGCTGGTGCTGTTCTCGATGGGGATCACCAAGGGCAAGTGGGGCACCCTGATCGACGCCCTCACCGACTTCAAGAACGCCTACGACGCCGGCCTCCCCCTGTCGGAGGTCCTGCCCGGCTTCGGCCCGCCCGCGATCTCCCTGCGCGAGCTCTGCACCCTGGTCCACGACAAGCTGCTCGACTCCGAGGTCGGCAAGCTCCTCGACCAGGTCTTCACCTTCCTGCCCGAGCCCGCGACCACGCCGGCCGACTGCTACCAGGCCATGATCCGGGCGCGCACCGAACGTGTCCCGCTGAGCCGCCTGCCGGGCCGGGTCGCCGCGGCCCCGGTGGTCGTCACTCCGCCGGGCATCCCCATGCTGATGCCCGGCGAGGCGACCGGTCCCGCCGACGGGCCGCTGCTGGCCTACCTGCGCGTCCTGGAGGACTTCGACCGGACCTTCCCCGACCTGGCCACCGACATCCACGGCGCCCATCGCGACACCGACGGCCGCTACTGGATAGAGGTCCTCAAGCACTGACCGCGCAAGCGGATCAGACCACACAGGGCCGGGTCATGCGGGACCGGGTCACACGGGGTCGGGTCACACGGGACCGGACCACGCGAGGCGGGTCACGCGAGGCGGGTCAGGCGGGACCGGACCACCCGAGGCGGGTCACGCGGGACCGGACCACGCGGAGCCAGATCACGCGGGACCGGAGCACCCCGAGCCGGACCACGCGGGTCAGATCAAGGTTGCGCCGTGAACGGGGCCGTGGGCGGCGACGGCCGTGTGGGCGGTGCCCGTCGTAGTCAGGCTGTGGGCGAGATCGCGGGCGTGGGTGGCGTCGATGGCGAGGAACGCGCACGTCGGGCCCGAGCCGGAGACGATCGCGCCCAGGGCGCCGTGCTGGCGGCCGGACTCAAGCGTGGGGGCGAGCTCGGGGCGGAGGTTGAGCGCGGCGGGCTGGAGGTCGTTGCTCAGATGGGTGCCGAGCGCGTACGCGTCGCCGGTGCCGAGCGCCTCCATGAGGGAGTCGTTGAGCGTCGGCCACGGCACGTCGGCGTCGGAGGCCGCCCGGAGCCGGTCGCACTCGGCGTACACGCTGGCCGTCGACAGACCCCCATTGGCCAGCGCGAACACCCAGTGGAACGTGCCCCCGGTGGGCAGCTCACTCAACTGCTCACCGCGCCCGGTGCCGACCGCCGTGCCGCCGATCAGCGAGAAAGGGACGTCGCTGCCGAGATCACCGGCGATCTCCATGAGATCGTCCATGGGCAGCCCCAGACCCCACAGCTCGTTGCAGGCGACCAGCGCACCCGCCGCGTCGGCGCTGCCGCCCGCCATGCCGCCCGCGACGGGGATGCTCTTGTGGATGACGAGTTCGGCGCCGTAGCTGCGACCGGCGTGCTTGGCGAGGGCGCGAGCGGCTCGGATGGCGAGGTTGCTGTCGTCGGTCGGCACCTGGTCGGACCACTTGCCGTTCACCTGGACGGTGATCCCCTCCGACTCCTTGGCCACCACCTCATCGAAGATCGACACGGCATGGAAGACGTTGACCAGGTCGTGGTAGCCATCTTCCCTGAGCGGGCCGACAGAAAGCTGCACGTTGACCTTCGCGGGCACACGTACGGTCACCGAACTCATCGATCTTCTGCCACTCTCATTACTTGCCGGGGTCAAGGACACTCGATGTTATCGGGGCGCGGAGCCCTGACATGCGGTTCTCGAAATATGACGCCGGCCTCTGCCGCCTCCTCACCACAGAGAGTCAAGTTGGTCACCATTTCCCCTGATCCCCCTGCTTGATGAGGTGCGCCCTCTTTCCGCCGCCCCTCCGGAAGGGTCGGAGCGTGCTCCCCAGCGCATCGCGGTAGCCCCGAACGAACCGCAGCACGCCGCGGGGCACAAGGCGGTCGCACCGGACGAACCGCAGCACGCCGCGGGGCACAAGGCGGTCGCACCGGACGAACCGCACGCCCGGGGCACGAGGCGGAGGTTGGACAGGGTTTCCGCGCTTTGCCAGGGTGAGTGAGTGCGTCGGGGTGATGGCTGCTCGGGTGAGGAGTGGTGGACGTGGTGACGGTGGTGGAGGTCCCGCAGTGGCGGGGGTCGGGCGCACCCACGGCGGAACGGCTGAAGGAAGGGGCACGACTGCTCGCCGACATGGTGGGAGCCGGGCAACGGGTACGGGTGACGGTGGAGGACGACCTCGTCACCACGGCGGCCCGGGTGCGTACGGCGCTTGAACAGGCGTCCGAGGACTTCGTGGTCACCACCGGCGGAGACTGCGGGGTCGAGCTGGAGCCGGTGGCGGCGGCCCGCCGACGCTACGGAGACCGGCTGGTGGTCGTCTGGTTCGACGCCCATGGCGACCTGAACACCCCTGCCTCCTCGCCCTCCGGCGCCTACCACGGCATGGTCCTGCGCGCCCTCACCGGCGACGGCCCCGTGGGCCTGGTGGCCGGCGACCCGCTGACGCCACGCCAGATCGTCCTGGCCGGAGGGCGTGACCTTGACGCCGCGGAAGAGTCGTTCATCGAGGCCGCCGGGATCCGCCACGTCCCAGGGCCGGACGCAACGGCCCTGATCGAGGCCATCGAGCTCTGCGGCACTGAACGCCCCCACGAAGGCCCCTCCGGAACGGCACCACCCCACGAAGGCCCCTCCGGAACGGCACCACCCCACGAAGGCCCCTCCGAAGCGGCACCACCTCACGACGCCGACCTGACAACGCCACAGCGTCAGGACACGACGGCACGCGACGCGCGCACCGGGATCACGGCATCGCGACGGATGACGGCAGGGGGCGACGGCACCGTTGTGTATGTGCACATCGACTTCGACGTGCTGGATCCGGAGATCTTCACGAGTGTGGGATCGCCGGCACCCGGTGGGTTGCGACCCGAGGAACTCCTTTCGCTGGTACGTGCGGTGGGCGAGCGGTTCGACGTCGTGGGGCTCGGGCTCATGGAGTACGAGCCCGCTCGTAAGGAGGATCAGGAGCTGCTGTCCTCTCTGGTGACGGACCTGGTGGCGGCCTGCGGCCCCGCGTGAGTCCTTGGAGACACCCGACCGTCTTGGAGGCACTCGACGCCTCAGGCGCGCCGACCTGTTCGAGCCGCCAGCCTGGCGAACCGCAGGAGCGGCCCGAGCACCAGGCCGCCGCCGCCGAGGAGCCGCCGGAAAACCAGGCGTTGTAGTGGACGGACGGAGGAGCGAGGATGATCGAACGTGCCAAGGGGCGCCAGCGGCCACACGGCCCCGGCAGCCGACGACCGTGTGACTCGCCCGGTAGCCGACAGCCGCGTGAGAAGCTGACCGCACCCGGCTCCCCAGACAGAAGCCGGCCGACCGCGCCCCGCTCCCCCGGACCGAGGCCAGTTGACCACACCCGCTCCCCCCAGACCGAAGCCGGATGACGCCACCCGCTCCCCCCAGACCGAAGCCGGATGACGCCACCCGCTCCCCCCAGACCGAAGCCGGATGACGCCACCCGCTCCCCCCAGACCGAGACCGGCCGGCCGCACTCCGTTATCCAGACCGAAGCCGCAGGGGCGGCACCCCGCTGCCTCCCTCCAACCGAAGCTGGATGGCGGTGCGTGGCGGGTGAGTCGGGTCGGGGTGTGCCGTGAGCGCGTGGGGCTGAGGGCGGGGGTCAGCCTGGGCGGACGGCGCCTCTGAATGTCGCGCGGTAGTAAGGGATGTTGAGGAAGCGGGTCTTTCTGACCACGTCGCCGGTTTTCGGGGCGTGGATCATGAGGTCGCGGCCGAGGTAGAGGGCGACGTGGGTGGGGGCGCCGGTGCCGCCGCCGAAGAAGAGCAGGTCGCCGGTGCGGCGGGCGGCCAGCGGGATGCGGCGGCCTTGGCGGTATTGGGCTCCTGTGTAGTGGCTGAGGCGCACGCCGGCTCTGGACCAGGCGTAGAGGGTCAGACCGCTGCAGTCGAAGCCTCGGGTTCTTGAGCCTCGGCCTATGCCCAAGGTGGGGCCTTTGGAGGAGCCTCCGCCCCAGGAGAAGGAGACGCCCAGCTGGGTCAGGGCGGCTGCGGCGGCGATCTGTCCTCTTGTCAGGGCCTTCTTCGTGGCCACCGCTTGGGCGGGGGTGGTGGCGGTGGTCAGGAGGGCTATGACGAAGGAGATGAGCAGGGCGGGGTGGAGGGTGAGCCAGAGGAACACGGAGTGCTTGGTCATCGGTGCCTCCCAGGGCGAACGGGGGTGGGAGGCCAGGATGCGAGGCTGATCGGGGTCAAGATTGGGCCGAACGTGGTTCTGGGGACAGCGGGCGCGAGGAGGGTCAGCCTGTGGATGCGGCCGTGGACCACCGATCGGAAGCCGGGATCGGTCGTGGCTCTCGCGCCACCCGCAACACCGACCTCGCCACCAGCGAAGCCGCACAACCGCGAACCCATTGGCTCGGCGGCGGACGACACCAACTCGACCCCCGACGACACCAGCGCGGGCACCGGCGGTGTTGGTTTCGGCTTCCAGCGAGGTGGGTGGTCGGCCTCCGATGAGGTGGGCGGTCGGCTTTCCAGCGAGGTGGGTGGTCGGCCTCCAGTGGGGTGGGTGGTCAGTGCCCAGTGGGGTGGGTGGTCGATGTCCAGTGAGTGGGTGGTCCTGTTACCGAGGGAACTGCGGGGCGGGTTTCTGGCGGTGAGGGTGGCGGGACGGGGAGATCGGGGGCGGGGGTTCCTCGGCGTTCGACGGACGTCCAGTTGGGACCGGTTTGTTGGGGTTGGGGTGATATGACGTGCAAGCGGCATATCGGCGAGTTCCAAGCGAACGGCAAGGCAGATCACCGATGCTGCTTGCGGAGCATAATGATCTTCTGCGGACAAAATGACCTAAAGGAGAACGACCTCGCGCGGCGAACGACCGCGCCTATCACGCGACGGTGAACCGCCCGCGCGATCCCGCGCGCCCAGCGACGACCTCGCCCGGGGCCCGCGTGCCGCTCTGGAGGAGCGGGCCCAGCCGCCCACCCGGGCACGTTCGACCCTTGCTCGAAAGAAGGACATATGAACACGGATGCGACGGGCGCGAACCGCCCTCTCACTGGCCTGCCCGGCCGGCTCCACGAGGCCCTGGAAGCGCAGCGCCGGCGCACGCCCGATCGCGTCGCCGTCGTCGCGGGCACGAAGCGGCTCACCTACGCCGAGGTCGACCGCATGGCCAACGGGGTCGCCAACGCTCTGAAGGCACGGGGCGTCGGGCGCGGCGACCTGGCGGGGATCTGCCTGGACCGCGACGAGTGGCTGGTGCCCGCGCTGATCGGGGTGCTGAAGGCGGGCGCGGCGTACGTGCCGCTCGACCCGGCCTACCCGGCGGAGCGGTTACGTTTCATGGCCGAGGACTCCGGCGCGCAGGTGGTGGTCACCTCGGCCGTCAAGCGCGACACCGCGTCCCTGACCGGCGCCGCCACCGTGCTCGTCGACGACACGACGCCCGCCGAGCACGGCCCCGAGGTGCCGGGCGAGCCCAGTGACGCCGCGTACGTCATCTACACCTCAGGCTCCACCGGCCGGCCCAAGGGCGTGGTCGTCGAGCACCGCAACACCCTGAACCTGGTGCGCTGGGAGGCGGCCAACTACACGGCAGAGGAGTTGAGCGGCATGCTGGCCGGCTCCTCCATCTGCTTCGACGCCTCGATCACGCAGATCTTCACCCCGCTGTCCGCGGGCGGGACCGTGATCATGGCGGACAGCATCCTGGCGCTGCCGACGCTGCCGGCCCGCGACGAGGTGCGCACGGTCTTCGGCGTACCGTCCGCGCTGTCGGTGCTGCTGCGTGAGCCGCTGCCGGAGGGCGTGCGCATGGTGCTGTCCGGTGGCGAGCGGCTGACCGCCTCCCTGGTCGAGCGCGCGTTCGCGAACCCGGGCGTGCGCCGCGTGCTCAACATGTACGGCCCCACCGAGTGCACCACCGGCAGCACCATGTACGACGTGCGCCGCGGCCACGAGGGCGACCCGCCGCTGGGCGGCCCCATGGCGAACGCGCTGCTCAGCATCCGCGACGCCGACGGCGGACCGGTTGCGGACGGAGAAGTGGGCGAGCTGTGGATCGGCGGCCCCGGCGTGACCCGTGGCTACCTGGGCCACGAGTCGCAGGCGTTCCGCACCGAGCCGGACGGCTCCCGCGTCTACCGCAGCGGCGACCTGGTCCGGTGGGTGGACGGCGAGCTGCGGTACGTGGGCCGCGCCGACGACCAGGTCAAGATCCGCGGCTACCGGGTGGAGCTGGGCGAGGTCGAGTCGGCGCTGGAACGTCACCCCGCCGTGCGCCGCGCGGTCGTGCTCGCGCACACGGACGACGACGGCATCGCCTACCTCGTCGGGCACGTGGAGGCCCCGGGCGTGAGCGAGCCCGAGCTGCGCGGCTGGCTGCGTGACCGCCTGCCCGACCACCTCGTCCCGGCCAGGATCGGCGTGGCCGACGAGCTGCCGATCGCCCCCATGGGCAAGGTGGATCGCGCGGCCCTGCCCAAGCTGCGTCCCGCTCGTACGGGGAGCGAGGCGCCTGTCGCGCCGCGCACGGACGACGAGCGCCTGGTGGCCGAGGTGATCGCGGACGTGCTGGGCCTGCCCGAGGTGGGCGTGCACGACCGGTTCGCCGACCTGGGCGGGCACTCGCTGGCCGCCGCCCGGGTGGTGATCGAGCTGTCCCGGCGGCTCGGGCACACCGTGCCGCTGGCCTCGTTCCTGATCGAGCCGACCGCGGCCGGGCTGGCGGCGCGCCTGCGCGAGCCAGGCTCGGCGCCGCTGCGGCGGACCGGCGCGACCCGGCACCCGCTCACCGCCGCGCAGCGCGAGTTCTGGACGCTGCGCCAGCTCCACCCGCACAGCCCGGTCACCACAGTGTCGGTCCGGCTGCGCGTGCGCGGTCTCGGCGGGAGCGCGCCGCTGCGCTCGGCGCTCGACGCGGTCCTGCGCCGGCACGAGGCCCTGCGCAGCACGGTCGCGGTCGGCGAGGACGGCCTCCCGTACGCGGTCGTGCACCCGCCCGTCGCCGTCCCCCTGGTCGAACACCCGGCGGGCGCTGACCCGGTGAAGGTGGCGCGGACGGCGGCGGAGCACGTGTTCGACGTGACGAGCGAGGTGCCGCTGCTGCGCGCGAGCCTCTGCCCCGCGGGGGACGACGTGGCCGAGCTGGTGCTCGTGACCGATCACCTCGCCTTCGACGGCGGTTCCGTGGGCGTGCTGATGGAGGAGCTGGCCGCCGAGCTGGCGGGAGAGAACGTTCCCGAGCCCGCGGTGCAGCTCGGCGACGTGGCGGTACGCGAGCAGGAGGACCGGCCTGACCTTGAGCGGCTGCGGGAGTTCTGGCGGGACGAGCTGGCGGGCGCGCCGGTGGCGGGGCCGCCGCCCGCCGATCTGACGACGGGCCGGGTGATCAGGGCGCTGCCCGAGGAGTTCACGGACGGCGTGGCGGCGCTGGCGCGAGCGTGCGGCACGACCCCGTACGCGGTGTACCTCGCCGCTCTCGCCCTGGCCGCCGGAGAGGCCGACACGCTGGTCGGCATGGTCGCGGCGCGGCGCGCCGAGCCGGAGCTGGCCAGGATCGTCGGGCCGCTCATCGACACCGTGCCGGTACGGCTGCGGCCGGACGCCGCGCCGACCTTCCGCGACCTGGTCAGGCAGGCCGGGGAGGCCGCGACGCGGGCGCTCGTGCATCAGGAGATCCCGCCCGCCGAGCTGCCCCGCTCCCCCGTGCTGCTGGCCATGCAGCACGCCGAGGTGCCGGTGCGGGCCGGCTGTCTCGACCTGCTGACCGAGGTGGGCTCAGGCGCGGCGGTGCACGAGTTCAGCGTCCTCGTCAACCGTACGGTCGAGGGCTCCGAGCTGCACCTGGAGTACGCGGTCGCGCTGCTCTGCAGGGAGACGGCCGAGGCGTACCTCGACCGGCTGCTGTACCTGCTGCGGCGAGCCGTGGCCGAGCCTGACCAGGGGATCGCCGCGTTCGAACGGGTCACCCCGGACGAGCGCGCCGCGCTGCTGGCCCGCGCGGCCGGGCCGCGGCTGCCCGACGACGTGCCGGCGGTGCCGGTGGCGCTCGCCGCGCACACGACGGGGACGGCGGTGGTCGGTCCTGACGGCGCGACGCTGAGCCACGCCGAGCTGAACGACCGCGCCGACCGGATCGCGGCCGGGCTGCTCGCGCACGGGGTGTCTCGGGGGGACGTGGTCGGCGTCCGCGTGCCGCGTGACCTGATGGTGCCCGCGGTGCTGCTGGGCGTGTGGCGGGCGGGAGCGGCGTACCTGCCGCTCGACCTGGACCACCCGGACGAGCGCCTGCGCCTGCTGGCCGCGGACGCGGGCGCCCGCGTGGTGCTCACTCGCGGCGAAACGCCCTCAGAAGTGCCATCTGAAGCGCCCTTCGAAGCCGACGCGCCTCAAGCGGGCGCGTCTCAAGCGGGCGCGTCTCAAGCGGGCGCGTCTCAAGCGGTACTGGACGGGCCGGTGATGCTCGATGCGGATCGGCTGGCGGCGGGTCCCCATGCGGACCTGCCCGAGGTCGGTGCCGAGGATCTGGCGTATCTCACCTACACCTCCGGCTCCACCGGCGCCCCCAAGGGCGTCGAGGTCACCCACGGCGGCCTGGCCGCACTCGTGGCCGGCATGATCCAGACCCTCCGGCTCGGCCCGGACGACGTACAGCCCGCGGTCTCGCCGCTGAGCTTCGACGCCTTCGCCTCCGAGCTGTGGAGCGTCCTGACCGCCGGCGGCACGTCCGTGATGGTGGACAGGACCACGGCCGAGGACGGGCACGCGCTGGCGGAGCTGATCACCACGAGCGGGGCCACGGTGGTCGACCTGGTGCCTACGTCGTACCGGATGCTGCTGGCGGCCGGCTGGACGGGCGGCCCCGGGCTGCGCGCCGTCGCCGGCGGTGAGGCGCTGGACCCGGCGCTGGCCGAGCAGATCCTGCCGCGCGTCGGCGAGCTGTGGAACGCGTACGGCCCCACCGAGACCACCGTCACCTCGACGCTGCACCGGGTGCGCCCGCACGAGGGCGACCGGGTGCCGATCGGCTCGCCGATGCCGGGTGAGCGGGCGTACGTGGTGGACGCGCACCTGCGGCTGGTGCCGCCGGGGGCGGTCGGCGAGCTGCTGCTGGGCGGGGCCGGCGTGGCGCGCGGCTACCGGGGCAGGCCCGACCTGACCGAGGCCGCCTTCGTGGCGGACCCGTTCGCGCCGGGCGGCCGCTGCTACCGTACGGGCGATCTGGCGCGCTGGCGGCAGGACGGGACGCTGGAGTTCCACGGCCGCCGCGACCACCAGGTGAAGGTCCGCGGCTACCGGATCGAGCTGGGCGAGATCGAGGCCGTGCTGCGCGAGGTCACCGAGGCCGCGGTGACCGTGGCGGGCACGGAGACGGGCACGGAGATGGGCACGGAGGCGCACGCCCACCTGGTCGGCTACGTCACGCCGGAGACGGCGGACCTGGCCGCGATCGAGCGGCACGCCCGTTCCAAGCTGCCCGGCCACATGGTGCCGCGCCGCTGGGTCGCCCTGCCGGCCCTGCCCACGCTGTCCAGCGGCAAGGTGGACCGCTCCGCGCTGCCCGAGCCTGACACCGGCCCCGACCCGGCACGGGTCGCGCCGGCCACCGACGCCGAGCTGCTGGTGGCCGCCGTCTGGGCCGAGGTGCTCGAACGGCCCGAGGTCTGGGCGGGCGACGACTTCTTCGCCCTCGGCGGCGCCTCGTTCGCCGCGACCAGGGTGGCCGCGCGCCTGCGCGAGATGTTGCAGGTCGCGGTGCCGGTGCGGTTGTTGTTCGACCGCCCGGTGCTGGCCGGCTTCGCCGCCGCGCTTGAGGAGCTGCTGGCCGCTGAGCTGACGGAGGGGAACGAGGGATGACCGAGGTACGTGAGGACCGGATCGCCGGCCTGGTCCGGTCCAGGCTCGCGGCCGCGCTGAAGCAGGCGGAGAAGGCCCCCGGCATCCCGGCGACGTCGGCCACGGACATGCCGCTGTCGCCCGCGCAGGAGCGGCTGTGGTTCCTGGCCCAGCTGGAGCCGGACACGGCGGCGTACAACGTGCCGCTGACGCTGCGGCTGCGCGGCCCGGTGGACGTCGACGCCCTCACCGGCGCGGTCGCGGACCTGGCGGAGCGGCACTGGATCCTGCGCGGCGTGATCGAGGACGGCCGGGTACGCCCCGTCGGTGACGTGCACGTGCCCGTCGTGGACCCGGCTGACCTGGAGCGCGAGCTCAATGAGCACGCCTGGCGGCCGTTCCGGCTGGACGCCGAGCCACCCCTGCGCGCGACGGTGTTCCGGGTCGCCGGCGACGAGTGCGTGCTGGCGCTCACCCTGCACCACATCGCCACCGACGCCTGGTCGGAGCGCGTGCTGCTGGACGACCTCGCCCGCCTGTACGCCGCCCGCCTCGGCCTGGAGCCGCCCCCCGCTCCTCCCGCCCTGCAGTACGCGGACGTCGCCGCGTGGGAGGCCGACCGGCCCGACACCGACCTCGACTGGTGGGCCGGGCACCTGGCGGGCCTGCCGCCGGTGCTCGACCTGCCGCTCGCCCGCCCGCGCCCGCCCGTCCCCGGGTGGGCGGGCGCGGCGGTGCCGGTCGAGGTGCCGGCGCCGCTGGCGGCGAAGGTGCGCGCGGTGGCGGGGACGTCGCCTTTCATGGTGTTCCTGGCCGGTCTGCAGGCGTTGCTGAGCCGCCTGTCCGGCGTGGACGACATCGCCGTGGGCGTGCCGCACGCGGGACGTCACCACCCCGACGCCGAGCGGGTCGTCGGCTGCTTCGTCAACACGCTGGTGGTGCGCGGCGACACCGCGGGCGATCCGACGGGCGCCGAGCTGCTGGCGCGGGCGCGTACGGCGGCGCTGGACGCGTACGCGCACGCCGGCACGCCGTTCGAGCGGGTCGTGGAGCGGCTGCAGCCGGACCGGAACCTCGCGGTCACGCCGCTGTTCCAGGTGATGCTGAACGTCTACGAGACGGGCGCGCCGGTGTCGCTGCCCGGGCTGGAGGTCGAGGCGGGGACGACGGCCGCGCCGACCGCGAAGTTCGACCTCAACCTGGAGCTGGGCGACGACGGCACCGGCTTCTCGGGCGAGTTACGGTACCGGACCGACCTGTTCGACGAGGCGACCGTGCGGCGCCTCGTCGCCTGGTACCTGGAGCTGCTCGACGGCATGCTCACCGACCCCGGCGCGCCGGTGCGGCTGCCGGCCGGCGACGACCTGCGCGGCCCCGCCACGGACCTGACCGTGGACGTGCCGCTGCACGCGCTGGTCGAGCGGGTGGCCGACGCCCGCCCCGACGCGGTCGCGGTCGGCTCGCTCAGCTACGCGGAGCTGGACCGCCGCGCCAACCAGGTGGCCCATTGGCTGCTGGCGCGCGGGGTGCGCCAGGACGAGCCGGTCGGCGTGCTGCTGGAGCGGCGGCCCGAGCTGGTGGTCGCCATGCTCGGCGTGCTCAAGGCGGGCGCCGCCTACCTGCCGCTCGACCCGGTCTACCCGGAGCGGCGCAACGAGGCGGTGGTGGCCGACGCCGGGGCGCGGATCGTGGTCACGGACGCCGAGCTCGCCGCCGCCGCGGACGGGTCGCGCGAACGTCCCGACGTGGCCGTACGGCCTGAGCACCTGGCGTACGTGATCTACACCTCGGGCTCGACCGGGCGGCCGAAGGGGGTCGCGGTCGAGCACCGGCACATCACGCACTACCTCGGCGCGGTGGCCGAGGCGCTCCCCGAGGGGCTGACCTCGTTCGCGCTGGTGTCCACCGCCGCGGCCGACCTCGGCATGACGAACGTGTGGTGCGCGCTGACCACGGGCGCCACTCTCCACCTGATCGACCACGAGACGGCCACCGACCCGGCCGCGTTCGCCGCCCGCCTGGCGGCGCACCCGGTGGACGCGATCAAGATGGTGCCCAGCCAGCTCGAACTCCTCGGCACCGCCGCGCTGCCGCGGAAGCTGCTGATCCTGGCCGGTGAGGCGGTGCCGGCGGACCTGGTGGCGCGGGTCCGCGAGGCGCGGCCCGGCCTGGAGGTGCAGATCCACTACGGCCCCACCGAGACCACGGTGTCGGTGCTGGCCTGCGACGCGAGCGAGAGCGCCCCCGGGCGGGCGCCGTTGGGCCGGCCGCTGCCCGGCGTGGTGTGCCGGGTCGCCGACCGGTCGGGGCGGGCGCTGCCGGCCGGCGTGCCTGGCGAGCTGTGGATCGGCGGGCCCAGCGTGGCGCGCGGCTACCTGGGCCGCCCCGACCTCACCGCGGAGCGCTTCACCGATGGCTGGTACCGCACCGGCGACCGCGTCAGGGTGACGGGTGACGGGCTGGTCGAGTTCCTGGGCCGGATCGACGACCAGGTGAAGGTCCGCGGCTTCCGCGTCGAGCTGGGTGAGGTCGCCGCCGCGCTGCGTGCCCTGCCGCAGGTCGCCGAGGCGTACGTGCAGCCGGTCGGCGCCGGCCTGGAGCGGCGGCTGGCCGCCTGGGTGACGCCGGCGACGGTGAACGTGGCCGAGGTGCGGGCGGCGCTGCGCGAGCGGCTGCCCGACTACATGGTGCCGGCCGCGATCGGCGTGCTGGAGGCCCTGCCGCTCACCCCGAACGGCAAGGTGGACCGGGCCGCGCTGCCCGAGCCCGAGGCGGGGCCCGCGGTGCGGGTGCCGCTGGGCACTCCGGCGGAGCGCCTGGTGGGCGAGGTCTGGACCGACGTGCTCGGGCTCGCCGAGGTGTGGGCGGACGACGACTTCTTCGCGCTCGGTGGGCACTCGTTCGCGGCGACCCGGGTGGCCGGGCGGCTGCGGGAGCGGCTGGGCGCGGCGGTGCCGGTGCGGCTGCTGTTCGAGCACCCGGTGCTGGCCGACCTGGCCGCCGCGCTCCCCCGCCCGGCCGGCGCCGAGCGGGTGCGGCGGGCGCCGGTGGACGGGCCGGTGCCGCTGTCCGGGGTGCAGGCCAGGCTGTGGTTCCTGGCGCAGCTCGAACCGGACAGCAGCGCGTACAACGTCCCGGTGGCGCTGCGGCTGCGCGGCCCGCTGCGGGTGGAGGCGCTGCTGGGCTCGGTACGCGACCTCGCCGAGCGGCACCACGTGCTGCGCAGTGTGGTGGACGCCTCCGGAGCCGAGCCCGTGATGGTGGTACGTGACGCCGGCGAGGTGCCCGTGTCCACCGCCCGCGTGACCCGGCCGGAGGTCGGGGACGTGCTGGCCGCGCACCTCGCGACCCCGTTCGCGCTTGACCGCGAGCCACCGATGCGCGCGGTCCTGCTGGCCGTGGATGACGCGGGAGCCGATGCGGGGGATGACGGCGAGCACGTGCTGTCGCTCACCTTCCACCACATCGCCACCGACGCGTGGACGCGCGGGCTGCTGCTCGACGAGCTGTCCAGCCTGTACGCCGCCCGCCTCGGCCTGCGCCCCCCGCTGGCCCCGCCGCCCGCGCAGTACGCCGAGGTGTCGCCGGTCCCCGACCCGGCCGACCTGGACTGGTGGGCCGGGCACCTGGACGGCGTGCCGCCGGTGCTCGACCTGCCCACCGACCGCCCGCGCCCCGCCGTTCCCGACCCCGGCGGTGCCGCGCTGGACCTGGAGCTGCCGGCCGCGCTGAGCGAGCGAGTCAGGGCGGTGGCCGCCGCGTACCGGTCCACGCCGTTCATCGTGCTGCTGGCCGGACTGCAGGCGCTGCTGGCGAGGCTGTCGGCGACCGCGGACATCGCGGTCGGCGTGCCGGTCTCCGGCCGCGACCACCCCGACACCGAAGGGGTGGTGGGCTGCTTCCTCAACACCGTGGTCGTACGGACCGACGTGGGCGGCGACCCGACAGGCCGCGACCTGCTGGCCCGCGCGCGGGAGTCCGCACTGGGCGCGCTCGCGCACGCGGGCACGCCGTTCGACCGGGTGGTGGACCGGCTGCGGCCGGAGCGGAACCTGGCGGCCACGCCGCTGTTCCAGGTGATGCTCAACTACATCTCCGGCGTGGCCCGGCCCGAGCTGCCGGGGCTGGAGGCGTCCGAGATCCAGCTTCCTGAGCTGACCACCAAGTTCGACCTGAGCTGGCACGTCGTGGACGAGGGTCCTGGCGCGCCGCTGCGGGGCGGGCTCGCGTACCGGACGGACCTGTTCGAGCCTGGTACGGCGGACAAGCTGACCCGCTGGTACGTCTCCCTGCTCGACGGACTGCTCGCCGACCTGGACGCGCCGGTGGGCGCGGTGCCGCTGGAGCCGGTGACCGGGCCTGTCGTGGACGGAGGGCCGCCGCCCGAGCCGCCCGCCGGGGCGGTGCACCACCTGATCGAGCGCTGGGTGGACGAGACGCCCGGCGCCCCCGCGGTGGTGGGCGGCGACCGGGCCCTGACGTACGGGGAGCTCGAGTCGGCCGCGAACCGGATCGCGCACTGGCTCCTGGACGCCGGGGTACGCGCGGACGAGCCGGTCGGCGTGCTGCTGGAGCCGGGGGCCGACCTGGCGTGCGCGTTGTTCGGCATCCAGAAGTCGGGCGGCGGCTACCTGCCGATGGACCCGGCGTACCCGGCGGCGCGGATCGCCGCGATGCTGGAGGCGGCCGGGGTGCGGGCCGCGGTGACGGTGAGCGAGTTCGCGCCGCTGATCGGGGACGGCAGGCGGGTGCTGGCGCTCGACCGGCTGCCGTCCCTGCCCGACACCCGCCCCGAGGTGGACGTACGGCCCGAGCACCTGCACCACGTGATCTTCACGTCAGGGTCGACCGGCACGCCCAAGGCGGTGGCCGCCGAGCACGGCGGCGTGCTCAACTACCTGGGCGGCATGCTGCCGCGCATCGGCGTGCCGGGCGGGTCGTTCGCGGTGGTCTCGACGCCCGCCGCCGACTTCGGCCTGACCTGCGTGTTCGGCGCGCTGACCACGGGCGGGACGGTGCACCTGGTGCCGCGCGAGACCGCGATGGACCCGGCGGCGTTCGCCGGCTACCTGGCCGAGCACCGGGTGGACGTCGTCAAGTGCGTGCCGAGCCACCTGGAGCTGCTGGCCTCGGGCGGCGACCTGGCCGCCGTGCTGCCGCGCGAGCTGCTGATCCTGGCGGGCGAGGCGTGCCCGTGGGACCTGGTGGAGCGGGCCAGGGCGGCCCGGCCAGGGCTGCGGCTCCAGAGCCACTACGGTCACACCGAGTCCACGATGATCTGCCTGGTGTGCGACACCGAGGAGATCCCGGCCGACCGGCGGACCGGCATCGTGCCGCTGGGCCGTCCGCTGCCCGGCGTGTACGGCCACCTGGTGGACGCGGCGCTGCGCCCCGTGCCGCCGGGGGTGCCCGGTGAGCTGGTGGTCGGCGGCCCCGGCGTCACCCGCGGCTACATCGGCCGGCCCGAGCTGACCGCGGAGCGGTTCGTCCCCGACCCGCTGACCGGGGACGGACGCTGCTACCGCAGCGGCGACCTGCTGCGCGTCACCTCCGACGGGCAGATCGAGTTCCGCGGCCGGGTGGACGACCAGGTCAAGGTCCGCGGCTACCGCGTGGAGCTGGGCGAGGTCACCACAGCGCTGCGGGCGCTGCCCCAGGTCGCCGAGGCCGTGGTGCTGCCCGTCGGCGAGGGCAGGGCCAGGCAGCTCGCCGCGTGGGTGACGCCCGCGACCGTGGAGGCCGCGGCCGTACGCTCGGCGCTGCGCGAACGGCTGCCGGACTACATGGTGCCGGCGCACGTCGTGGCGCTCGACCGGCTGCCGCTCAACCCGAACGGGAAGATCGACAGGGCCGCGCTGCCCGAGCCGGTGGCGGAGCAGGCCGCGTACGCGCCGCCGTCGACGCCGAACGAGGAGCTGGTCGCCGGGGTCTTCGCCCACGTGCTCGACGTGGAGCGGGTGGGAGCGGGCGACGACTTCTTCGCCCTCGGCGGCGACTCGTTCGCCGCGGTCCGCGCGGTCACCCGGATAGGCCGCGGGCTGCGGGTGATCGACCTGTTCACCAGGCCCACGGTGGCCGATCTGGCCGCGTTCCTCGGCCGCGAGGACGGCGCCGAGGAGCGGGGCGGGCTGCTGCATCGCCTGGGCGGCGGGCGGACCAGCGAGTTCACGCTGGTGTGCGTGCCGTACGGCGGCGGCTCGGCGGTGGTCTACCAGCCGCTGGCCAAGGCGCTGGGCGACCGGGTGGAGGTGCTCTCCGCCGAGTTGCCCGGCCACGACCCCGCCCGCCCCGACGAGCCGCCGCTGCCGCTGGAGGAGCTGGTGGACGTGCTGGCCGCCGAGGTGGCGGCGAGCGCGTCGGGGCCGGTCGCGATCTACGGCCACTGCGTGGGCTCGGCGGCCGCCGTCGCGCTCGCGCGCCGGCTGGAGGCGGACGGCGTGCCCGTGCTGGGCGTCATCGCCGCCGCGAGCTTCCCCGCCGCACGGCTGCCCGGCGCGATCAGGCGGCTGTTCGGCGGCGACCGCTTCGTGTCGGACCGGATGTTCCGCGACGCGCTGCGCGCCTCGGGCGGCCTGCTCGACGACATGGACGAGGACGCCAAGCGCACCGCCGTACGCGCGATGCGGCACGACGCCGACCAGGCGCAGGAGTGGTTCACCCGGGAGCTGGCCGGCGAGGGTGCGCCGCTGCGCGCCCCGATACTCAGCCTGGTCGGTGAGCGTGACCGCGCCACCGAGCTGCACGAGGAGCGCTACGCCGAATGGGCCGCGTTCTCGCCCCGGGTGGAGCGGGCCGTGCTGCCCAGGGCCGGCCACTACTTCCTGCGTCACCAGGCCGAGCCGCTGGCCGCCCTCGTGCTGGAGCGCCTGACGCGCTGGTCGGCGGGCGCACTGCCCGATCCGGTACGCCCGCCGGAGCGCACCAGGCTGTGGCCCTTCTACACGGTGGCGGCCGGGCAGATCGTCTCGGGCCTCGGCACGGCGCTCAGCTCGTTCGCGCTCGGCGTGTGGGCCTACCAGCTCAGCGGCGAGATCCTGGACCTGGCGCTGGTCACGATGCTGGCGCAGATCCCGGCCGTGCTGCTCACCCCGCTGGGCGGCGCGCTGGCCGACCGGATCGACCGGCGCAAGATCATGCTGGCCTGCGACGCGCTGTCCGGGCTCGCCATGGTGGCGCTGGTGCTGCTGCTGATGACCGGCGAGCTGCGGTTCTGGAACGTCTGCGCCATCGTGGGCGTGACCTCGGTCGTGACGGCGTTCCAGCAGCCCGCGTGGCTGGCGGCGGTGGCGCAGCTGGTGCCCAAGCCGTACCTGCCGCAGGCCAACGCGCTGGCGAACGTGGGCTTCGGCATCGGCAACGTGGTCGCGCCGCTCGCGGGCGGCGCACTGATCGGCCTGTTCGGGCTGTCGGCGGTGGTGGCCGTGGACGTGGCCACGTTCGTGGTCGGCGTGGTGACGCTGCTGCTGGTGCGCTTCCCCGACCGGCTGTTCCACCGGCGCGAGGAGACGTTCACGGCGGCGCTCACCGGCGGCTGGCGGTTCCTGCGCAGGCGGCGGCCGCTGCTGGTGATGGCGCTCTACTTCGCGGTGGTGAACTTCTGCACCGCCCTCATGTGGGTGCTCGTCACCCCGGTCGTGCTGTCCATCGGCGACTCGGCCGACCTGGGCGTGGTGACCGCCGTCGGCGGCGTCGGCGCGGCCCTGGGCACCGGCGTGGTGCTGGTGTGGGGCGGTACCAGGCGCCGGGCCACCGGCATGATCGGTTTCGTCGCCGGGTCGGGGATCGGCGTCGTGCTCATGGGCGTGTGGCCGGTCGTGTGGCTGGTCGCGGCCGGGCTGTTCATCCGGCTGGCGTGCATGAGCATCGGCAACGCGCACTGGCTGTCGATCATCCAGGTCAAGGTGGGCCCCGAGCTGCAGGGCCGGGTGCTCGCCGTGAACATCATGATCGCCACGGCCATGCAGCCGATCGGCTTCCTCGCCGCCGACCCGCTGGCGGAGTGGGCCGGGCGGTTCACCGACGGGCCCGGCGGAGGCGCGGGAGCGGTGCTGCTGGCCAGCGGCGTGTTCCTGGTGGCGTGGGGCCTGCTGGGGCTGCGCTACCGGCCGCTGCACCACCTGGAGGACGTCGTCCCCGACGCCGCGCCGCCGTCCGAGGCCGCGGCCGACCTGGACGCCATCCAGGAGAGGGTGCTGAGCGCGTGAGCGTGGAAGACGTGCTGCGCACGACGCTGGTCACCGCCGCCGACGTCCGGGCGGCGGCGGCCCGCATCGCGCCGTACGTGCGGCGCACCCCCCTGCTGCGGCTGCCCGGCGAACGGCTCTGGGTCAAGCCGGAGAACCGGCAGCCGACCCGCTCGTTCAAGGTGCGCGGCGCGGTCAACGCCGTCGTCCGGCTGGCCAGGCAGGGCGTACGGCACGTGATCGCGCAGTCGTCGGGCAACCACGCCCAGGCCATCGCGTACGCGGCGGCCGAGCAGGGGCTGCGGGCGACCGTCGTGCTGCCGGACACCGCTCCCGAGCTGAAGGTGAGCGCGGCGCGCCGGCTCGGCGCCGAGGTGGTGATCGTGCCGCCCGCCCTGCGGGAGGAGGCCTGCCTGGCGCTGGCCGACCGGTTCGGCGCCACCGTGATCGGCTCCGACGCCTTCGACGTCATCGCCGGGCACGGCAGCGCGGGGGCCGAGGTCGTCCCCGACCTGCCGGACGCGGGGTCCGTCCTGGTGCCCGTCTGCAACGGCGGGCTGCTCGCCGGGATCGCGGTCGCGGTCAAGGCCGCCGACCCGGCGATCCGGGTGATCGGCGTCGAGCCCGAGCTGGCCGCCGACGGGGCGGCCAGCTTCCGGTCGGGTACGCGGACGGCGTGGCCGGTGGAGCTGACCTACCGCACGCGGGCCGACGGGCTGCGCGCTCCCGTGCTGGGGGCGCTGGCCTGGGAGCACATCCACCGGTACGTGGACGACATGGTGACCGTGACCGAGGACGCCATCGGCGCCGCCGCCCGCCTGCTCCAGCGGGAGCTGGGGGAACGCGCCGAGCCCAGCGGCGCGGTCGCCACGGCCGGCTACCTCGCCCACCGGGCACACCTGCCGCCTGGACCGGTCGTCGCGATCCTGTCGGGCGGCAACGTCGCGACCGGCACGGCGCCGGCGGCCCTTTCGGGGGGCGACGTCGCGACCAGCGCGGCGCCGACGGCCCTGCCGGGAGGCGACGTCGCGACCGGCACGCGGCCACTGATGCGGCCTGAGGTCGTCGAGCAGGGTTAGGGACGGTGCTCGGCTATGCGCGCGAAGGCGTGGACGTCCAGCTGCTCGCCGCGGGCTGAGGGGTCCACGCCGGCGGCGCGGAGGGCGCGTTCGGCGTCGGCCGGGCTGCCGGCCCAGGTCGCCAGGGCGGCGCGGAGGGTCTTGCGGCGCTGGGCGAAGGCGGCGTCCACGGCCTCGAAGACCTCTTCGCGGGTGGCCGTCGTGGGCGGCGGGTCGCGGCGGACCAGGGACACCAGCCCTGAGTCGACGTTGGGGACGGGCCAGAAGACGCTGCGGCCGACCGGCCCGGCCCTGCGCACGTCGGCGTACCAGGCGGCCTTGACCGACGGCACGCCGTACACCTTGGAGCCGGGGCCGGCCGCGAGGCGGTCGGCCACCTCCGACTGCACCATGACCAGCCCCTTGCGCAGGGACGGCAGCACCTCCAGCAGGTGCAGCACCACGGGAACGGCCACGTTGTACGGCAGGTTCGCCACCAGCGCCGTGGGCTCGTGGCCGGCCAGGTCGTCGGTTGTGACCTTCATCGCGTCAGCGTTGACCACCGTGAGGTCACCGGCGGGGGCGCGGTCGGCGACCGTGAGCGGGAGCTGGGCGGCGAGCACCGGGTCGATCTCGACGGCGACCACGTGAGCGGCCGACGGCAGCAGCGCGAGGGTGAGCGAGCCGAGGCCGGGCCCGACCTCTATGACCACGTCGTCAGGGGAGAGATCGGCGACGCGGACGATGCGCCGGACCGTTCCGGCGTCGATCACGAAGTTCTGCCCGAGCTTTTTTGTCGGACGAAGATCTAGCTTGTCCGCCAAAATACGTATTTCTGCAGGGCCCAACAGCCTCATCATCCAACCAGTCTCCCGCATCGAAGAACGTGTGATGGCGTACGGGGAGATCAAAGGAGAGGATGGCGTGGAACAGGAAGGAACGTCCCTCATGGAGCCAACGGGCGCCGCGCCGCTCCGGCCGACCGACTTGCGGGAGATCGGGCCGTACCGGTTGCTGGGCCGACTCGGCGAGGGCGGCATGGGGACCGTGTTCCTCGCCCGCGCGCCGACGGGGCGTTTCGTCGCACTCAAGGTGGTGAAGGCGGAGTTCGCCAACCAGGAGGGGTTCGCGGCGCGCTTCCACGCCGAGGTCGAGAACGCCCGGCGGGTGGCGTCGTTCTGTACGGCCCAGGTGCTGGACAACGGCAACACCGGCGACGGGCGGCCGTACATGGTCACCGAGTACATCGCGGGCACTCCCCTGTCCGCGCAGATCACGAACTACGGGGCGCTCGATCCCGGGCCGCTGCACGGCGTGGCGCTGGGGGTGGCGGCGGCGCTGGCGGCGATCCACGTCGCCGGGCTGGTGCACAGGGACCTCAAGCCGGCGAACGTGATCCTGTCCATCTCCGGGCCGCGCGTGATCGACTTCGGGATCGCGCGGGCGCTCGATCGTGAGACGGGGTTCACGATGTCCGGCGAACTGCTGGGCAGTCCGGGGTGGTGGGCGCCCGAGCAGGTACGCGGGGAGGCCGTCAGTCCTGCGGCCGACATCTTCGCGTGGGGATGTCTGGTGGCTTACGCCGGGAACGGGCGGCATCCGTTCGGGCGCGGCGACCCCATCACGCTCGCCACCCGCGTGCTCAACAACCCGCCCGACCTGGGAGCGCTGCCCGCGCCGCTCAACGAGCTGGTACGCCGGGCCACCTCCATGGACGCCGCCCTCCGGCCCAGCGCCCAGGACCTGCTGATCGCGCTGGTGGGCGGCACCGCCCCCGCCCCCACGACTGCTGCTCCGGTCGCCGACCCGCCGACGCTGGTGGCCACCGAGATGCTCGGCGAATGGGAGCCCCCGCAGAACGTCGTCAACGAACCCGACATCACCGCCACCTTTACCACCCCACCCCCTAGCGACGCGACCGGGGTGAAGGGTGGGGCGGTCGCCCCAGAGGCTGTTACGGGGCCGGGCAGCGACTCAGAGGCCGCCACCGGACCGGGCGCCGGCTCGGAGGCCGTTACCGGACCGGGCAGTGGCTCAGGGGTCGCGACCGGGCCAGGTGTCGGCTCGGGGGCCGTTACGGGGCCGGGCAGCGGCTCGGGGGTCGCCACCGGGCCGGGTGCCGGCTCGGGGGCCGGCAGGCAGCGGGGGGTTCCGCCTGCGGCCTCCGGCGCCGGTGCGGCGGGGCCCTCGCCGAGCGCGCCCGAGCACGACCAGGCGTCCATCGAAGAGCGGGCGCGCCGGGAGGAAGAGGCGGCCAAGGAGGAGCTGGCCCGCTGGAAGGTGCCCGGCCAGACAGAACCCCCTGCCGGTGCCGGGCGGGTGCTGGGGCTCTTCTCCTTCGGCAGGCGGTCGCGTGGAGCCGGCCAGGAGGACGGTGCGCCCTCCCAGCCAGGCGCCGACCAAAACGTCGGGACGGCGCGGGGAGGCGGCGAGTCAGCACCGGCCGGTGAGCCGGCGGCGGCCGGTGGGCCCGCGCAGAGAGATGGGGCCCCGTCCCGGAGCGGCGGAGCCGCGTCGGACAGCGGGCCCGTCCCGCGCGGTGAAGCCAGGCAAGGCGGCGGACCCCTGCCGGGCGGTGAATCTCTGCCGGGCGCTAAGCCTCTGCCGGAGGGTGTTCTGCCTGGGCGGAGATTAAGCGCGGAGACCCTGCCTGGGACGCGGGCTCCCCTGGGTACGCCCGTCGACGAGCCCGACACGCTCAACGGGACCCGCGCGCCGGGTACGCGGTGGCTCATCGCCGCCGTGGCGGCCGTGGCGGCGATCGTGGTGACGGTGGCGGTGCTGATCGCGACGTCCGGGCGCAACACGCCCATCACCGCGAACCAGGCCGCTCCCTCCCAGGTCGCCGGCAGCGCGAAGCCCAACGACGTGGGCCGCAGGTTCGCGCTCGGCCCGAACTTCGACGACCCGGTCGCGATCGTGGCGGTGGCGCCGGAGTGCGGGCTGAAGACGTACCAGGACATGTCTGCCGCCAAGGGACAGCTCTGCGTGGTCCGCTGGACGATGATCAACCCGGGCGGCGAGCGGCGCGAGCTGGTCCAGCCCGTGGTGACGATGGTGGACGACCGGGGCGCCGAGCACGACGCGGCCGCGCTCACGCTGCCCCCGGCCATCCTGCCGGGCGGGCGGCTGGACAGCGCGTTCGTGTTCGACATGGCGGCCTACCGCAGGCCGGTGACGATGACGGCGACCATGCTCGAGAACGGGCAGCAGATCGAGGTGGCGCTGGGATGATCAGGGCGTTGGTGCCGCTCATCGGGCTGCTGGCGGCGATGACGGGAGTTCCGGCCGTGGCCGACACGGCCGCGTGCGCGGGCGCGGCGGACTTCGACGGTGACGGGGTGGACGACGTCGTCGTCGGTGACCCGTTCGGGGACGAGCAGAAGGGGGCCGTGCACGTCCTGTCGGCGGGCAAGGTCGTGCCGGTCGCGGTGCCGGGGCCGGCCAAGGGCGACGGGTTCGGCTGGTCCGTACGTCTGGCGCAGGTCAACGGCGACGCCTGCGCCGACCTGGTGGTCGGGGCCCCGTACGCGGACGTGGACGGCGTCGAGGACGCCGGCGCCGCGTACGTGATCTTTGGCGGCCAGGCCGCTCCCCCGCTCCTCCTGACCGCGACGCAGCCGCAGCGGTTCGGGCACTTCGGCTGGTCGGTGGCGGCCCGGGGCGACCTGGTGGCGATCGGGGCGCCGTACGAGGACGAGGGGGACCTGCCCGACGCCGGTGCCGTGTACGTGCGCAAGGGCGCGGGCGAGCTGCGCCGCATCAGCCAGGAGAGCGTGGACGTGCGGGGCAACAGCGAGGTCGGCGACCAGTTCGGCTGGTCGCTGGCGTTCGGCCCGGAGAACGCGCTGGTCGTCGGCGTCCCGTACGAGAACGACGACGGCCTGGGCCGCCAGGTCGAGGACGGGAAGATCGACTCGGGCTCGGTGGTGTTGATCGACGACGTGCTGGCCGCGAAGCTCGCCTCGGTCAAGATCGACTCCCCGACCGGCGCCTCGGGCGACCGGTACGGCTACGCCGTCGCCTACGCCGAGGGCTCCGGGTACGCGATCAGCTCCCCAGGACCCGGCTACGTCGACCTGCTCGGCCCCGACAGGAAGCCCGTGCGGCGGGTGGAGCAGGGGGGCAAGGAGGCGTTCGGGTTCTCGATGGCGGCCTCGGCGGACGGCCGGCTGGCGATCGGCGCTCCCTACGGGGGCGGCGTGCGGGTGGTCTCTTGGAAGGACGCGGAGGAGGACCGGCGGCTGGAGGACGCGGACGGGCTGTTCGGCTCGGCGGTGGCGTTCAGCGGCAACAGGCTGTACGTGGGCCAGCCGGACGCCCGGCCGTACGGCCGGGTCGCGGTGGCGGGCAGGAACGCCGAGACGCTCCAGCCGCTCCAGCCCGCGAAGGGCGCCGACTTCGGCATCTCCCTCGCCGGCTGAAGCGCCCCTTGTCAGGAGCCCCCGCCGGTCGACCGGCGGCGGGGACCAGGCAGGGAGCAGACCGGGAGCAGACCGGGAGCAGGCAGGGAGCAGGCAGGGAGCAGGCGGTGGTCAGGTGGTGGGGAAGAGGCGGTCGCCGCAGGCCGGCCACTGCCCCTGCCACCGCCCGCCCACCTGCTGGTAGAGCACCTGAGCCCGGTACGTCTGCTCCTCCTCCGGCCACTCCGACGGCAGCCCCATCCCGCCCACCGACTCCCACACCGGCAGGCTGAACTGGTACATCCCGTAGTAGGGCCCGTCCGCGTTGTACGCCAGCGGATCCCCGTGCGACTCGCAGTGCGCCAGCGCCTTCCAGTCGAGTTTGACCACGTCGCGCGGAATCGGCACGGCACGCGGCGGGGTGACCGTGATGACCGTCCCGTCCTTGGGGAAGCTGTCGAGCGGCGGATCGACCAGGTAGCCGCGTCGCACCGGGATGCCCTGCCGGCGCAGCACCCCGCGCACGGTCCGCGCGGTGGTGCGGGAGGTGCGCCTGGTGTTACCGGTCATCACGTGCACCTTGCGCCGCGTGTAGAAGGTCAGGGACATGCCTTCGAGCGGCACCTCGTACGCGGGCGGCGCGGACAGCCGGCCGGCGGCGGGGGTCAGGTCGAGCTCGGCGAGGGCGTCGCCGACGTTGGTGGCGGTGACGAGGTGCCTGCTGGTGTGGCCGTCGAGGGTCAGCGTGATGGGACGCGCGCGGCGTACCTCGATGGTGGCGCCGTCGGTGACCTCTTTGTGGGCGGCGGGACGTACGACGTCGCCGAAGCCCAGCGACACGCCGGTGTCGTCGAGCACCTCGCCGACGGTGACCGCCATGGCGTGGACGGGCCTGCGCTCGCCGTCCACGATCACCGTCACCTCTTTGACGAGCAGCGACACGGTGACGAGCGCGCCGACGGCCACCGCGCCTGCCGTGCAGACGACGGGCGTCCACGGGGAACGCCACGGGAGCGGCGGACGGGGCGCACGCCTCTTTCCTCGCAACGGGGCCACCTCCGAGTAACCGGAAACGGCCCGAACGCTAGCGGGGGCGGC
Source organism: Nonomuraea salmonea (assembly GCF_042428605.1). NCBI lineage: Bacteria > Bacillati > Actinomycetota > Actinomycetes > Streptosporangiales > Streptosporangiaceae > Nonomuraea > Nonomuraea salmonea. The sequence goes on from NZ_JBHMCF010000012.1 coordinate 308,870, forward strand.
GCGGGCGCCCGGAAAGCTTCACCGAAAGATGGTCACCACTCGCCGAAGACCGTGATTCCGTTGCCGCTGATCGCCTCGCACAACCGGTCAGGATGGACGTTCTTGACCTCGGCGAGGCAGCGCAGGGTGAGCGGGATGAGGTAGGGCGCGTTGGGCTTGCCGCGGTGCGGGACCGGCGGCAGGTAGGGGGCGTCGGTCTCGACCAGCATCAGCTCGGCGGGCGCGACCGCGGCGGCCTCGCGCAGGTAGGAGGCGTTCTTGTACGTCACCGGCCCGGAGAAAGACATGAAATATCCGGCCTCGGCGCACTTTTTGGCCATCTCGGCGTCCCCGGAGTAGCTGTGGAACACCACGACGTCCGGCGCCCCCTCGGCGGCCAGCACCTTCAGCACGTCGTCGTGCGCCTCGCGGTCATGGATGACCAGCGCCTTGCCCGTCCGCTTGGCGATCTCGATGTGCGCGCGGAAGCTGGCGTGCTGGTCGTCCTTGCTCGCCCAGTCGCGGTAGTAGTCGAGCCCGGTCTCGCCGACGGCCCGCACCTCGGGCCGCCCGGCCAGCGCCTCGATCTCGGCGAGCACCTCAGGGGTGGCCGCGTGGGCCTCGTTGGGGTGGATGGCCACCCCGGCGTGGACGTCGTCGTGCCCGGCCGCCGCGTCGGCGTTCCAGCGCGAGGAGGCGAGGTCGTAGCCGATCGTGACGAGCCGCGTCACCCCGACCGCGCGGGCGTCGGCGAGGATGCTGCGCACGCTGGCCTCGGACGCCTGCGCGGCCTGCGCCACCGGGTCGCCCGACGACGCCTGCCGGTTGCCCACCATGATGTCGAGGTGGCAGTGGCTGTCGAAGACGGGCGAGGAAAGCGGCTCAGGCGCGGCGGGAAGCTTGCTCACGGGATCTACGGTAGCCCCCGCCGCGCGGCGCCGATCAATCGGCCAGCCGGGCCAGCTCCTCGTCGACGACCTTCGGGTCGAGCTTCTTGAACAGCGGCGACGGCGGCGCGAGCGGGATGCCCGGCTTGATCGGCCGGTGCTCCCAGCGGGCGGCGCCGTCGTATTCGCCGGTGATGACGGGGTAGGGCGTGCCGCCGTCCTCGTCGACCTCGCGGATCTCCGGCATGCCGGACCACACGCCCTCGCCGCCCAGCATCGCGTGGACCTTGTTGGAGGAGCCGGGCAGGAACGGCGTCAGCATGGTCTTGGCGTCGTCGACGACCTGGAGGGCGACGTGCAGGATCGACTTCTGCCGCTCAGGGTCGTCCTTGAGCTTCCACGGCTCCTGCTCGGCCAGGTATCTGTTGGCCTCGCGGACGACGTCGAACGCCTCGGTGATGGCGTTCTTGAAGCGGGAGCGGCCGAGCTCGGCGCCCACGGGCCCGAACGCGTTGCGCGAGCGCTCCAGCAGCGCCCGGTCGGCGTCGGTCAGGTGGCCCGCCTCGGGCACCGCCCCGAAGTTCTTCGCCGCCATGGAGATCGACCGGTTGACCAGGTTGCCCCACGCGGCCACCAGCTCGCCGTTGTTGCGGTTGACGAACTCCTGCCAGGTGAAGTCGGTGTCCTGGTTCTCGGGGCCGGCCACGGCGATGTAGTAGCGCAGCGCGTCGGCGTCGTAGCGGGCGAGGAAGTCGCGGACGTAGATGACGACCTGCCGCGAGGAGGAGAACTTGCGGCCCTCCATGGTGAGGAACTCGCTGGAGACCACCTCGGACGGCACGTTGAGCGCGCCGAGCGAGCCCGGCGAGCCGTCACGGGCGCCGATGCCGTTGTAGCCGAACAGCATGGCCGGCCAGATCTCGGCGTGGAAGACGATGTTGTCCTTGCCCATGAAGTAGTAGCCGCGGGCGTCGGGATTCTGCCACCACTGGCGCCAGGCGTCGGGGTCGCCCGAGCGCCTGGCCCACTCGATGGAGGCGGACAGGTAGCCGATGACCGCGTCGAACCACACGTAGAGGCGCTTGTTGGGCTGGTCGCGCCAGCCGTCGAGCGGGATCGGCACGCCCCAGTCGAGGTCGCGGCTGATGGCCCGGGGCTGCAGGTCGCCGAGCAGGTTGAGGGCGAACTTCAGCACGTTGGGCCGCCACTCGCCCTGCTTGGACTGCAGGTAGGAGCCCAGCACCTCGGCGAAGGCGGGCAGGTCGAGCATGAAGTGCTCGGTCTCGACGAACGTCGGCGTCTCGCCGTTGATGCGGCTCTTGGGGTTGATCAGCTGGATCGGGTCGAGCTGGTTGCCGCAGTTGTCGCACTGGTCGCCGCGCGCGCCGTCGTAGCCGCAGATGGGGCAGGTGCCCTCGATGTAGCGGTCGGGCAGCGTGCGGCCGGTGGACGGCGAGATCGCGCCCATCGTGGTCTTCGGGAAGATGTAGCCGTTGGCGTGGAGGCCCTTGAAGATCTCCTGCGTGACGGCGTAGTGGTTCTTCGTCGTGGTCCTGGTGAACAGGTCGTAGGACAGCCCGAGCCCGGTCAGGTCTTCGGCGATGACGCGGTTGTAGCGGTCGGCCAGGTCTTTGGCCGACACGCCTTCCTTGTCGGCCTGCACCTGGATGGGCGTGCCGTGCTCGTCGGTGCCTGACACCATCAGCACCTTGTTGCCCGCCATCCGCTGGTAGCGGCTGAAGACGTCGGACGGCACGCCGAATCCGGACACGTGCCCGATGTGACGGGGGCCGTTGGCATAGGGCCACGCAACGGCGGTCAAGATGTGCTGGGACATGGTTCCAAGCCTACGGGGTCGTTGGCGATCGTTTGTTCCGCGACTCCCCCTCGCGAAGGGGGCACGCGCGGGCCGGCGGAGCCTGGTGGCCCCGCCGGTGTGCGCGGGCGCATCTAGTGCTTGGTGGTCTCTTCGAGCGAGAGGTTGGCGGCGGCCTCCTCGGCCGCGGCGGCGGCGTTGTCGACGGAGGTCTCGCGGGTGCGGCGGATGCCCAGGATGCTGATGAACAGCGCCGCGAAGATGGTCTGGAAGCTCATGACGAGCGCGGTCGCCGACGGCACGACGATGCGCAGCGACTCGCGCGGGTCGAGCTCGCCGAAGCTGCGCACCTTCCAGTGGACCAGCGACATGACCAGGCCGACGAGACCGGCCAGCGCGAGCAGGCCGCCCGCGATGAGGCCCTTCTCCAGGCTCACCATGTCGATCAGCCGCCTGATGCGCGGCGACTCGGGCAGGAAGCCCTCCTCTGCCGCGTAGACCTTGGTGAAGACGGCGAACAGCGCCGCCTGGAACCCGATCACCACCAGGGCGGACGAGCCGACCAGCGTGTCGACGTCGAAGGCCAGCTCGCCGATCTCGACCGGGCCGAACGTCAGCGCGGTGCCGGCCACCAGGCCGATCACCATCATGAGCACGCCGGGGTAGAAGAACAGCCACTTGGGGCTGTAAAGGAGCAGGAAGCGCAGGTGGCGCCAGCCGTCGCGCCAGGAGCGCAGGTGCGGCGGCCTGGAGCGGCCGTCGGGCGAGAGCGTGGTCGGCACCTCGCGTACGTCGAGACCCGACAGCGTCGAGCGGACCACCATCTCGGAGGCGAACTCCATGCCCCCGGTCTGCAGCTGCAGCCGCAGGATGGAGTCGCGGCGGAAGCCGCGCAGCCCGCAGTGGAAGTCGCCGATCGCCGAGGGGAAGAACAGCCGCCCGATGAACGACAGCACCGGGTTGCCGAGATAGCGGTGCAGCGGCGGCATGGCGCCGGGCGCGATGCCGCCCTTGAAACGGTTGCCCATCACCAGATCGGCGCCGTCGCGCAACTGCTCGACGAACGGCAGCAGCGCGGTGAAATCGTAGGAATCGTCGGCATCGCCCATGATGACGTATTTGCCGCGAGCCGCCCGGATGCCGCCCATGAGGGCGTTTCCGTAGCCCTTCTCATCGACATGGACCACGCGGGCACCGGCGTCGCGGGCGAGCTGCTGCGAGCCGTCCGTGCTGCCGTTGTCGGCGATCAGGACCTCGCCCTCGATGCCGTGCTCCTCCATGCACGCCAGGGCCTTGCGCACACAGACTTCCACGGTCTCCGCCTCGTTGAGGCAGGGCATGACCACCGTCAGTTCCACGTGTCTACCCTTCAGTTAAGGCTCTTCCAGTGAACCATGATGCCCTGAACGTGACGGTGGTCGGGCACGGACCCGGAAACGACTGGCATTCTTTACAACATGGTGAGCGTCGCGGAGATTACCCCTGTGGACCACTCCGCCGCAGGTCGGGCAGCACGTCTGCTGTCCATGGTGCGCAGGCATCGGGTGTTCGCCGCGGCCTTCGGCGTCGGTGCCGTGCTGCGGCTGATCACCATGCTCGGCTACGGGCCTGCCATGTGGTTCAACGACTCCTACGAGTACGTCTCGGTGGCGCTGCACCCGCGGCCGCACCCGATCAGGCCCGACGGCTACAGCTTCTGGCTGATGCTGCTGCAGCCGTTCCACAGCTTCTCGCTGGTGGTGTTCACCCAGCACCTCATGGGCCTGGCCACGGCCTGCCTGATCTACGCGCTGCTGCGGATCAAGTTCAGGCTGCCGAAGTGGGGCGCCACGCTGGCCGCCGCGCCGGTGCTGTTCGACGCCTACCAGATCCAGCTCGAACAGCTCGTGATGTCCGACACGCAGTTCACGCTGCTGGTGGTCGGCGTGATCACGCTGGTGCTGTGGAAGCGGCGCCTGTCGTGGAAGGCGGGCGCGGTCGTCGGCTTCCTGCTGGCGCTGACCTGGCTGACGCGCTCGATCGGGCTGCCAATCCTGGCGCTCGTGGTGCTCTATCTCATCGTCAAGCGCACGGGGTGGCGGCCGATCGCGGCGGTGGTGACGGCGTGCGCGGTGCCGGTGATGGCGTACATGGGGTGGTTCGCCTCCGCGTACGGCAAGTTCGCCATGACCAACAGCGACGGCCTGATCCTCTACATGCGCACGGCCATCTTCGCCGACTGCAACAAGATGGACATCGACAAGTACAAAGAGGTCCAGCTTCTGCTGCTGTGCATCAACGACCCGGTCAATCAGCGCAAGGACTACGCACAGTGGTACCTGTGGGGGCAGGGCAACGGTGACGGCACCGGCACCGGCGAGGTGCTGCACCGGTGGGGCGCCAACAAGAAGTGGAGCGAGATCACCAACGACGCGGCCAGCGCGTTCGCCACGCGGGCGATCCTGTCACAGCCCGGCGACTATCTGAAGGTGGTCGCACGCGACTTCTTCCGCTCGTTCCACTGGGCGAGGCCGCGCTTCCCCGACGAGTCGACGTACAACATGTACCAGTTCAAGCCGTACGTCGAGATCGACGGCAACGGGCAGCCCAAGCGGCTGCCGAAGTGGTCCTCCTACGCGGGCGGCCGCACCGACACCGACGCGTTCGCCTACGAGCAGGGCCCGCCCGAGACGCGCGTCGTGCACCCGTGGGCCGACATCATGAGCGGCTACCAGAAGGTCTTCTACCTGCGCGGCATCATGCTCGGCGGCATCCTGCTGATCGGCCTGTACGGCGTGGTCGTGCGCTGGCGCAAGTTCGGCGGCCCCGTGGTGCTGCCGTGGCTGGGCGCGGTGGGCCTGCTGCTCGCGCCCGCGGCGACGGCCGAGTTCGACTACCGCTACGTGTTGCCGGCCGTCCCGCTGGCCTGCATCGCGGCGGCGATCACGCTGCGCCGCGGCGTCACGTGGGCGAACTGGTCGAAGTACTCACCCAAGAGGAGAGCAGCATCCGCGCCCAATACTGCGCGTAGCTGATGGTCTCGGCGCTCAGCACGGGCTGCAGCCACCAGAAGTTGACGAGCACGATGAGCGCGAACGCGCCGACGACGGCGGCGCCGACGGCCCTGCGGGCGGGCGGCGCGTCGCGCCTGCCGATGACGAGCCCGGCCACCAGCACGACGGCCAGCACCATGAACGGCAGCACGGGCGCCATGTAGAACAGGTACATCGTGCGGTTGTCGGCGACGGCGTAGTAGAACCACGGCAGCCAGCCGGCGGCGTAGGTGAGCAGCACGGCGCCCGCCCGCCAGTCGCGGGTGGCGGCGTACCACGCGACGAGGGCGACGAGGGCGACGGCGGAGCCGTACCAGAGGGCGGGGGTGCCGACGCCGATCACGGCCTGGGCGCAGTCGGCGGCGCCGCAGCCGGACTTCTCGCCCTCGTAGAAGAAGGCGACGGGGCGCAGCAGCAGCGGCCACGACCACGGCTCCGACATGTACGGATGCGGCGTCTCCAGACCGCTGTGGAAGCCGAGGACCTGAACGTGGTAGTCGAGCCAGGAGCGGACGGAGTCGAAGGCGAAGAACAGCGGGTTGCCCGAGGAGGTGGCCTGGTCCCAGTTGCGCCCCCAGCCGCGCGAGGTGGCGAACCAGCCGCTCCACGAGGCCACGTACGTCAGGGCCGGCACGAGGGCGAAGGCCCCTGCCGCGCCCGGCCCGTCGTACGCCAAAGTCCCCCTGTACGCCTCGCGCGCCCCCAGAGCCCGCCTGGCCCCGGCGTCCCACACGAGCGACAGCAGCGCGAAGGCCAGCAGGAAGAAGACCCCCGACCACTTGACCGCACAGGCGGCGCCCAGGCACACGCCGGCCGCGAGCCGCCAGGGCCGCAGCCCCAGCCGGGGCCCGCGCAACAGCGCGGCGTCATATCGGCCGGCCAGCCGGGCCCGCATGTCGTCGCGGTCGGCCACCAGGCAGGCGAACCCGGCCAGCACCCAGAACGCGAGGAAGATGTCCAGGATCGCCGTGCGCGAGAGCACGAGGTGCAGGCCGTCGAGCGCCAGCAGCAGCCCGGCCAGGCAGCCGAGCAGCGTCGAGCGGGTCATCCTGCGCGCCACCCTGGCGAGGATGAGGATGGTCAGCGTGCCGGCCACCGCCGCCGCGAAGCGCCAGCCGAAGGGGTTCATGCCGAACATCCACTCGCCGGCCGCGATCATCCACTTGCCGAGCGGCGGGTGCGCCACGAAGGACGCGCAGTCGTCGGGCTGCGGGCACTGCTTGAAGATGTCGAGGTTGCCGGCCAGCAGCCGCCGGTCGGCGATGGGGTTCTTGGCGTCGCCGAGCATGGTGCGCTCGACGCCCTCGGCGAGCAGCGAGTAGGCGTCCTTGACGTAGTAGGTCTCGTCGAAGACGACGGCCTTGGGCCTGCCGAGGTCGATGAAGCGGAGCAGGCCGCCGAAGACGGCCACCGCGAGCGGCCCCAGCCAGCCGGCGAGCGTGCCACCCTGGAACGGCGGCACCAGCCGGCCCGGTGATAACCCCCAATTACGCACCCTGCGCACCTTACGGGGTGGGGGTCTTCCCGTGCACGAGGTCGTAGAGCTCCCTCTTGGGCATGCCTGCCTCCTTGGCCACACCGGCGACCGCGGCGTTGCGCCGCTCCCCCTCGGCGACCCTGCGCTCGACCTCCGCGACCAGCGCCTCGGGGTCGAGCTCGACGTCGCCCGGCACGTGGCCGGCGACCACGACGGTGATCTCGCCCTTCACACCGCCCTCCGCCCACGCGGCCAGCTCGCCGAGTCCGCCCCTGCGGACCTCCTCGTACGTCTTGGTCAGCTCGCGGCACACCGCGGCCCTGCGGTCGGGCCCGAACGCCTCGGCCATCGCCGCCAGGCTGCTCGCCAGCCGGTGCGGCGCCTCGAAGAAGACCATCGTGCGCTCCTCGGTGGCGAGCGCCTTGAGCCGGCGGGCCCGGTCGCCCGGCTTGCGCGGCGGGAAGCCCTCGAAGCAGAACCGGTCGCTGGCCAGGCCGGAGATCGCGAGCGCGGTGGTGACGGCGCTCGGCCCGGGCAGCGCCGTGACTGGCACGCCGGCCTCGACCGCGAGGCTGGTGAGGCGGTAGCCGGGGTCGGACACGCCCGGCATGCCCGCGTCGGTGATCACCACCACCGTGCGGCCCTGCTTGAGCGTCTCCAGCAGCTCCTGCGCGCGGCCCGCCTCGTTCTGGTCGTAGTAGGACACCACCCGGCCGGTCAGCTCGACGCCGAGGTCGGCCGCGAGCCTGCGCAGCCGCCTGGTGTCCTCGGCCGCCACCACGTCGGCGCCCGCCAGCGCGTCGCGCAGCCGTGGGGAGACGTCACCCACCTGACCTATGGGGGCTCCTGCCAGCACCAACCTGCCGTTCCCTGTCACCTGACCATTGTGGCAGGGCATCCCAATTAGACCGTGTTTCTTGGGTAACCACCGCTCTGGGGCCCGTACGATGTCCGAATGGCGGTGACCGATTCTCCGTACCAGGCCTTCGAGCAGCCGAAGGACCCAGGCCCTTCCGAGGCTCGGTCCGTACGCGATCGTGTCGTGCCTCCCATGCGGGGCAGCGTGCTCTGGGGATGGATCGGGCCGCTGCTGGTCACCCTGTTCGGCGGGATCCTGCGCTTCCTGCAGCTCGGCGACCCCAAGGCCGTGGTGTTCGACGAGACGTACTACATGAAGGACGCCTTCTCGCTCATCACCCACGGCGTCGAGCACGTCACGATCAAGGACGCCGACAAGACGATCATGTCCGGCGGCACCGACATCTGGCAGGCGTGCGGCCAGCAGATCGACAAGTGCGCCTCCTACGTCGTGCACCCGCCGCTCGGCAAGTGGATGATCGGCGCCGGCGAGTGGATCTTCGGGCTCAACCCGTTCGGCTGGCGCTTCGCCGCCGCCCTCATCGGCACGCTGTCCATCCTCATCCTCGCCAGGGTCGCCCGCAGGATGACCCGCTCCACGCTGCTCGGCTGCTTCGCGGGCCTGCTGCTGGCGCTCGACGGCCTGCACTTCGTGCTCTCGCGCACCGCGCTGCTCGACATCTTCCTGATGTTCTGGGTGCTCGCGGCGTTCGCCTGCCTGGTGGCCGACCGTGACCAGGCGCGCGAACGGCTGGTCACCTGGTACGAGCACTCGCCCGTCTCCGTGTACGGCCCGTCGCTGGGCATCAGGTGGTGGCGGATCGCGGCCGGGGTGTGCCTGGCCTTCGCGATGTCGGTCAAGTGGTCGGGGCTGGCGTTCCTGGTGGCGTTCGCGGCCATGTCGCTGCTGTGGGACGCCGGAGCCCGCCGCGCGCTGGGGCTGCGCCGGCCGTACGTCGGGGCGTTCAACAAGGACCTGCCGCAGGCGACGCTGGCCTTCGGCGTGGTGCCGTTCGTGGCGTACATGGCGACCTGGATCGGCTGGTTCGCCACCGCCACCGGCTACGGCCGCAACTGGGACCAGGCCACCTCGTCGGGCAACCCGCTGTTCTTCCTGGTCGACTCCATGCGCTCGTGGATCCACTACCAGTGGCAGGTCTTCACCTTCCACAGCGGCCTGGAGACCCCGCACAACTACATGTCGGAGCCGTGGTCGTGGCCGCTGCTGCTGCGCCCCGTCGCCTTCTACTACGAGGGCAAGAAGGGCGGCTGCGGCGCCACCGACTGCTCCGAGGCGGTGCTCGGCGTCGGCACGCCGGTGATCTGGTTCGGGGCGCTGGCCGCGCTGGTGGCCCTCATCGCGTGGTACGTCTCCTCGCGCGACTGGCGGGCGGGGGCGGTGCTGCTCAGCTACGCGATGGGCTGGCTGCCGTGGTTCTACTTCGCCATCGCCGACAACCGGACGATGTTCCTGTTCTACGCCATGCCGATGGTGCCGTTCATGGTGCTGGCCATCACGTTGTGTGCGGGGCTGCTCATCGGGCCCGCCACGCCGACGGCCTCCGGCGCCATGCCGTTGCGGCGTACCGTCGGGGCCGCCGTGGTCGGCGCGTTCACGTTGCTCGCGCTGATCAACTTCTGGTGGCTGCATCCCGTACTGACCGGCGAGTTGCTCTCGTACACGGAGTGGAAGGCCCGCATGCTCTTCGAGAAACGGTGGATATGATCACGTTACAGTCGGCCCGATAGGGATTTCTTAGGTAGTCGCTGTGCAAGACCCAATACGCACCGGTTTCGGTCATCGTCAGGCCCGGGGTCGATACGGCAAACTTCGAGGCATGAGTGCACCGGATGTCACCGCCCTTCTCGCCGAGTTGGAGCGATCTCAGCCGGATCTGGCCGAGGAGGCCAGGACCGCCGTCGAATGGTTGACGGGTGGGGAGCCACTGGAGACGGTGACCCAGCTCGACGTCTGCGAGTTCCTCTGGTACACGTTGCCGCTCAAGGTCGGGCCGCAGGGTGGCGACCACGAGCGGCTGGCACGTTCGCTGGGGCAGCTGCTCCGGCTCGGCGGCTTGGACCGTTACGCCGAGTTGTGCGTGTCTCCGACCACCGTCCAGATCCTGCGCACCTACGCCCGCGAGGGCGAGGACGCCGGCACCAGCGCCTACCAGCAGGCCCTCGAGGCCACGGGCGTGCTCCCGCCCGACGTTCCCGAGCTGCAGTGGAGCATGATCATGGGGCCTGAGGAGCTGGGCGCGCACATCGCCTGCTCAGCGGCCCTTGAGCTGGCCATCGTGGCCGGCGAGGACGTCGACCGCACCGCGCTGACCCGGCGCTGGCTCACCGAGCCGCGCGCCGACCTGGGCGGCGACAGCTGGCTCAACCGGGTGCACGGCGAGCGGCTCAACCGCTGGGTGCTGGGCCGCGGCCCGGCGCGGCGGGAGCTGGCGCAGCCGTTCGAGGTGCGGCTGCACGCGCCGGTCTCGCCGCAGCCGCTGCCCGCCCTGCACCGGCTGCTGTCGCTCGCCGCCTCCGGCGAGACGCTGCCGCTGCGGCTCGCGCCGTCGCCCGAGGCGCTGCGGCTGCGCGATCTGGCCGAGCGCGAGCTGGGCGCGATCCGCCGCGACGGCGCCAAGCTGTCGATCACCGACTACGGGCTGCGGCTGCTGCATTCGAGGTCGGCCATGTGGTCGGCGGTCACCCGGCTGCTGCTCGCGCGGGGTGAGCACGAGTTCGAGGTGTCGGCCAGGGAGGCCGCGCTGATGCTGCTCGCCGACGGCACGCTGATGTCGCCGGCCAAGCTGATCGGGCGGGTGGCGGAGGTGGTGGGCGGCGAGGGCTGGCATCCGGCGACGAGCGTCGAGGACGTCACGGGCCCGGTGACCGACCTGGTTGCCCAGCTCACGGCGCTGGGGCTGGCGTTCAGCGACGAGCTGGCGGTGCGGATGGACCGCCCCGGCCAGCTCGCGGCGCTGGCGGCGCTGCGGGCCCACGCGCTGCGGCCGAGGAAGTACGTCAGCTCCGGGTGACGACCCCTGGCATCTGGGCAAATACTCCGAGTAGTTACGATTGTCGGGAAATGCCCTATGTCGGAGGGGGACCGTCATGGAGCTGTTCCCGGCCATGCCGCTGGCGGAATGGACCGAGGCAAAGGAGACCTTCCACAGGTTCGCACAGATCGTAGGAAAGATCAGGCTGGCGTCGAGCAACCGGCGCAACCACTGGTGGCAGGTGCCGTTCCACCCGACCGGGCGCGGGCTCACCACCCGCCCCATGGGCGGGCTCGGCGAGCAGCCGCTGTTCTGCGTCGACTTCGACCTCGTACGCCACCGCCTGGTCATCGACGTGTTCGACGGCCGCAGCGCCGAGTTCAGCCTGATCGGCAGGAGCGTCGCCTCCTTCTACGAGCGGCTCTTCGAGACGCTGGCCGGGCTGGGGATCCGGCCGGAGATCTGGGCGGTGCCGTTCGACCTCGGCGACGACACGCCGTTCGCCGAGGACACCCTGCACGCCCGCTACGACCCGATGCTCATCAACCGCTACTGGCGGATCCTCTCGCAGGTCGTGCAGCTGCTCGACCGGTACGCCGCCGACTACGCCGGCAAGACCAGCCCCGTCCACCACTACTGGCACACCTTCGACATAGCGGTGACCAGGTTCACCGGGCGGGTCGTCAAGGTCTCGCCGGAGACCGACCCGGTCACGCGGGAGGCGTACAGCTGGGAGGTGATCAGCTCGGGGTTCTGGTTCGGCGACAAGGAACGCCCCTGGCCGGCGTTCTACTCCTACACCGCGCCCGAGCCCGAGGGGCTGGCCCGCGAGCCGCTGCGGCCCGCGCAGGCCGAGTGGATCCCGGCGCGCGGCAGCCACCTGGCCGTCCTGCGCTACGACGACGTGCGGGTCATGGAGGACCCCGTGGGGGCCGTGCTGGAGTTCCTCGACAGCGCCTACCAGGCGGGCGCCCGGCTGACCGGGCTCGACATGGCGGCCCTGGCCTGCCCCGGCGGGGTCACCGACCCCTACTACGAGCAGCGGGCCTGAACACACGTGAGCGCCCGTCCTCCGAAGAGGGCGGGCGCCCGACGTGTGCGTACCGGTGTGCGTGTCGCCTCTCGGCGAAAGGCACAACGCGGCTCCAGCCGAACGGTAGTCCGCGAAGGCAATAGGTGAGGCCCGGGGACACTGGGCACACCGGCCACGGTTTATGTAACCACACCTGGGGCCGCATCATTCCCGGCCGCGCCGGTCGATCCTCGATGCCCTGCCGCGCAGGTAGCGCTGCTGGGGCAGGCTCAGGGCCCGCGAGGCCGCCTCCTCATACGCCTCCCGCGCCCCCGCGAGGTCGCCCGACATCTCCAGCAGGTGCGCGCGCACCGCGAACAGCCGGTGGTCGCCGGCCACCCGCTCGTCGTCCCCGAGCCGGTCGAGCAGCTCGAGACCGACGCTCGGGCCGCGGGCCATGGCGGCGGCGACGGCGTGGTTGAGCGCGACGACCGGGTTGTCGGAGATGCGCATCAGCAGCTCGTACAGGGCGGTGATCTGCGGCCAGTCGGTCTCCTCCGGCGTGCGCGCCTCGTCGTGCAGGGCGGCGATGGCCGCCTGGAGGCAGTACGGCCCCGGCGGCGCCATGGGCAGGGCCTTCGTCACCAGCTCGGTGCCCTCGGCGATGGAGGCGGCGTGCCACTTCGACCGGTCCTGCTCGGCCATCGGGACCAGCTCGCCGTCCGGCCCCGTACGCGCCGGGCGGCGCGCGTCGGTGAGCAGCATGAGCGCCAGCAGCCCGGCCGCTTCTGGATCGTCCGGCAGCAGCCGGTGCACGACGCGGGCCAGCCTGATGGCCTCGTCCGCCAGCTCGGCGCGGTGCAGCTCGGGGCCCGACGTGCTGGCGTACCCCTCGTTGAAGATCAGGTAGAGCACGTGCAGCACCGCGGCCAGCCGCTCCTCGCGCTCGGCCTTGCCCGGCAGCCGGAACGGCTGCCCGCTGTCCTTGACGCGCTGCTTGGCCCGGGTGATGCGGCGGGTCATCGTGGGCTCCGACACCAGGAACGCCCGGGCGATCTCCGCCGTGCCCAGACCGCCCACCGCCCGGAGCGTGAGCGCGACCTGCGCGGGCGGCGTCAGCGACGGATGGCAGCACAGGAACAGCAGGATCAGCGTGTCGTCACCGGCCGCCTCCTGCCGGTCGGCGGCCGGTGAGAGCCACTCGTCCGGCAGCGCGCGGGCGGCGACCGCGTCCTCGCGACGGCGGCGCGCCTGCTCGGCGCGCAGCAGGTCGGTCAGGCGGCGCGCGGCGACCGTGATCAGCCAGGCGCGCGGATCGTCCGGCACGCCCTGCTCGGGCCACTGCGTGGCCGCCGCGAGCAGCGCCTCCTGCACGGCGTCCTCGGCGGTCGCGAAGTGACCGTAGCGGCGCACGAGCGCGCCGAGCACCTGCGGCGCCAGCTCGCGCAACAGGTGCTCGGGCACCGCCCCGCCGTTCAGAACGCCATGTCCTCGACCGACTCGATGATCGGCCGGATGTCGGCGAACGCGTCGGCCCCGTCAGGCGACGGGCACTGCCCCAGCCGCAGCGCGATCTCGGTCGCCCTGTCGTAGCTCGCGCACTCCACCACCCAGTAGCCGGCCAGCACCTCCTGCGTCTCCGCGTAGGGGCCGTCGGTGACGAACGGGGCGCCGCCCCGCAGGCCCACCCTGCGGGTGTGCACCGGGGCCGCGAGGCCGCGCGTCTCGACCAGCTCGCCCGAGTCCTCCAGCTCCTTGTTGACCTCCGTCATGAACGCGTGCATGGCGGCCACGTCCTCGGGCTTCCAGGCGACGCCGCCGGTGTCCTTGCCGGCCATCTCGTCGTAGTTCCGCTGGGACGCGTACGAAAGGATCATGAACTTCATCGGTTTCGCCCTCTCTCTGGTGCCTTCAGCAGAGACGTCGGAGCCGTGGACGCGTACCGGACATCATGCCGCGAATTTTTCTCCGCGCGTTTCCTTGCGGCAGTATCGGAGGCGTGCCATACGCGACGACGCCCGACGGGGTGAAGCTGTCCTACCAGGTCCGCGGCCATGGGGAGCCGCTCGTGCTGCTGCAGGGGCAGGCCAACGACCACCGCTGGTGGGACTCCGTACGGGACGACTTCGCCGCCTATCGGACGATCACCCTCGACTGGCGAGGCACGGGCGGCAGCGACAAGCCGGACGAGCCGTACACGACGCGCGGGTTCGCCGCCGACGTGCTGGCCGTGCTCGACGACGCCGGAGTGTCGCAGGCGCACGTGTACGGCACCTCGATGGGCGGGCGGGTCGCCCAGTGGCTGGCCGCCGACCACCCCGGCAGGGTGGGGGCGCTCGTGCTCGGCTGCAGCTCACCCGGCGGCGCCCACGGCGTCGAGCGGAGCAACGACGTCCGCAGGTCGCTCGCCCAGCCCGACCGCGCCGCCGCCGGACGGGCCCTGCTGGAGCTCATGTACACGCCCGCCTGGCTGGCCGGGCACCCCGGCCCCTACTTCACGATCGGCGACCCCGGCATGCCCGCCCACGCCCGCCGCCGCCACCTGGCCGCCAGCGCCGGCCACGACGCCTGGGACGCGCTGCCCCGCATCACCGCGCCCACGCTCGTCGTCCACGGCACCGACGACGTCTTCAACCCGGCCGCCAACGCGCCCCTGCTGGCCGAGCGCATCCCCGGCGCCTCGCTCCAGCTCATCGAAGGCGCCAGGCACGCCTACTTCGAGGAATTCCGGCACGTCGCGAGCCCGACGGTGCTCGACTTCCTGGCCGCTTATTGAGTGGACGACCGGGGCGCGGCGTTGCTACGGTGCCGCGCATGGCCGGCCCCGAGGCATCAAGACGCCAGCCACCGGTCGTCCGGTGGCTGACCCGCCTGCCCCTCCATGTGAAGGGGCCGCTGCGGCATGGCCCGATCCCCCGGCTTCTCCTGACGCCGGGCCGCTGATCTCGCGCCCGTCCGGCTCCGCCTGATCTCGGCTGATCGCGCCCGCCATCCGGACCACCGACGACACAGGTCCCTGCCCAGTTCCTTCATCCGCGCGGGATGTTTCCCCCGCGCTCACCTGTGCCGGCCCATGTCCGGGTCGTGGAGTTTCTCATGCCTTTCGTGGTCTATCTGCTCGGGCTGGCGGTCTTCGCCCAAGGGACGTCCGAGTTCATGCTGGCCGGGCTGGTGCCCGGGATCGCCCGTGAGCTGGGCGTGTCCATTCCCGCCGCCGGGCTGCTCACCTCGGCCTTCGCCGCCGGGATGGTGGTGGGCGCGCCGCTCATGGCGGTGCTGAGCCTGCGCTGGTCCAGGCGGTCGGCCCTGCTGTCCTTCCTGGTCGCGTTCCTGATCGCCCACGTGGTCGGCGCGGTCACCACCGACTACGCGGTGCTGCTCGCCACGCGGGTCGTGGCGGCGCTGGCCAACGCCGGGTTCCTGGCGGTGGCCATGGCCACGGCGATCGCGCTGGCCCCGCCCCACGCCAAGGGCAGGGCCACGTCGATCCTGCTCAGCGGGGTCACGATCGCGTGCGTCGCGGGGGTGCCGGGCGGCGCGCTGCTCGGCGAGCTGTGGGGCTGGCGCTCGGCGTTCTGGGCGGTGGCCCTGGCGCTGGTGCCGGCGATCGTCGCCGTGCTGCGGTCGGTGCCGGGCGGCGCTCCCGGCGGCACCGTACGCGGCGAGGCCCGGGCCCTGCGCCACCCCAGGCTCCTCGTCCTCCTGCTGCTCGGCGCGCTGGTGAACGGGGCCACCTTCAGCACGTTCACCTACCTCGCGCCGCTCCTCACCGGCGTCACCGGCATCGCCCAGGTCTGGCTGCCGGGCCTGCTCGCGCTGTTCGGGCTGGGCTCGTTCGCCGGGGTGACGATCAGCGGCCGGCTCGCCGACACCCGGCCCAAGGTCCTGCTGGCGGCCGGCGGGGTGGCGCTGGCCGCGGGCTGGGCGCTCTTCGGGCTGGTGGCGGGGGTGCCGGTGGCGGCGGTGACGCTCGTCCTGGTCCAGGGGACGCTGTCGTTCGCGGTCGGCTCCACGCTCATCTCCCAGGTCCTGTACGCCGCCGCCACCGCGCCCACGCTGTCCGGCGGCTTCGCCACGGCGGCGCTCAACGTGGGCGCGGTGCTCGGCCCCTGGCTGGGCGGCCTGGCGATCGGCGCGGGCCTCGGCTTCCGCTCGCCGCTGTGGGTGAGCGCGGCCCTGGTGACGCTGGCCCTGGCGGTCGCCGCCGCCGCCCGCCCGTACCACCGGGCGGAGCCCGCCCGGGCGCGTCCGGTCAGCGAGGCGTGAAGCGCTCGATGGCGGCGTCCACGGCCTTCCTGAACGTCCCGCTGCCGGTGTGACCGGAGTCGTCGATGACGGTCAGCTCCGCGTCCGGCCAGACCTGGGTCAGCTCCCAGGCCGTGTTGAGCGGGCTGCTCAGGTCGAGGCGGCCGTGGATCAGCGCGCCGGGGATGCCGGCCAGCCGGTGCGCGTTCCGCAGCAGCACGCCCTCCTCCAGCCAGGCGGCGTGGGCGAAGTAGTGGGAGCAGATCCTGGTCAGGGCCAGCACGTCGGCGGGCGGGCGGTCGCTGTAGGCGCCGGGTGCGCCGTTGACCTCCATCGAGATCACCGCGTCCTCCCAGGTGACCCAGTCGATGGCGGCCCGCTCCCTGACCTCGGGGTCGGGTCCTGACAGCAGCCGCGCGTACGCCGCCACGAGGTCGCCGTCGCGCTCCTCCGGCGGCACGCCCTGCCTGAACCGCTCCCACTGCTCGGGGAAGAAGCGGCCGACGCCCCGGTAGAGCCAGTCGATCTCGGAGCGGCGGGTCATGGTGACGCCGGTGATGATGATCTCCGAGACCCGCTCCGGGTACGTCTCGGCGTAGGCCAGGATCAGCGTCGAGCCCCACGAGCCGCCGTACAGCAGCCACTTGTCGATGCCGAGGTGCTCGCGCAGCCGCTCCATGTCGGCGATGAGGTTGTGGGTGGTGTTGGTGGTCAGGTCGGTGTCGTGCTCGGCGGCGTGCGGGCGGCTGCGGCCGCAGTTGCGCTGGTCGAACAGGACCGTGCGGAACACCTCTGGGTCGAACCTGCGCCGTGAGCCGGTCGAGCAGCCCG
Organism: Nonomuraea salmonea; assembly: GCF_042428605.1. NCBI lineage: Bacteria > Bacillati > Actinomycetota > Actinomycetes > Streptosporangiales > Streptosporangiaceae > Nonomuraea > Nonomuraea salmonea. Next base: position 326,000 of record NZ_JBHMCF010000012.1, read on the forward strand.
ACCCCGGTCCGCCGTGGACGACCAGCACGGGCTTGCCGTCCGGGTTGCCGCAGGTCTCCCAGTAGACGAGGTTGCCGTCGCCGGTGTCGAGCAGGCCGTGCTCGTACGGTTCGATCGCGGGACGCAAGGGGGCTCCTCTCAGATGTAACAGCGCTTCAATATATCGGCCGCCGCCGAGTCCCCGATCACCGGTAAAGAGGGCTAGATCCAACTATGGAGTAATCGAACCACCACTAAGGGTAATGATCGCAACAGTAAGTCGATCATCACTCATGGGGAGCAACATGTACAGGCAGGCCATCGCCGTACTGACCGCCACGTCCGCCGCCCTGCTCGCGCCCGCCGCGACCGCACACGCGGAGGACGATCCGGCCGTCACCCGCACGGGATGCAGCGACGTCGACGGCATCAAGATCAATGTGCAGCCGCCACCGCCCTTCACAGGGACGGTGACCGCCGACGACATCCGCGCGCTCATGGAGTCGATCGTCGCCGGCAGCTCGCTCCAGGGCTTCTTCGCGCCGGGGAACGAGGCCGAGGCCGCCGGCGAAGCCGCCGCCGGAGCCGCCGCCGGAGCCGCCGCTGAGGGCACGCCGCTGTCCGCTGCCGGCCCGACCCTGCCGCCCATCCCCAACCTGCCGCCGCTGCCCTGGCCCTTCCCCTCACCCAGCGTCACCCCGTCACCGGGGACGAGCCCCGCCGCGGCCGCCACCCCCGCCTCGCCCGACACGCGCGTCGAGACCATGCTCGAAGCCCTCGTCGACCGGGCCATCGCCTGCGCCCGCAGCACCAGGACCCCGAGCGCCCAGGAGGCGCGGACCCCGGAGACCGTCACCCGCTACCTCGAAGCGCTCGTCACCAAGCCGGTGTGCGCGGGCAACCCGGCGCCCGCGCCCATGCAGACCCCGGCCACGCTGCTCGACGTCCTGGGCGTGCCGCGCCTGCTCGACACCGTGCTGTCCAGCCCGCTGTTCTGCGTCCGCCCGGCCGACGCGAACAGCGCCACCGAGTCGGTCCTCGACACGCTCGGCATCATCCACGCCTTCGACGAGCTGCTCGCGGGCTGAGCCGGTCAGGCGGGCGGGCCGAGCAGCACGGGCAGCTCCAGCGGCCCCTCCGTGATCAGCGAGGACGTGTACGCGATCTTGTCGGGCGGCACCGCGAGCCGCAGCTCGGGGAAGCGGGCGAACAACGACGACAGCGCGATCCGCAGCTCCAGCCTGGCCAGCGGGGCGCCCAGGCAGAAGTGCGGGCCACGGCCGAAGCCCAGGTGCGCGTCCGGCTCCCTGGAGGCGTCGAAGGCGGCCGCGTCGCCGCCGTACCTGGCCGGGTCCGTACCGGCGGCCGAGAGCGCGACCGCGATGGGCTCGCCGGCCCTGATCGCCGTCCCGGCCACCCGCACGTCCTCGCGCGGATAACGGAACATCACGGTGAGCACGGAGTTGCGGCAGCGCAGCGCCTCCTCGACCAGCTGCTCCCATGAGCCGTGCGCCCGTACCCGCTCCAGCTGGGCCGGGTCCGCGCACAGGGCGATGACGGTGTTGGCGATGAGGTGCACGGTCGTCTCGTGCCCGGCGATGAGCACCACCCACAGCAGCCCCACCATCTCCTCGTGGGAGATGCGGTCGCCCTCCTCTTCCTGGACGCGGATGAGCCCCGTCGTCAGGTCGTCGCCGTCGCCGTCGCCGCGCTTGCGCCCGATGAACTCGCTCAGGTACGCCAGCAGCCCACCACCGGCCGCCGCCGCCTCGGCGGGCTCGGCGACGTGCGACAGCAGCACGTTCGTCCACTCCCTGATCCGGTAACGCTCGTCCTCCGGCACCCCGAGCAGCTCGCAGATCACCGCGATCGGCAGCGGCTCGCCGAACTCGCGCACCAGGTCCACCTCCTCGCCCGCGCGCGCCAGCCGGTCGAGCAGGTCGTCGGTGAGCTGCTGGATGCGCGGCTCCATGGCGGCCACCCTGGCCGGGGTGAACGCCTTGTTGACCAGGCCGCGCAGCCGCCGGTGGTCCTCGCCGTCCTTGGTCAGCAGGTGGTCGCCCTCGATGAGCTGGCGCAGCGGCCAGTCGGGGGCGATGGTGCCGTCGTGCAGGGCGGTGAAGGCCGCCGGGTTCTTGCCGTAGACCGTGCCGTCGCCGGTCAGGACCTCGTTCACGGTGTCGTACGAGGTCACCATCCAGGCCTCGACCGCGCCCGGCAGCTCGATGCGGACGACGGGGCCGCTCTCGTCCCTGAACCGGCTGAGCGTCTCCGAGGTGCGTTCACCGGCGACAGGAAGCTGCCGTGGTTCCACTGGGACCTCCCCATGGCCGACGTCACTCCACCATCCGCCGCCGCCCGCCACCGGCCAAGACCTCTGCGCTGTCACCCCCAGGCGATCAACACCTGCCGACCCGGACACATCCCACCCCTAAGGTGACGGGATGGACGCCATCGAGACCTCCCGGCTCACGCTCGTACCCCTGCGCCCCGAGCACGCCTCCGAGATGGCCGGGGTGCTCGCCGACCCGGCCCTGCACGCGTTCACCGGCGGGGCGCCGCTCAACGCCGTGGAGCTGCGCGCCCGCTACGAGCGGCTGGCCGCCGGGCCGCCCGGGTGGCGCAACTGGGTGATCCGGCTGCGCGCCGAGGACTGCCTGGTCGGGTACGTGCAGGCGACCGTCGAGGGACGTACGGCGGAGGTCGCCTGGGTGGTCGGCACCGCGTGGCAGGGCCGCGGCCTGGCCAGGGAGGCCGCGGTGGCGCTGGTCGAGCGGCTCGCGGACGAGGTGGACACGGTGATCGCGCACATCCACCCCGGGCACGCGGCCTCCCAGGCGGTCGCCGCCGCGGCCGGCCTGCGGGCGACGTCGCAACGGCAGGACGGGGAGGTCCGCTGGGAGCTGCCGGCCGGGAGCTGAAACGGGGAGGTCCGCCGGGGACGGGGCGGTCGCGAACTTGCGGACAGGGGTTGAGACGGGGGCGGCTGATGGCTTTAATACGCGCGGGCTCCGCCCCGCCCGTCGCCCTGGCAGAAGAGGAGCAGCTGTGAACGTCTCCGCAGGTCAGCGAATCTCTGAGATCGTCGGTGCCAGTGTGTTAGCGCTACCACGCCACCGTACCGCCGCATGAAAGTTTCTTCTCGCCCATTGGGAAAGCGCTTACCCCGAGCTGCAAAGGACCCCAGAATGCGCTTGAGCCTGGCCGCCGCGGCCGCCGTCCTAGCCCTGACCTCCACCGCCGTCGCCGCCCCCGCCCACGCCGCTCCCGCCAAACAGATGGAGGACCTGGACCGGGGGCTGATCAGCGTACGCTCCGGGTCGGGCAACCTCGTCTCCTGGCGGCTGCTCGGCACCGACCCCGACGGCGTCACGTTCAACCTCTACCGCGGCTCCACCCGGATCGCCTCCGGACTGAGCGGCGGCACCAACGTCCTCGACAGCGGCGCCGCCGCCGACGCCTCGTACACCGTGCGGGCCGTGGTCAGCGGCAGCGAGCAGGCCGCCTCCCCCGCCTCGCTCCGCTTCACCGGCGGCTCCTACCTGGACGTGCCCATCCAGCCGCCGTCCGGCGGCACCACCCCCGACGGCGTCTCCTACTCCTACAGCGCGAACGACGCCTCGGTGGGCGACCTCGACGGCGACGGCCGGTACGAAATCGTCCTCAAATGGGACCCGTCCAACGCCAAGGACAACTCCCAGTCCGGCTACACCGGCAACGTCTTCGTGGACGCGTACCGCCTCGACGGCACCCGCCTGTGGCGCATCGACCTGGGCCGCAACATCCGCGCCGGCGCGCACTACACGCAGTTCCAGGTCTACGACTACGACGGCGACGGCCGGGCCGAGGTCGCCATGAAGACGGCCGACGGCACCAGGGACGGCCGCGGCACGGTGATCGGCAACGCCGGCGCGGACCACCGCAACTCCAGCGGCTATGTGTTGTCCGGCCCCGAGTACCTGACGATGTTCAACGGCCAGACCGGCGCCGCGATGTCCACCGTCAACTACGACCCGCCGCGCGGCACGGTGTCGTCCTGGGGCGACAACTACGGCAACAGGGTGGACCGCTTCCTGGCGGGAACGGCGTACCTGGACGGCTCCCGTCCCTCTCTGATCATGGCGCGCGGCTACTACACCCGCAGCGTCATCGCCGCCTGGGACTTCCGCAAC